>NZ_CP014571.1:947611-1263482 GCF_017357425.1 Arthrobacter sp. D5-1 | reverse complement strand
GCAGTGTTGGTCAGCGAATTCCTGCATGGAGACCCGCGGATCACCGCCCTTTTCCCGGGTGTGAGCGTCCCTGGTGCCGCGCACGACGGGACACCCGGGCAGAAGCAGACGGCGCCAGCACGTGCAGCAGACGCCCCGCCGCCCGGATTTGAGGAGGCGGACGCCCCGCTGGCCTCGCCGAAGGTCCCGGAGACTACCAACGAGTCGTATAAGTTCCTGGCTACCAACGACGACGGCACTCCGGTGGGGTACTCGCCATGCCGCCCGCTGCACTACGTGGTGAACGAAGGGTCCGCGCCGGAAGGTTCCGATGCACTGCTGGAGGCAGCGATCGCGAACGTCTCCGCCGCTTCAGGAATCCAGTTCGTCAACGACGGGACCACCGACGAGTTGCCGGTAGACCGACGGGAGCCATACCAGCCGGCCAAGTACGGCGACCGATGGGCGCCCCTGCTGATTTCGTGGACCAATCCGGACGCAGCACCGGCGTTGGCGGACAAAGTCATTGGTACGGGCGGCAGCACCATGTACTCGCTGAACAATGGACCCAAGAGCTACATCACGGGCAGCTTGGAGCTGGACACCCCGCAGGTCGCCGAACTCCTTGCTGATCCCGAAGGCGCCGACTACGTCCTCGCCGTCATGCAGCACGAGTTGGGGCACGTCATGGGCCTGGACCATGTTGATGACCCGGTCCAACTCATGTACCCGGAAATCGGCGCCCCTGACGGCCTTGCGGCCGGCGACCTGACCGGACTGCACCTCCTTGCCTCGGCCCCCTGCCGCAAGGACATCTGACAGCCGGTTCGGGGGGCCATGGACTCCCGGCGTGTCCGGACTTATGCTGGCGGCTACGGTCGACGGCGGCGCCCCACCTCCCGTCGCGGCCTCCACGTCAGGGGGTTCCATGGAACCTAACGGGTCGCCCCAGTGGCAGGACCCCGATCCCCTTCGCCCGCATGATCCTCCAAATGGCCCCTACCGACCCGGGGCCGCGCTGCCACCGGCACCGCCGGTCAAGCACAGCAGCATCGCCGCAATCCTGTTCTTCCTGGGCATCCTCGGCCTGGTGTGCGCGGGGGCGTATTTCAGCGGCGACCTGCAGCGGTTCCTGTACGGCTCCTCCGCCTCGCAAAGCCAGGCACCCCGGCCCGGGTTGGTCCCGTTCGGGCAGCGCCAAGAGCCTGTGCCCGGCCTGGAAGAAGCCGATGCGCCACTGGGAACTCCGGCACCGGTGAACCGGACCAGTACCTCGTACAAGTTCCTTGCCATCAAGGAGGACGGCACTCCCCTGGCCTACTCCCCGTGCAGGCCCATCCACTACGTGGTGAACGCCGATCTCGGGGATCCGTCCTGGCAACCACTGGTGGAAGAGGCCATTCGCCAAGCCAGCGTGGCCACCGGATTGAAGTTCGTCTACGACGGCCCCAGTTCCGAGGTCCCCTCCACCAACAGGCAGGGATACCAACCCGCCAGATACGGTGACCGATGGGCGCCCGTCCTGATTGCGTGGAGCACTCCGGAGCAGGTGCCGCGCCTGACCGGCCAAACCGTGGGCCTGGGAGGGAGCTCCTCGATTGGCCTGAGCGACGGCTACAAGGCCTATGTCACCGGTACGGTGTCCCTGGACGCCCCGCAGTTCGCCGGCATCGTGGACACCTCCGAGGGCAAGGAGATCGGCGTAGCGGTGATCATGCATGAGCTGGGACACCTGCTGGGCCTTGACCACGTGGACGATCCCCGGCAACTGATGTTCGACCAGGCTTCCTGGGTCCGCCAGTACGCTGCCGGCGACAGGACCGGCCTGGCCCAACTCGGCTCGGGTCCCTGCAGCAAGGACTTCTAGCCGCGCCTCACGCCTGGCCGGCCACCACTGCGAGCGCTTCTTCCACGGTGTCCACCAGGAAGATCTTCTCCTCCATGGGTTTTCCCGCGGCCAGGCTCTGCAGCATGGGCCAGGCCGGGAGTGTCCGTTCCCAGTGTTCACGTCCCACCAGCACCATGGGGCTGATGGTTTCGGGCGCTCCGTAGTAGTTCTCGCAGGCGTCCTGGAAGATCTCCTGCACCGTTCCAGCGGCGCCCGGAAGGAAGACGATCCCGCCGGTGCACAGCTCCAGCAGGATGGCTTCCCTTACGGCATTGGCGAAGTACTTGGCAACATGTGTAGCGAACAGGTTGGGAGGCTCGTGGCCGTAGAACCAGGTGGGAATCCCCAGGGTCGGTGTGCCTTCCGGATGACGTTCGACGACGGCGGCTGCTTGCCGTGCCCAAGCCGTCACCGAGGGTCTGAACCCCGGCACTCCGGCGAGGCTTTCCAGCGCGGCCTCAGCATCGGCGTCGGACGTTCCACTCAAGTAGGCACCCAGGTTGGCCGCCTCCATGGCCCCGGGTCCCCCGCCGGTGGCGACGGCAAATCCTGATTGGGCGAGCAGCCGGCCCAACCGGGCGGCGTCGGCGAAGTCGCTGCTGCCGCGCTGGGCGGCGTGTCCACCCATGACACCCACCACTTGGGTCCCGGAAAGTGCCCCGTGGTCCAGGAGTTCGTCCAGGGCATCGCCGATTGCGTGGTCGTGCAGGGCCGCGGCCAGGGTGGCGTCCAGGCTTCCCCGCTGCCCGGGGAGGATACTCCACTGGTAGACCAGGGCGTCGAGGGTTGACTCGTACTCAGTGGCGGAGATGTCCTGGTAGAGCTCCCCTGCCGTGTAGAGGCTGTTCCGGTAGGGATCGAACGGTACGCCGTGAAGCTTGGGAAAGATCAGCGCGCCACGGCGACGCAGGCTCTCTTCCACGCCGTCGTCGAAGGTGCACCCCAGAAAGATCGCGCCTTGGGCATCCATGGACTTGAGCTCCCGTGCGTGGCCACGCAGGTCCAGCGACTGCGCGTGCCAGCCATTCATGGTCCCGGCTCCTGCGGTTACCAGATGGCGGAACTGGACCACGCTTTCTATGTCGAGTGTCCGCGGGCTCGGGTTCAGGGCTCCGGTGCGATTCATGGTTTCAGCGTAGTATCGACGGACCGTGACGCGGGCGTTTGCGCCCCGGGCGGCTGTCCAGTGCATCATGAAACATGAAGAGTTCAGAAGTTGCCCGTCCGCGTATCGGTGTTCCGATCCGTCTTAGCAGTTCGGACACCCCCGATGCCCGGGTGGGCGAAGCCAATCGACTTTTCACCTTCATCGTGGATTTGTTGCGCGAGGCCGGTGCGCAGCCGGTGCTGCTGACGCCGGTGTCGGCAGACAGCGCCGGCCGCCTGGCTGCCGAAATGCAGATGCTCGACGGCGTGCTGCTGCCGGGAGGCGGCGACATTGATCCCCGCTTGTACGGCCAGGATCCCGAGGATTCGCTGTACGACGTGAACCAGGAGCAGGACCATTTGGACGTGGATGTTGCCCGGGCAACCATCGACGCCGGCCTGCCGCTGCTGGGTGTCTGCCGCGGCCACCAGTTGTTGAACGTGTTGTACGGCGGAACGCTGATTCAGGACATGGCCCCTACCTCGGTAACCCACAGTGGCCTGGATCCACACGATCCCGCGGCCGGCGAGTGGGCTTGGCATGACGTTCGCCTCACGGCTGGATCCAAAGCGGCGGCACTCTATGGAGCTCCCGGGGGGACCACCATCAAGATTGCTTCCGGGCACCACCAGGCGGTGGACAGGGTGGGCGAGGGCCTGGTGGTCACGGCCATCGCCGAAGACGGGACGGTGGAGGCCTTGGAGGATCCCACCCGGTGGGTAGCCTCCGTGCAGTGGCATCCCGAGGCGTCCGTCATTCCCGATGCGGAGCGGTTGCTGCCCTTCAAGAAGTTCGTGGACGTTTGCCGGCACTCTATTCACGCTCCCGCAGTTGGGCTACAGTAACTCTCACTGCATCGCTTTCAGTTCCGTCGGAAGTACAGCCAGTACCAACTTCATTCATAGACGTCCGGGGGGGCGTCGTAAGTTTGCCGGCTGGGGGGCCCAACATCTGCTCAAAGGAGCATGGTTGTGGACCGTCCAAAATACGCCAGTCGTCCTCTCCTTCAGATTAGCCGCCCTTCTCTCACCAAACGCCTTCTGGGCCTTCTCCTGGGGCCCGCGTTGGTCGTAGGCGGATTCGCCCTCACCACCGCAGCTCCCGCCGCTGCTGCTGAACCGCCGTGCGCGGGCACCGGCGGCGCCATGCAGATCGTGGCGCACACCGACGATGACCTGCTCTTCCTCAGCCCGGACTTTATGCGCGACATTCAGGCGAAGCGCTGCGTCCAAACGGTGTTCGCCACCGCCGGCGAGGCCGGAGAGGGAGCCACCTACTGGCGCAGCCTCGAATCAGGGATCCAGGCCAGCTACGCCAAGATGGCCGGGGTCTCCAACAGTTGGACTACCTCCGATGCCGGCGTCCCGGGACGCCCGCTGACCCTGCGGACCCTCAACGGCGCCCCGAACATCTCCGTGGTGTACATGCGGCTTCCGGACGGCTTCCCCAATGGCTTGGGCAGCGCAGCATACAACAGCCAGAGCATCCTCAAACTCTGGGACGGCCGGCTGTCCTCCATACGCCCGGTGGACAACGCCGCAACCTTCACCAAGTCCCAGTTCCAGTCAGCGTTGAACCGCCTCGTGGCGAACTTCCAGCCCACCACCTTCCGCACCCAGGACTGGACCGGGAACTTCACCAGCCCGTACGACCACAGCGACCACTGGGCCACCGCAAAATTTGCCCAGCTTGCCACCCGCAGCTACACCGGACCGCACACGTCCATGGCCTACGACGCCTATGTCATTGATGAATACGCCCAGAACGTGACCGGGGCTGAGCTCACCGCCAAGGTGGACACCTTTGTGCGGTTCGCTGATTTCGACATGTACGTCTGCAGCAGTCCCGGCGAGGGCTGTCCGGATTCCCCTTACGACGAGTGGCTGAAACGGCAGTACATTACGGCCATCGAGTGGGTGGACAACGCCGCTAAATCGGCAGGTACCACCGTCACGGCGTCGTCGCAGAAGGCTGCAGCGCAGAGCCCCGAAAAGGTCCGTGACGGTTACCATTGGGGCACTCCAATGGATGCCACGCGTGAATGGGTCTCCGCCGGGGAGAAGGCCGGCAGCTGGATCCAATACAATTTCACCCCCACCCGGACCATCAATGCGGTCACCCTGTCCGACCGCCCCCTCCTGACGGATCAGATCACAGGCGGGAACCTGCAATTCTCGGATGGAAGCACTGTGGCGGTCCCGTCCCTGCCCAATAACGGATCGGGGCTCACCATCAAGTTTCCTGCCAAGACAGTGAGCTCGGTACGGCTCAACATCACCTCAGTCAGTACCGGCACCACCAACGCCGGGTTGGCCGAATTTGAGGCCTACCTTGGCGCGGACACCGTGGCCCCCGTCGTCACCGCGGCACCCCCGGGTGGAACCTACGCGGTGGGCCAGTCCATCACCCTGACCGCCAATGAAACATCCACCATTTACTACACCACCAATGGAAGCACTCCCACGACGGCCAGCAGCAAGTACACCGCTCCACTGACGTTGAGCGGCCCGCTGACCCTGAAGTACTTCGCCGTGGACAGCGCGAACAACGCCTCCGCTGTGGTCACGCAGACCTACTCCACGGGCCCGGATGTCATCAAGCCCGTGGTGACCGCCAACCCGGTGGGTGGCCAGTATGCTCCGGGCACCACCATCACACTGTCCGCGAACGAGCCCGCCGATATCCGATACACCACAGACGGTACCGATCCTCTGACGGCCGGGCTTTCCTACACCACGGCGATCCCCTTCAACGGTCCCGGCCCGATGACGTTGAAGTACTTCGCCAGGGATACCGCGGGCAACGTTTCCGAGGTGGCCACCCAGACTTACACCGTGCCACCGGACACTGCGGCCCCCACTGTGACGGCCAACCCCACCGGCCGGGCCTTGGCCAGTGGAGCCACCATCGCACTGTCCGCCAATGAGCCTGCCGCCATCTACTACACCACTAATGGCAGTACGCCCACGGCCACGGAGTCAGCCACCAACATCAAGTACAACGCCGCCAATCCGATCGTCATGGGCAGCTCCACACTGGTGCTCAAGTACATCGGCGTAGATACCGCCGGCAACACCTCGGCTGTGGGGACGCAGACCTACACCGTGCCTGCAGCGGGACCGCCGTCGGCCCATGACTACGACGGTGACGGCCGCGCTGACGTACTGGCCGCCGATACCGCCGGGAACCTGTATCTCTACCCCGGCAACGGATCCGGCGGACTGGACCCCAGGAAGATCGCGCTGGCCGCACCAGCCTGGTCCACCATCACGGACACCGTCACCCCCGGCGACTTCAACAAGGACGGCAAGCCCGACCTCCTGGCACGGGCGGGTGACATCCTCTGGTTCTACCCCGGCGACGGTGCAGGCAGCTTCGGGGCACGTACCCAGGTCAGCACGGGCTGGAGCACCATGACGCAGCTCTTCTCCCCCGGCGACTTCAGCGGCGATGGCATCCCTGATTTCATCGGCCGTCGAAGCAACGGCGAGCTCCGCTTGTACGAAGGAAACGGCACCGGAGGACAGCGGACGCCCTACACGGTCGGCTGGGGCTGGGACGTCATGAATGCCATCTTCAGCACCGGTGATTTCAACGGCGACGGCAAGGGAGATGTACTGGCGCGGCGGACCGACACAGGCGCATTATGGCTGTATCCGGGAAATGGTTCCGGGGGCTGGCTGCAGTGGACGCAGATCGGCACGGGCTGGGGAACCCGCACTGCGATGGCCGGGCCGCGGGACCTTGACGGCGACGGCAAGAACGACGTCGTAGGCCGCATCGGAGACACCTTGTGGCTGTATCCCGGATCGGGAGGCGGAACGTTCAGCAGCGTACCGCCGATCAGCCTCGGCACCGGCTGGCAGGCCATGAAAGTCATCGCCTAGCCGGCCCCATGAACCTGGCGCGGGTCGGAGTTTTCCCCCAGACTCTTCGGCCCGCGTCAGCCATGTCCAGCACGTGGAAAGACCATCGCTTAAAGCGCGACGACGGCCCGGTACCTTCCGTGGGGAAGGCGCCGGGCCGTCGTCGTACTTCAGGTGCCTTTCGGCGATAAACCTAGAGCGTTGCGAAAACTTCGCGCAGCAGCTTGGCGGTCTCGGACGGCGTCTTGCCGACCTTCACACCGGCAGCTTCGAGAGCTTCCTTCTTGGCCTGTGCGGTGCCAGCGGAGCCGGACACGATGGCGCCTGCGTGGCCCATGGTCTTGCCCTCGGGAGCCGTGAAGCCGGCAACGTAGCCCACAACCGGCTTGGTGACGTTGGCCTTGATGAAGTCGGCTGCCCGCTCTTCAGCGTCACCACCGATTTCGCCGATCATGACGATTGCCTTGGTCTCGGGGTCAGCTTCGAACGCAGCCAGGGCGTCGATGTGCGTGGTGCCGATGATGGGGTCGCCACCGATACCAATCGCGGTGGAGAAGCCGAGGTCGCGGAGTTCATACATCATCTGGTAGGTCAGGGTACCGGACTTGGACACGAGGCCGATGGGGCCCTTGCCCGTGATGTTCGCCGGGGTGATGCCCACCAGGGCTTCGCCCGGGGTGATGATGCCGGGGCAGTTCGGCCCGATGATGCGGGTGATCTGCTTGCCGTCAGCGTCAACCTTGGACTGGGCCAGTGCCCAGAATTCGGCGGAATCCTGAACCGGAACGCCTTCTGTGATGACCACAACGAGGCCGATGCCGGCTTCGATGGCTTCAACAACGGCGTCCTTGGTGAATGCCGGCGGGACGAAGACGATGGAGACGTCTGCGCCGGTTTCAGCGATGGCTTCCTTGACGGTGCCGAAGACGTTGATTTCCTTGTCGCCGTGCAGGACCGTGGTGCCGGCCTTGCGGGCGTTGACGCCACCAACAATGTTGGTGCCCGCCTTGAGCATCAGGGCGGTGTGCTTGGTGCCTTCGCCGCCGGTGATGCCCTGAACGATGACCTTGGAGTCTTTGTTGAGGTAGATAGACATTGTCGCGTCCCTTTACTTAGCTGCGTTGGCGAGCTCGGCAGCCTTGTCGGCGCCCTCGTCCATGGTGGCGGCCAGGGTTACCAGCGGGTGGTTGGCCTCGGTCAGGATGCGGCGGCCTTCCTCAACGTTGTTGCCGTCGAGGCGGACTACCAGCGGCTTGTTCGCGGAGGAACCAAGCTCAGCAAGTGCACCCACGATGCCCTTTGCCACGGCGTCACACGCAGTGATGCCACCGAAGACGTTCACGAACACGCTCTTGACCTGGGAATCGCCAAGGATGACGTCCAGACCGTTGGCCATGACCTCGGCGGAAGCTCCACCGCCGATGTCCAGGAAGTTGGCGGGCTTGACGTTGCCGTGGTTCTCACCTGCGTAAGCGACGACGTCGAGGGTGGACATCACGAGACCGGCGCCGTTGCCGATGATGCCTACTTCGCCGTCCAGCTTGACGTAGTTGAGGTCCTGGGCCTTGGCCTTGGCCTCTAGCGGGTCAGCGGCGTCCTTGTCTTCCAGCGTGGCGTGGTGCACGTGGCGGAAGTCAGCGTTCTCGTCCAGGGAGACCTTGCCGTCGAGGGCGACGATCTCGCCTGCGCCGGTGCGGACCAGCGGGTTGACCTCAACCAGGGTTGCGTCTTCCTTCTTGAAGACGTCCCACAGCTTCAGAATGACGTCGGCGACTTTGCCGCGCAGTTCTTCAGCGAAACCTGCAGCTGCGACGATCTCGTCAGCCTTTGCCTGGTCGATGCCCACAGCGGGGTCGATGGCGATCTTGGCCAGGGCCTCGGGACGCTCGACAGCAAGCTGCTCGATCTCCATGCCGCCCTCTACCGAGCACATGGCCAGGTAGTTGCGGTTGGCGCGGTCCAGGAGGACCGAGAAGTAGAATTCCTCGGCGATGTCAGCACCCTGGGCGATCATCACCTTGTTGACGGTGTGGCCCTTGATGTCCATGCCCAGGATGTTGGTGGAGTGCTCAAGTGCCTCTTCGGCAGTCTTGGCAACCTTGACGCCGCCAGCCTTGCCGCGGCCACCAACCTTAACCTGTGCCTTGACGACAGTTACGCCGCCGATCTTCTCGGCAGCTGCCTTTGCTTCTTCAGGAGTGTGCGCCACGATGCCGGCGAGCACGGGTACACCGTGCGCTTCGAACATATCGCGCGCCTGATATTCAAACAGGTCCACGGTTTAGTGTCCTTCTACGTCGAAGTAGTTTTCTGTTCAGCCGGGAACCGCGATGACCGCGATAGCCAGCTGCGGAAAGTACGCGGTAACAACCAGGATTGAAGCCGGTCACATTGCGTAAGGTCCTCTCGGAACTTTAGCCCTATGAGGAGTCCCGCCAGCTACACACTACCTGTTAAGTGAGTAACCTTACACTTCTATCTCCTGTAGAAAAACCGCAGAATGGCGCGGTTTTTGGGCCTTTCGCCGCCCGTCCGTCCGGCCTCAGCCGGCCTGTTTCAGGTTCCCCGTGACTGTTTTGCCGCCGTCGGAAATCAGTTGGTACCCCTCGGGAGTCACGAAGAAAGCCACGCCACCGGAGACGTTTCCGCAGGCAACACCGCTGTTGTAGGCAGAGCAGCGCAGCCCGTTGCGCTCGATGTTCTGCCCATCGGCCAACTCCCGCAGCTTGGAGATGGGCCCGTTGCGGCTGCCTTTGGGCCCAAACTCCGACTCCATTTGTGTTACGCCGGAACGACATGAGCCGTAGACGGCTTTGTCCGGCGAGAGGAGGGCCGTGCCGCCGAGGTAGCCCAGGCCCGTTCCGGCGCAGTCGTCGGCGATGTCGGCCAGGTCCGGCTTGGCATACTTGGCCAGTTCGCAATGAGCCACAGGGACTACGGCGAACTTGTTGTTGGCGGCGTCCGAGTAGGAATTGGCCTCGTAGGGCAAGTTCAGGTGGCCACCCCTTGCGGATGTCAGGGCGCACACGATGGTGCGGTCCTTGGTGACGAAGGCGGTGACATCCTCGCCTGCGGACAGGGTGGTCTGCTCGGTGACGGGAACCTGTTTCAGTTGCTCCAGGGGCGCCAATGGGGCCGGAGGGACGTAGTCCGGATCCTCCGTGGCGAAGGAACACCCTGTGGTCAAGACCAAGAGCGCGGCAGCAAGAATCCCCAAAACAGTCCGTCGCATGCCACCAATTATGCCGGTTGCCTCACACCGGGCTGCTTCGCCGGCGCCTGAGGCTGTTGATCGCCGTCAGGGCAGCGCCCGCAGCCAGCAGACCCACGGCAGCCCACAGCGTGGCGTTCAGGCGTCCGGACTCCAAGCCGGTCGCCGCGAGTTCAACGCCGGTAAGGTCAGCGCTGGTAAGTTCAGCGCCCGACGCCGGGACCACCGCTCCTGCCGGTGTCACCGCCGCCGGAGGTGCTGGAACTGCCGGCGCCGGCGGGTTCTCCGCGGGTGGCCGGGTGGCCAGGACCGTCACGGTCGTCCAGAAAATGCGCTGCTTCAGCTGATCGGAGTCGCGGACCCACACGGATCCGATGAGTCTGAAACAGTGACCGACGGCGATGGGCTGTACAGCTCTGTAGGTGTTCCTGTGAAGCTCAGGGTCGCGGAGTCGAAAACCAAACCTGCCGGGACATCGGTCGCCACAACGGTGTACGGGGCGGTCCCGCCAACAACCTGGAGCTGAGCCTCAAATGGTTTGCCCACGAAAGCGAGGTCCTCGCTGATCTTGACCGACAACGGGGCTGTCGCCTCGATGACGGCTTTTTCGACGGCGGGTGCCTGGGCTTCTGCAGGGCTGGCGGTTGGTGACGGGGTCGCCGGTGAAGCGTCGGGGGTTGAGGGGCTCGCGGTTGCTGTCAGCGTCGGACTGGCCGTCGGGCTCGCTGTGGGGCTGGGAGTGGCACTGCCGGTAGACGTCGGACTGGCGGTTGCTGCCGGCTCGCTGGACGACGCTGACGGCTCCGCATCGGCTGTCCCAGGAGGAGCGAACTGGAGCGCCATGGCGCTCACCACGGCCCCAGCCAGCAGCAGCCTCGCGGCCTTAGCCAATAATCGACGTTCCCCAGCAAAAGCGCCCACGCGCGTCCTCCCCCACAGGAATACAACTTTTTGGCGTTGCAAGGTGGGGCAGCAAACAGACGGTGGCCCCAGTGCAACGCCCGGTCAGTCTAGGCCGGGAAGGAGATCAGGACAATAGCAGCGGAGGCCGGATGCCGGCGAAGCTTAAGCATCCAGTTTGGTCAGCGGCGCGTAGCGCAACAGCAGGCGCTTCTCGCCGACGTCGAACTTCACCTTGGCCACTGTCTTATCGCCGGCGCCTTCGACGCCCAGCACCACGCCGTTACCGAAGCTCGTGTGGTTGACCTTGTCCCCCACCACCACGGAAATGACTTCCTTTTGCGGCTGGACCCTGTTGCGTGCGACGGCGGCAGGAACGTCGGCGTCGAACCCTGCAGTGGGGCTGGCGGCAGCACCGCGTGAGGTGCCCGCTCCCCAGAACGATCCGCCATAACGATTGGAGCCGATGGGGGCGCTGCCCCAACCGCCCGCCTGGCGGCTCATGCCTTCGCGCTTCCACTCCACCAGTTCGGAGGGTATTTCTTCGAGGAACTGGCTGGCAGGGTTGTACTGGCTTTGGCCCCACATGCTGCGGACTTCGGATCGCGTGACGTAGAGCCGCTTGCGGGCGCGGGTGAGGCCCACGTAGGCGAGCCTGCGTTCTTCCGCGAGTTCCTTGGGGTCCGTGGCTGAGCGCTGGTGCGGGAAGATCCCGTGCTCCATGCCGGTCAGGAAGACCACCGGGAACTCCAAGCCCTTGGCGGTGTGCAGGGTCATCAAAGTGACCACGCCCATGCGCTTGGCCTCGGCCACGGCGGCATCGATGTCAGCGCCGGGAGCATCGGGAATCTGGTCGGCGTCCGCTACCAGGGACACCTGCTCCAGGAACTCCCCCAGGGAACCTTCGGGGTTGTCGCGTTCGTACTCGCGGACCACGGCCACGAGTTCGGCGAGGTTCTCCACCCGGGATTCGTCCTGCGGATCAGTGCTGGCCCGCAGCCCCGCAAGATAGCCGGTCTGCTCCAGGACGGCTTCCAGCGCGGCAGCGGCACCGGAACCTGACGCGACCTCGGCGAGGTCATCCATCAGCTTCACGAAACCGAGGACCAGGTTGACCGAACGGCTGGCCATTCCGGGCGCTTGGTCTGCGCGGCGGGCTGCCGCCATGAAGGAGGACCGCTCGCGTTCCGCCAGGGCAGCAACGGCGCCTTCGGCCCGGTCACCGATCCCGCGCTTGGGTTCGTTGAGGATACGGCGCAGGTTGACGTCGTCGTCCGGGTTCACCAGGACGCGCAAGTAGGCAAGGGCGTCCTTGATTTCCTTGCGCTCATAGAAGCGGGTGCCGCCCACCACTTTGTACGGCAAGCCCACCCGGACCAACACGTCTTCTATGGAGCGTGACTGGGCATTGGTCCGGTAGAAGATGGCGACGTCGCCGGGCCGCAGGTTTTCCTCGTCCTGCAGGCGGTCGATTTCCTTCGCGATGAACTGGGCTTCATCGTGTTCGTTCTCGCCCACATAGCCAACGATCTTCTCGCCATCGCCCTCGGCGGTCCACAAGCGCTTTTCCTGGCGGTTGGGGTTCCGCGAGATCACCGAGTTGGCGGCGCTGAGGATGTTCTGGGTGGAGCGGTAGTTTTGCTCAAGCTTGATGGTCCGGGCATTGGGGTAATCGGCCTCGAACTCCACGATATTGCGGATATCCGCACCGCGGAAAGCATAGATGGACTGGTCGGAGTCGCCCACCACGGTCAACTCGCTGGGCTCGACGTTGGTATCTGTGCCTACGCCCACGATTTCCCTGACAAGGGCGTACTGGGCATGGTTGGTGTCCTGGTACTCATCCACCAGGACATGCCGGAATCGGCGCCGGTAGGACTCAGCGAGCGCAGGGAAAGCGCGGAACATGTAGACGGTCTCGGCAATGAGGTCGTCGAAGTCCATGGCGTTGGCTTGGCGGAGGCGCTGCGTGTACCCCTTGAAGACTTCCGCCACGGCGGTGTCGAAAGGGTCGTTGTAGTTCGCCGACGACGCGTAGGAATCAGCGTCGATCAGCTCATTTTTGAGTGCTGAGATCTTGTGCTGGATGGCCTTGGGCGCGAACTTCTTGGGATCAAGGTCCAGGTTCTTGGCTACCAGGGTGATCAGGCGCAGGGAGTCCGCGGAGTCGTAGATGGAGAAGTTCGAGTTCAGACCCACCGTGGTGGCTTCCCTGCGCAGGATGCGGACACAGGAGGAGTGGAACGTGGAGATCCACATGGCCTTGGCCCTGCCGCCAACCAAGGCTTCGATGCGTTCCCGCATTTCCGCTGCCGCTTTGTTGGTGAAGGTGATGGCCAGGATTTCCCCGTGGTGGGCGCGTTTGGTGGCGATCAGGTAGGCGATCCTGTTACTGAGGACACGTGTTTTGCCGGATCCCGCACCGGCCACAATCAGCAAGGGGCTGCCAGCGTGCTTGACGGCTTCTTCCTGCTGCGGGTTCAGCCCCTGCAGGAGTGCATCGGCAGACGGAAGTCCCGACCCTCCGGTGTTGCCCCATCCTCCCGACGCCGGCCCGTCAGCAGTGTCCGACGACCCGCTGCTGCCCCCTTGGAGGCGGGCACCGGCAGCGCCTCCCCCTGAGTGGGAAAGCTCCGGGGCAGCCTTGACTGCGGCTTTGGTGCCTGCTTTGAGGGGTCCGTCTGCGTAGGGGTCAAACAACATATCCATGGTGCCTACCAGTCTAGGCGGTGGCCCCGACACAATAAGGCGCCGGGTAGTCGGCCCTCGCCCAGCGACGCTGCAAACGCCTCAGCGACTAAGCAAACTGGGGAACCGAGGCCAGCGCGGCGCTCAACCCGCGCACCGCCGTCGGGCCTCCAGCGACGAACCAGTTCAGTCCGTTGACCTTCACGACGGCGGTGTCCCCGCCTGCTGCGCGGACGATCGCTTTTCCGGGCAACCAGTCCCATTCCGGGCAGCTGTGTTGGAACCAACAGCCGAGTTCGCCGTCGGCTACGCGGCCGAGGTCGCACGAACCCGAGCCGAACATGCGCAGGGACGCCGCGGTGACCGCAGCGGCGTGCCAAGGCATTGCCGCGCGGGGATCTGCCAGCCAGGTGGGATGAATATAGGTGGCAGCGCTGATTTCACCCACGGCACGGTCACCCGAGCCGGAGATCGGTTCGCCGTTCAACGTGGCGGGGTGTTCTTCCCCGCCGAGCCACAGCTTGTCCAGTTCGGGCTGGTAAATGGCGCCGAGCAGCACGTCCGGATCTGCAACGGGGTTGGTTCCATGGTCGGAGCCGTCCCGCTTGAGGGCGATCGCCGAGCACCAATAGGTGGATCCGTGCAGGAAGTTATAGGTGCCGTCCACGGGGTCAATCACCCAGGTTCGGCCGCTCGTTCCCGCCACGGACGCACCTTCTTCGCCGAGGATGCCATCCTCCGGCCGGCAGCGCCGCAACTGTTCCAGAACATACGCCTCGGCTGCGTGATCGGCTGCAGTGACGACGTCGGACACCGAGGTCTTGCGTTCGCCCTGCAGGCCGCCCATCCGCATGAGCAGCGCCAACTGGCCTGCCTCACGGACCAGCGCGCTGGCCAGTTGGTAGTCATTCAGTGTTGGATCGAGTTCAGTTGCTGTGTGCCTGCCGGTGGTCATGGTTCCAGCTTATGTGGCGGGATAATGAATGACATGGCCAAGACACCAGCCCAGCGCATCAAGAAGCACGGAGCAAAGGCAGTGGTTCCTGATCACACGCTGCCTCCCGTGATCAACACCACCACCCAACGCACCCCGCAGAAGGCGCAGAGCAACTCCAAGCTCATTGTGATCGCGGGCGTGGTGGCCAGCTTGTTCCTGTTCTGGTACCTGCACCTGCTGACGTTGAACCAGATGACCCAGCTCTCAGGCGGCTTGGCCATGCCGGATTCATTGATCGGCGGATTCTCGCAGGAATACGTCAGTCAGCTCCGCGCGGCCATGGACGAATCCGCGCGCGGCCAGCTGAACTACGTACACAAGACCGCAGGCACTTTGTTTCCCCTGATTTTCGGCTTCAGCTGGCTCCTGCTCATCGGCACCAACGTGGCCCGGAAGTCATGGCGTTGGGCCATGTGGGCGGCTCCGATGCTGTTCGCCGTGGCCCATCTGTGGTCCAACGTCGCCATCGATTCGATGCTGGCTTCGGACGCGCCCGACGCCGGATCGGTGGCTTTGGCTTCCGGCCTCACCATCGCGTCGTGGGTACTGTTCCTGGTCAGCCTCGGGTGCGGCGTGCTGGCTGTCTTCCTGGGACGGAAGAGCGCACAGCCCTCCTGACAATCCGCCGGTGCTTGGTCCGCGCCCGGCGCATCCCTGGTTACCGCAACCGTGCCGCTTTCCGTTCCGTGTGCACCCGCTGCGCGATGACCAAACCGGCGGCAGCCAGCCCTATGGTCACCGGATACCCCATGAACCGTTCCAAGAGCCCGGGCAAGGGCACCTCCATCCCGGTGAGCCCGCCGATAATAAGCGCACCGATACAGATCAGGCCGCACGCCCCAAGGAACCAGCTCATCGGTGTCTGCCGGAACCACAGGATGCCCAACAGCAGCAGCGCGAAACCACCACCGATGAAGAACATCAGTGCACCCGCAAAATGCCAGGGCGAGCCGAGGTCTTCGGGCACCAGGCCGACAATGACGGTTCCGACGCCGGCCACTCCGGTGAGGACACGGATGGCCACAGCCAGGATCCACGGCACGGTCAGCACGCGGGCCGGAACGGACCCAGCGCCACCCGCCCCAGTCCTACCAACTCCGGCCCCACCCGCAACGGACCGGAATCGGCGGGCCGCCACACCCGGCTTTGCCGCGACGCACAGAAGCCCCGCGGTCAGGAACAACGCACCCAGCACCAGGGCCAGTCCCTGCACCACGAACGAGGCATTCATCAGCACATGCAACGGCGAGCACACGGCCCGGTCCTCGTACACACCGCAGGACACTGCTCCGAGGTCGCTGATGTATCCGGTGGCCCGGCTGTAGGGCTCGGGACCCGCCCACGCCTGGATCACGGCAGCCTCGGCCACGAAGTACTGGACGACGCTCAGCTGCGCCCACCCGCCGATGTTGGCCCGGATGTTACGGAGGTCGGGAAAGAACGATCCGGCCTGCGCCGGTGCAGTGGAAGGCCCTGTCATGCTCGCCAGCCTAGCGGTGTTCGGGCAGCGCCCCGGCAGCTTGTATGCTTGTAGTCGTGTCCGGGCCCCTGAGCTCCAGCAGTGGGATTCAGAGCCATGGACATACAGGCCCTCGTAGCTCAGTGGATAGAGCACGGCTCTCCTAAAGCCGGTGTCGTTGGTTCGATTCCAATCGAGGGCACTTGAATCACCAGCAACCCACCCAGGACTTGCAGGCCTACCTGGCCGGCAGCTGGAGTGTGGAGCGAACCCTCCTGGACCGCGCCTCAGGCACCAACGGTACCTTTACCGGCGTCGTGCGCTATTCCTTGAATCCCGACGGCGGACTGGACTACCGCGAAGACGGAACCATGCACTGGCCTTCGCATTCCGGCCCGGCTTTCCGCGAATATTTCCTCAAACCAGGCGCCACAGCGGATTCGATGGACGTGTTCTTTCCCGACGGCAGGCCATTCCACGTCATGAGCTTCTCTGAGCAGGGACATCAGGACAAGCACTGGTGCGATCCCGACGATTACCGCGTCAACTACATCTACCGGGGCCCGGATTCGTTCAGCTTCACGTGGGATGTCCATGGACCGGCGAAGGATCTCCTGTTGGAATCGCATCTGGTCCGCCTCGATGCCGGGAGGCCAGTGTGACCGGACCAGACCTGATCGTGGTGAGCGCCGTCTGCGTCTACAACCAGGATGGCCAACTGTTGACCGTCCGGAAGCGTGGCACAAACAAGTTCATGCATCCTGGCGGTAAGCCGGAGCCCGGCGAAACGGCAGCTGAAGCAGCGTCGCGGGAACTGCATGAAGAAGTGGGCATCGAGGTAGCACCGCACTTGCTCCAGCCGCTGGGCGTCTGGCTTGCGGTCGCTGCCAACGAAGCGGCGACCACCATCGAGGCCACCGTTTTCACAGCCCCTGGAACCTGGGAAGCGCACCCCTCAGCGGAGATCGCCGAGATCCGCTGGCTGGACCTCAACGGACCTTTGCCCAGCGATCTGGCGCCGCTGCTGACGGATCACATCATCCCGCTGCTCACGTAAAAAGCCCTACAGCTCCGGGACAGCTTCCTGCGCCACCGCCGTGGCCTCAGCGAACTGCGTTTGGTACAGCTCGGCGTAACGTCCGTCCGCGGCCAGCAGTTCGGTGTGCGTGCCACGCTCCACGATCCTGCCGTCTTCCACCACCAGAATGGCGTCGGCCGCACGGATGGTGGACAACCGGTGCGCAATCACGACGGCGGTACGCCCCTCGAGTGCCTCACCCAGGGCCGCCTGGACGGCGGCTTCGTTGGTGGAGTCCAGCGCTGCTGTGGCTTCATCGAGAATCACTACGCGGGGCTGCTTGATGAGCAGGCGGGCAATGGTGAGCCGTTGGCGTTCGCCGCCGGACAGCCGGTAGCCGCGCTCTCCCACCACGGTTTCGAGGCCATCGGGCAAGGACCGGATCATCGGCTCCAGGCGTGCCCGCCGGAGCACATCCCACATGTCCTCTTCGGTGGCATCGGGCCGGGCGAGGCGCAGGTTGGAGGCGATGGTTTCGTGGAACAGGTGCCCGTCCTGGGTCACCATGCCCATGGTGTCCCGGAGGGAATCGAAACTGAGGTCGCGAACGTCCACACCGGCTCCTGGCTGTTGTCCGCCCAGGCGCACCGCGCCGGAGTCGACGTCGTACAAGCGTGAGAGCAGTTGGGCCACGGTGGACTTGCCGGCGCCCGAGGAACCCACCAGGGCTACGGTCTGTCCGGGTTCAACCCGGAAGCTGACCCCGTGCAGGACTTCCTCCCCGCCGCGGGTATCCAAGGTGGCAACGTCCTCCAGGGAAGCCAGCGATACCTTTTCGGCGGAGGGGTAGGAGAACCGGACGTCGTCGAATTCCACAGCAACCGGCCCGGTCGGAACAGCCACTGCGTCGGGCTTCTGAGTGATCAGCGGCTTCAGGTCAAGGATTTCAAAGACCCGCTCGAAACTGACCAATGCGCTCATGATTTCCACCCGGGCATTGGACAGGGCTGTCAGTGGGGCGTAAAGCCGGGTGAGAAGGAGCGCCAGGACCACAACATCGCCCGGGGCAAGCTGCCCGCCGAGCGCCAGCCAACCGCCCAGCCCATAGACCAGGGCCAAGGCGAGCGCCGATACCAGCGTCAGGGCCGTGACAAACGTGAACTGGAGCATGGCGGTCCGGATTCCGATGTCCCGGACCCGGCCTGCCCGCTCAGCAAATTCACGGGACTCTTCATCCGGGCGGCCGAACAACTTCACCAACGTGGCGCCCGGGGCAGAGAACCTTTCGGTCATTTGTGTGCCCATGGCGGCGTTGTGCGCGGCAGCTTCACGGCGGAGGTCGGCCAGTTTGGAGCCCATGCGCCGGGCCGGGATCAGGAAGATCGGCAGCAACACCATGGCCAGCACAGTGACCAGCCAGGAGGTGTTCAACATGACCACCAGGGTCAGGACCAAAGCCACCACGTTGCTGACGACGCCGGACAGCGTGCCGGCGAAGGCGGACTGCGCCCCGATGACATCGTTGTTGAGGCGGCTGACCAGCGCGCCCGTCCGGGTTCTCGTAAAGAAGGCGATAGGCATGCGCTGAACGTGGTCGAACACGCGGGTGCGGAGGTCCACAATGACGCCCTCGCCAATGATGGAGGACAGCCAGCGGGTCACCAGCCCCACACCGGCTTCACCTACGGCGACGATGGCGATCAGGACCGCAAGCCAAATGACCGTCCCCACCCCGGCGTTGGCGATGATGGCATCAACCACCTGGCCTGCCAGCACGGGCGTGGCGACAGCCAGGAAAGCACCTGCGATGGAAGCGATCACGAAGGCGATGAGCTTGCCCTTGTGCGGTGCGGCGAAGGCCATGACCCGCTTCAGGGTTTCCTTGGAGAACGGCTTGGATCCGCTCTTGGCAGTGGTGATGTTGTACAGCGAGCTCCAGGCCACGCGGTCCATGCTCATGGTTGCTTCTCCTGGCTGGGGGTGTGGTGCAGTTCCTGGACCTGTCCGTTGTTGAGGTGCCAGCGTGAATCGAGGCGCACGTTTTCCAGCAGCCGGCGATCGTGGGTGACCAGGAGGAGTGCGCCCTCGTAGTGTTCCAGCGCCTCTTCGAGTTGCTCGATCGCCGGGAGGTCCAGGTGGTTGGTGGGCTCGTCCAGTACCAGCAGGTTCACGCCACGGGCCTGCAGCAGCGCAAGGGCCGCACGTGTCCGCTCCCCTGGGGACAACGAATCCACCGTGCGCGAGGTGTGGTCGGCCTTCAGCCCGAACTTGGCCAGGAGCGTCCGGACATCGGCGCTGTTCCAGTCCACCAGCACGGCTTCGACGGCGTCGCCAAGCGGCTGCCCGCCGTCGAGCAGTCCACGTGCTTGGTCAATCTCGCCGACGGCGACGGAGGCACCCATGGAGGCATCGCCGTCGTCCGGTTCCTGCGTTCCAAGCAACAGGCGCAGCAGTGTCGATTTACCGGCGCCGTTGGGTCCTGTGATGCCGATGCGTTCGCCGCCGTTGAGTTGGAGGTTCACCGGTCCCAACGTGAAGTCACCTTGGCGCGCGACGACGTCACGCAAGGTGGCGACGACGGCACTTGAACGGGGTGCCTGGCCGATGCTGAACTGCAGCTGCCACTCCTTGCGCGGCTCCTCCACCTCGGTGAGGCGGGCAATGCGCGACTCCATCTGCCGGACCTTCTGGGCCTGCTTCTCGGACGACTCACTGCTTGCGGCGCGACGGATCTTGTCGTTGTCCGGGTTCTTTTTCATGGCGTTCCGGACGCCCTGGGAACTCCATTCGCGCTGGGTGCGCGCACGGGAAATGAGGTCTGCTTTGGTGTTGGCGAATTCGTCGTAGCGTTCACGGGCGTGGCGCTTGGCCACGGCGCGCTCTTCGAGGAACGCCTCGTAGCCGCCGTCATACACGGCCACGGAGTTCTGCGCGAGGTCCAACTCCACCACAGTGGTGACGCAGCGGGCCAGGAATTCGCGGTCGTGGGACACCAGGACAGCGCCGCCCCGCAGGCCCTGAACAAAAGCTTCAAGACGGGCAAGGCCGTCAAGGTCGAGATCGTTGGTGGGTTCGTCCAGGAGGACGACATCGAAGCGGCTGAGCAGCAGCGCGGCCAAAGCCACGCGTGCTGCCTGCCCACCGGAGAGCCCTGTCATGAGGGCGTCGGCGCCAAGTTCCAGACCGAGATCGGACAGCACAGCCGGAATGCGGTCCTCAAGGTCCGCTGCCCCGGAGGCCATCCAGCGGTCGAAGGCCAAGGAGTACGCGTCATCGGACCCCGGAGCCCCGGAGCCGAGGGCCTCGGCAGTTGTTTCCATCTCCACAGTGGCCTGGGCGCACCCCGTCCGGCGCGCAATGTAGGCAGCGATGGTCTCCCCCGCAGTGCGCTCGTGCTCCTGGGGCAGCCAGCCCACAAACGCGTCCGACGGCGCCAGGCTGACGCTGCCCGCTTGCGACTGGTCCACGCCGGCCAGGATGCGAAGCAGCGTGGACTTTCCGGCGCCGTTCGCCCCCACGACGCCCACAACGTCGCCGGGCGCAACGGTCAGGGAAAGGTCGGAAAAAAGGGTGCGATGGCCGTGGCCACCGGCAAGATCCTTGGCCACCAAGGTTGCTGTCATGTGTCTATCCTCCAGCAGGGAAACGCAGGAACTCAGGCCGCGATTCCCGCAGGCATGGAAAAACCCGTTGGTCCGGACTTGGGGGGTGTACGGACCAACGGGTTCAAGCATCAAGCATAATTCAATGTGGCGTCGGCGTAAAATCGTTTCGTACTCCCACGTGCGGCTTTCTCATACCCTCCCCCGCGACCCGTCCCGGAAAGTTCCCCATGCCCTTACCGTCCAAGGCGTTCCAGCGCTGGCTTCACGGCGTCGCGCCCGATGCCAGCACGGCTGATGTCTGCAGGATCGCCGGCATCAAACGGACAACGCTGGCCCAGCAACTGGTCCGCGGAAAGGTTGCCGAGTCCACGCTGGTGAGCATCAGCCGCGGATTCCAGGTGGATCCGGTGCAGGCCCTGTCGACGTTTGACCTTTACGCCGACCTCAGGGGTGGCCCGGTGCCCCCGACGCCCTGTGAACTGGTCAGCCAGGTCGCCACGATCGATCTGCTGCGGGCAGTGGTGGAACGCAGCGAGCCAAGCGCTGCCCCTGCGGCCCTGCTTTCCGAACCTCCGCACCCTACGTCGGTGCGGAACTGGGTAGACGCGATCGACGACGGCGAGTTGCGGCACCGCGTCAGCGAAGCCACCGGGATTGCGCCGCAGAACTTCTCGGCCCATCTGACGGCCAACAGGCTGCCGCCGGAACTGGCCATCGCCACTTCCCGGGCTGCCGGCGTCGGACCCGCCGGAGGACTGGTAGCTGGCGGGCTGATCACTGAGGCCGAGGCCGGGTGGCCACCGAATGCCCGCCGGGAAGCCCTGGACCGAATGACCCAAAGCTCGCTGGTTACCCTGGCCGGCGAACGGCTCCTGGCACTGGGCAAGACTTTGAAGCGCCAGGAACAAGACCACGAACGTACCGAAAGAATTTGGGAGAACCTAGGATGACGGCTGTCCTGCCATGGGTGACGCTGGTTGTATGTCTGGCTGTCACGGTCGCACGGATCCCCAGCGCATTGCGGGGCGAGAACCGTGTGGTGTTCTACATCTTCTCCCTGATCTCGTTGAGCATTTTCATCAGCATCGAAGCGCCCTACCTGGTCCTTGACGGCTGGCTTGGCGGAATAAACGTCGGGAACCTGATCCTGCGCTTCCTCCTGTATGCCACGTTCTTCCTCATGGGCATCAAGATCGCCACCGCGTTCGGTTCGCCCTCTGCCGTCCGTGCCATCCGAGGTCCCGTTGGTCTTTGTGTCGGGGCCATCGTGGCAATCCTTACCGTCTACTTCTTCGTCATCACGGACACGCGAGGGTCCTCAGCGGGCATGAGCGGACTGACCTGGGGGCCGTCCCTGGAGGCCTATGCGTTCATGGGGCGCTTCTACCCGGGATTCGTAGCGGCCTGCCTGGTGCCCGCGATCTGGCGGACCGTGGTGAGCGCGGCCCCTGTGCTGCTCCGGGTAGCTTCGGCGTTGCTGCTCCTGGGATTGAGCCTGCTCCTGCTGTCCCAACTTTTCCCGTTGATCCCCTTTTCCGAGGCATGGCTAAGGGTCCTCATCAACTACTCGGCAGCCATGTCCACGTGCATTGGCCTGGCCGGAATCTGGTTCTCCAAGGCCTATTCGCGAAGAAAACAACGTCTCGCAGCGTAAGACTTTCACAAAAGCATTAGATCGTGGCACAATCATGAATGTGTGAACACGGTTTGCAGCCTGACACCGGAATCAGAGAACGGGTTTCCGGTGGATGTGGCGCCCATGCGATCACAATTGGGGGGATGAGTGGTGGCGGGCTGTTGGGGACCGCCCCCACTCAGCCTTTTTAACGCCCTTGGTGCGGGCATCAGCGGTCCCGCTCCCAGCAAGGCTCCTTACGGTGGCTAAGATGGCTCCATGAACAGCCTTCGCACCCGCCGCTCCGTCATTGCCGCCACTCTGGCCTCGGCCGCCCTAGCGCTCACAGCGTGCGGTGGGGGTTCAACTCCCGCTCAGTCAGGCGGAGACACCTCCCTTTCGGACGTCAAGTCCAAGGGTGAGTTGGTTATCGCCACCGAGGGCACCTACCGCCCCTTCAGCTTCCATGCAGAGGGCGCCGGGGACCTCACAGGTTTCGATGTCGAGATCGCACAGGCTGTGGCCGGAAAGCTCGGCGTGAAGGCAACGTTCCAGGAGACACAGTTTGATGGCATCTTTGCCGGCTTGGACTCCAAACGCTTCGACACCATCGCCAACCAGATTTCCATCAACGACGAACGCAAGGCCAAGTACGAGTTCTCCACTCCGTACACCATCTCCACAGGCGTCGTGGTGACCAAGTCGGACAACACCGGCATCAACAGTTTCGCGGACCTCAAAGGCAAGACCACCGCCCAGTCGCTGACCAGCAACTTCTACAAAATGGCCGTGGAAGCCGGCGCCAATGTGCAGGCAGTGGAAGGGTGGGCACAGTCCGCCACGCTGGTCCAGCAGGGCCGCGTGGACGCGACCGTGAATGACAAACTCACGTACCTCGACTACGCCAAGAACACCCCTGACTCCGGTCTGAAGGTCGCGGCCGAAGCGCCCGAGAAGACCGAAAGCGCGTTCGTCTTCCGCAAGGGTTCAACGGAACTCACGGCGGCCGTGGACAAGGCCTTGGCCGACCTCCAGGCAGATGGAACCATGGCAAAGATCTCCGAAAAGTACTTCGGCGCGGACGTCACCAAATAGATGAACTGGGACCTCATCTGGAGTTCCTTCGGGCCGATCATCACAGGCGCCGTGACGGGCACCATTCCCCTGACGCTCGCTTCATTCGCCTTCGGGCTGGTTCTGGCGTTGGTTGTTGCCCTGTTGCGGCTGAGCCCCAACTGGCTGCTGTCCGGAATCGGCCGGTTCTACGTATCGGTCATCCGCGGCACTCCCCTGCTGGTGCAACTCTTCGTGATCTTCTTCGGCCTCCCCAGCATTGGCATCCGGCTTGATCCCTGGCCGAGTGCCATCATCGCGTTCTCGTTGAACGTGGGCGGTTACGCCGCCGAAATCATCCGGGCAGCCATTTTGTCCGTGCCCAAGGGCCAATGGGAAGCAGGCCACACCATCGGCATGTCCAGGCCGCAGACGCTGGTGCGCATCATCCTCCCCCAAGCTGCCAGGGTGTCAGTACCGCCTTTGTCCAACACCTTCATTTCGCTGGTGAAAGACACCTCCCTCGCGTCGCTGATCCTGGTCACCGAACTCTTCCGCAATGCCCAGCAGATCGCTGCTTTCAGCCAGGAGTTCATGACCCTGTACCTGCAGGCGGCCCTGGTCTACTGGGTCATTTGCCTGGTCCTTTCCACGGGGCAGTCCGCCGTGGAAAGGAGATTGGACCGCTATGTCGCCCACTAACGAACCACACTCCACATCAGTCCTGAAGGCCCGCAGCCTCGCCAAGGCATTCGGCAGCAACGTGGTGCTGCGCGACATCGATGTCGATATCCGCCGCGGCCAGGTGGTGGCCCTGATCGGGCCATCGGGATCCGGGAAGACCACCGTCCTGCGGTCGCTTAACGGCCTTGAAATTCCCGACGGCGGCACGGTCACCTTCGGGGACACCGACGGCGGAGGTGAACTCGCCATCGACTTCGGCGCGAAGGTTGGCAAGAAGGATCTTGCCGCCTTGCGTGACCGCAGCGCCATGGTCTTCCAGCACTACAACCTGTTCCCGCACATGACGGTCCTGAAGAACATCACCGAGGGCCCCATCCAGGTCCAGAAGAGGCCACGGGCCGAGGCCATCGCGGAGGCAGAACGGCTCTTGGAACGCGTGGGCCTGGCAGATAAACGCGACGCCTACCCTTTTGAACTCTCCGGTGGCCAGCAGCAACGTGTAGGCATCGTCAGGGCGCTGGCGCTTAAGCCCCAACTGTTGCTGTTCGACGAACCGACCTCTGCGTTGGACCCGGAACTGGTGGGGGAAGTCCTGGGTGTTATCAAGGAACTCGCCGAGGAAGGCTGGACCATGGTGATCGTGACCCACGAGCTCGCCTTCGCCCAACACGTAGCGGACGAGGTCATCTTCATGGACGGCGGTGTGGTGGTGGAACGAGGTCCTGCTGCCGAGGTCCTGCGTGCGCCCACGCAGGAACGGACCAAGCTTTTTGTGAAACGGCTCCAGCACGACGTCTAGGAGACTCAAGGAAAATGGGGGAAAAGACTTTGGATACAGAAGCCGAACCGGGGCGCAGGAAGTCCCGGCGTGCCGTCATCATTGCCGCAATTGTTGCCGCCGCCGTTGTGGCTGGAGGGCTTGGCACATGGTTTGTCCTTTCCCGCCCGACAGGCGTTCAGCGCGCAGATCTTGTCCGCTTGGACAAGGAACGCGCCATTCTGGACAACTCGATGAACCTCTACGATCCACTGGTCACCCGCTTTTCGGTCCGGCTGACGAACGTGATGTCCGAAACTGCCGGGCAAGAGGCACAGGACACTGTCCTCAGCCAGGATGGTGACCTCCTGAAACGCGAGTCCGGGATAAACCGGGATCGCCTTGACCGGATGGGTTCATCACCAGCGGTGCAGGAGCAGGAAATCAGCGAGGCCTACAATCGTTTCAAGGAAAACTACGGGGCCGTCATCGCCTACAACGACCAATTGGCGGTCAACACCGCCAAGGTCACCCAGTCCGTCGGTGGGCCATGCGCTCCGCTGCATTCGTCCCTGAACGTTGGCAGCGAGACGTATTCCGAAGACTACGTCAAGGGCGCTGACGCCTGCCTTACCGCCGTTGGCGCGGCCAAAGACGGCACCGATGCCGATACCACCGAACTGCTGACATCAGTTGAAGGCATTATCCGCGGACAGCGGGACAAACAGCAGGAAGTCCTGGATGCCAAGGACGACTTCGAACGCACCGCCAAACGCACGCTGGCCGGACTCGCCATGCTGGAGATCAACGACGCCCTCAAAACCGCCGAAACGAAGTATGAGGGCACCGCGAAAGAGAAATACACCCAGCTCATCAACAATGCCAACGAGTCCAACAAGGCCTTTGAAAGTGCCCTCAGGAAACGCACGGACCAGTTTGATGCTTCAGGCAAGGACGGGGAATAGGCCATGACGATCGAACCCGGACCCACGCCTCAACCGGACCCCGCACAGCAGCCGGCGCCCAAGAAGCGCAAGCTGGCCCTCATCCTGGTCTCCAGTGTCGTTGTCCTGCTGCTGGTGGCCGCAGCGGCTGTCGTGGCGGTGACCCAAATCTCCGGCCAACAACGCAAGGAAAGCCTGCAGACGCTGAAGGACCAGCATGTCTCCGCCCTGGTGGACGCCCGGAGCAAGCTTCAGCCTGCGGCCAATGCGTATCTCGCGGCGTACAAGAAGGCGCGGAATGCCCCGGCTTCGCAGGAGGAAGCTGAGAAGAATTCCTCCACGGAGCGCGAGGAGTTCCAACGCGCGGCGGAGGCTGCCCGGACAGCACTGAAGAACGTCCAGGATGCCCACTCATCGAAGGAAGACGGGGTCGGCATCGCCGTCGGGCAACTTGGCGGCTCGTACGGTGGCTTCGTTGACCATATGGAAGGCCTGGTGGAGTCCTACCCGGAGTTTGAAGGCCTTTTCCGGGCTGACGGCGCAGGATGCAACGGTTTGTTCGTCGGTTCCAAGGCCTCAACCTTGAGGGAACGCCAAACCTTGCTCAGCCAGGCCGCGGCCCCTTGCAGGGAAGCTGCGAACCAACTCAAGCAATCAAAGAATGTGGCCTATGTCGAATTTGCCCGCACCTTTGACAACAGCGTCGCGCAGCTCGAATCCAACGCGGAGATCACGGCGAAATCGGAAGAGAACTACAACGAATTCGTCCGGCTCAAGGATCAAATGGTCCAAAAGACCGATGATGCCACCGCACGCAACGCCTCCGACGAGGAATTCCTGAAGATTGCCGACGAACTGAAGGTCCTCAACGCAAGGATCAGGTACAACCGCTCGGAGTTCGATTTTGCCGCCAAACGGTACCTGTCCGGCGTCAAGGACATGCCCGTCTTGGTGGAGGAAGTCTTCTCAAAGAGGATCGCCGACGAAATCAAGAGCTACGACGCCGTGATCCCCTTGCGGGTTCAGATTCTGAAGGATGCAGTGGACGTCGAATTGGTCGAATAACCCACCGCGCCACCACCACAAACGCCGGCGGCCTTGCACGATTTCCCGTGCAAGGCCGCCGGCGTTCTACTGTATTCCGGGTCAGCGTGTGAAGCGCAGGGTCACCAGTTGGAACGGCCGAAGCACCAGCTCCACCTCCGAGCGTTCCCCCACCGTCACTCCAGGCGCCTCTGCAACGCGTTCCAGCAGGTCGGTGGCAGTGGCACCAACTACCTCAAATCCGGGCCGTACCGTGGCAGCTGAGCGCTCCCCCAGCGATTCGTAGAGCCGGACGATCACGTCGCCGGATCCGTCCTCGGCCAGCTTCACGGCTTCCACCACAATGGCCGGGTTCGAGACCGAAACCAGCGGCTCCACGGGGTGCCCACCGGTCACGAACCGTGGCTTCAGGTTGGTGCGGTAGCCCTCTTCCACGGCATCGGCGATTTCAGCGCCGGGCCGGATGGAAACCTCCAAGGTGTGTTCTCCCCTGTCGGCTTCAGGGTCCGGGAACCGGGCCGAGCGCAGCAGCGAGGTGCGGACCGTCGTCGTCGTTCCGCCATCGGTGCGGACCGCCCTGGTGACATCGTGTCCGTAGCTGGAGGAGTTGCTGACGGCAACTCCATAGCCTGGTTCTGCGACGTGGATCCAGCGGTGCGCGCAAATTTCGAACTTGGCGGCTTCCCAGGACGTGTTGGTGTGGGTCGGCCGGAAGACGTGGCCGAACTGTGTCTCGGACGCCGAACGATCCGCCCTGACGTCCAGCGGGAAGGCGATCTTCAGCATCTTTTCGCGTTCCTGCCAGTCCACCGTGGTAGCGATCCCCAGGGACTTGGCACCGGCCTCGAGCGTGATGCGCTGGGTGATGGTGGAGGCGCCCACCTTCCGTTGGACCACCACGACGGCGCCACGCGGCGTGCGCTCGAGGTCGATGGTGTCCGCTTGGGTCAGCTGGGTGACGTTCCGGCGATAGAACTCTTCGATGTCCCACGCGTCCCATTCATTGGGGGTATCCCGGAACAGCTCCAGCAGGTTGCCGGACTGCCCGGGGGCTATGGCGTCGCGGCCGCCGGCATGGTCCACCAAGGAGGTGAGCAGGCCGTTGCCGTCCAGAACCGCACGGATGATGCCGTTGTCCAGCACGAAGCCGCCGCCGTATTCCTCCACCTGGACATCGTCGCCGGGTCCATCGGCTTCGGCTATTGTCAGAGCCGGCACGCCGCTGCGCGGATGCGGGGCTGCGTTGAGCAGGAAGCTCGTGCTGCCGGTCCCCACCAGAGCCTGGGCGGCATGGCTGATGATGGCCTCAAGGTCACGGGAAATGGCCTCATAGTTGCGCTCGGCGTCCTGGTGGACCCAGGCGATGGAGCTGCCCGGCAGGATGTCGTGGAACTGCTGCAGGAGCACCAGTTGCCAGAGCCGCTTCAGCTCGGCCTGGGGATATGTGTAGTCCGCACCGAGACGGACGGCGGCGGTGGAGCACCACAGCTCGGCCTCGCGCAGCAGGTGTTCGCTTCGGCGGTTGCCACGCTTGGTCTTGGCTTGGCTGGTGTAAGTTCCGCGGTGCATTTCCAGGTACATCTCGCCCACCCAGACCGGAAGGTTGGTGTACTCCGCCTCGGCCTTGGTGAAGAAGTCCTTGGCAGTGCCCATCCGGACCTTCGGCGAACCTTCAAGGTCTGCAGTGCGGTGCGCGGCGGCCACCATTTCACGCGTGGGTCCGCCACCGCCGTCGCCATAACCGAACGGCACCAGTGACATGGTTCCGCGGCCGTGTTCGCGGTAGTTGCGTTCCGCGTGGGCCAGTTCGCGGCCGTGCAGTTCAGCGTTGTACGTATCCACCGGCGGGAAATGCGTGAACAGCCGGGTTCCGTCAATGCCCTCCCAGGTGAAGGTATGGTGCGGCATCCGGTTGACCTTGTTCCAGGAAATCTTCTGTGTAAGGAACCAACGGGAACCGGCCTCCTTCACGATCTGCGGGATGGCACCGGAGTAGCCGAAGGAGTCCGGCAGCCAGGCCTCCTGGCATTCGACGTCGAATTCCTTCAGGAAGAAGCTCTTGCCCTCCACAAACTGGCGGGCCATGGCCTCGCCTCCGGGCATGTTGGTATCCGATTCCACCCACATGCCGCCCACGGGGATGAACTGACCGGCCTTGACCTTCTCCCGGATCCGGACAAAGAGCTCAGGGAAGTACTCCTTGATCCACGCCATCTGCTGGGCCGAGGAGCAGGAGAACACAAAGTCAGGATCCTCGTCCATGAGTGCCACCACGTTGGAGAACGTCCGGGCACATTTACGGATGGTCTCGCGGACAGGCCACAACCATGCGGAGTCGATGTGGGCATGGCCCGTAGCCAGGAGCTGGTGGGCGGAAGCATAAGCGGGCCGGCCCAGCACTTCCTTCAACGCTTCGCGACCGGCCGCAGCAGTTCCAGCGACGTCGTCCGGGTCCATGATGTCCAGCATCCGTTCCAGCGCCCGCAGGATTTCATGGCGGCGGGGAAGTTCCATGGGAAGTTCATGCATGAGTCCGCTCAGTGTCCAGATGTCCTGGTTGAGTTCCCACACCGTCTCGTTCAGCTCTGCCATGGCGATGCGGCCCAGGCGGTAGCGGGGCTCGTCGCCGGACGTCGCTTTGTCTCCCAGCGGAGTGGGAGCAAAGGACCACCCCTGGGCAACGTCCGGGTTCGCCGCAGCTTCAACATAAAAATCCACGGAGTGTCCGCCGCCAAGCAGTTTGACGGGGACGTGATAGTTCCGGGGCGAGATCGCCTTGATGATGCTGCCGTCGGCGCGCCAGGCGGTGCCTTCGCACTGGAACCCGGGGACGTCGCTGTTGAAGCCGAGGTCCACGATGATTTCCACCGACGTGGATTCAGTCATACCCCAGTCCTGCGGGACTTCACCCTGCAGGTGGAGCCACTTGGTGCTCCAGGCCTTTCCCCACGGGGCGCCGTGCTCCTGCGGGGTGAAGAGCTGGCGCACAGCCTCTGCCGCCGGCACGGGCTCGCCGGGAACATCCCAGCTGCTGAGCTGCAGCGGTAAGGCTCTCCCGTAAATGGCCGGAAGAATGCGTTCCCGAACGAATCGATCGAGGCGCTGTTCAGTGATCCGGCGGTCGTCGTGCAATTAATTCCCCTTTGGGCTTTAGCTGGATTTCACGCTTGGTACACGCACCAGGCGTGCAGGTTCAGACGGCGATTCTGGGCTCGCCGCGCTTCCAATCGATGGATAAAATCTACTTTGTTCCAGCCTAATAGCCAAGTGATTGACGGCTATCCCCTACGGGCAGCGCATCTGCCGGGGCCGGTTCTGCGAGGATTCTGTCCCGGCCGGCATAGACATTGAGACTATGCCCCCGGCTGAACCCTGCCAGCGTAATCCCCGTTTCTTCTGCGAGTTCAGCTGCGAGGCTTGACGGTGCGCTGACCGCGGAGAGTACTGGAATACCCGCCATGGCAGCCTTCTGGACCAATTCAAAGGACGCCCTGCCGGAGACCTGGAGGACTGTCCCTCTCAGCGGCAGCATGCCCGCCCGCAAAGCCCAGCCCACTACCTTGTCCACCGCGTTGTGCCTGCCAACATCTTCGCGCAGGCAGAGCAGCTCGGTGGTTCCGTCGTCGTGAATCCGGAAGAGTCCGGCAGCGTGCACACCGCCCGTTTTGTCAAAGACCGCTTGCGCCTCCCGGAGACGGTCCGGAAGGGCGGCCAAGGCGCGGACCGGCACCGTGACGTTGTCCTCGCGCGGACTGTGATGGGAGGACTTGCGGACAGCTTCGATGGAGTCCGTCCCGCAGATTCCACAGGAACTGGAGGTGTAGACGTTCCGGCCGGTATCGGGCCGCACCACGTCAGGCCGGAGTTGGGCGTCCACCACGTTGAAGGTCTGCACACCGTCTTCGTTCTCCCCCGCGCAGAATCGTTCAGAGATCAGTTGGGCCGGCTCCCAGATGATCCCTTCCGAGACGAGGAATCCGGCCACGAGGTCGAAGTCGTCCCCGGGGGTCCGCATGGTCACGGAGAAGGACATCTCCCCCAAGCGGATCTCCAGGGGCTCCTCCACGGCCAGTACATCTTCCTTGTATCGGACAGGATGCTCCAGCGCCTGCGGTGAGCCGTCCAGGACAAACTTATGCACCTTGCGGCGCTGGGTCACGCGTCCCATATCAGGCTCCGTTCTCCACATGCTTGACGAAGTGAACCGTCATGGCCTTATAGCCGGGGGTGTTGGATTCCCTGGCCACCAGTTCGCGGTGGACCAGGGCGTTGGCCTCCGGGAAGTACGCAGCGGCACAGCCCTTGGCCGTGGGGTATCCGATGAGCCGGAACTTGTCGGCCCGCCGTTCCGTTCCCGCGAAGGTGGAGATGACATCCACCAGGTCCCGGTCTTCGAAGCCCAGCTCCTTCAGGTCATCCGGGTGGACCAGGATGACCCGCCGCCCCTCCGAAACGCCGCGATACCGGTCATCCAAACCGTAGAACGTGGTGTTGTACTGGTCGTGGCTGCGGACGGTCTGGAGGATCAAGTGGCCCGGCGGCGCTTCGAGGTACTCAAGTGGCCGCACGGAGAAACGTCCTTTGCCGATGTCCGTGGCGAAGGTCCGCGTGTCCCGGGGCGGGTTGGGCAGCACGAAGCCGTTCTTGGTCCGAACCCGGGCGTTGAAGTCCTCAAAACCGGGAATGACCCTGGAGATGTGGTCCCGGATCACGTCGTAGTCCTCGGCCATGGACCGCCAGTCCACGCTGTGGTCATCACCCAGGGTGGCTTGCGCCATCCGGGCTACGATCACAGGCTCACTCAGGAGGTGCTCAGAGACCGGCTCCAGCCTCCCCTGCGTCTTGTGGATGACGGACATGGAGTCTTCCACGGACAGGAACTGCTTGCCTTTAGGGTGTTTGTCGTCGGTGTCCGTCCGGCCCAGGGTGGGCAGGATCAGGGAGGTCTTGCCGTGGACCACGTGGGCACGGTTGGGTTTGGTGGAGATGTGGACCGTCAGCCCTGCCCTCTTCAACCCTTCTTCCAAAGCTGCCGTGTCCGAGCCGGCCGCAGCGAAATTCCCACCCATGGAGACGAAAACATCCACTTCGCCCTTCTCCAGGGCGTGTTGGGTCTCCACGGAGTCATAGCCGTGGTCTCGCGGCATGCGGAAGCCGAACTCCTTGTCCAACGCAGCCAGGAACGGCTCCTTGGGTTTCTCCCAGATCCCCATCGTGCGGTCGCCCTGCACATTTGAGTGCCCGCGGACGGGGCAGGCTCCGGCACCGCGCTTGCCGAAGTTCCCTTGGAGCAGCAGCAGATTAATGATCTCGCGCAAGGTATCCACCGAGTGTGGCTGCTGGGTCAGTCCAAGGGCCCAACAGATGATGGTGGCCTTGGATGCGGCCATCATTTCCGCGGCCTTGGTGATCTCTGCACGCGTCAGGCCAGTGGCGCGCCCGGTCTCTTCCCAGTCCAGGACTGAACGTGCTTCCTTGTACGCGGCGAAACCTTCGGTCTGCCCCTCAATAAAGGAATGGTCGACGACGGTGCCCGGGTTGCGCTGCTCTTCTTCCAGGAGCAGGTGGCCCAGTGCCTGGAACAGCGCGAGGTCGCCACCGACCTTGATCTGCAGGAATTCGTCCGCGATGGTGGTGCCGCCGCCAATGACGCCGTTGAGGGACTGCGGGTCCTTGAAGTTCAGCAGGCCCGCCTCGGGAAGCGGGTTTACGGCGATGATCTTCCCGCCGTTGTTCTTGCAATCCCGCAGTGCGGACAGCATCCGGGGATGGTTGGTTCCCGGGTTCTGGCCCACCACCAGGACCAGTTCGGCGTGGTGGATATCCTCCAGCGAGACCGTGCCCTTGCCGATTCCAATGGTGGGGTTCAGTGCGCTGCCGGAGGATTCGTGGCACATGTTGGAGCAGTCGGGCAGGTTGTTGGTGCCCAGGCTCCGGGCGAACAACTGATACATGAAAGCGGTCTCGTTGGCCGTACGTCCGGAGGTGTAGAAAACACATTTGTCCGGTGTGGTGGCGTTGATGTGCTCGCCGATCAGCGCGAAGGCCTCGGTCCAGCTGATGGGCGAATAGTGTGTATCCCCGGGCTTGATGACCACGGGCTCGGACAACCTTCCCTGGCTCCCCAGCCAGTATTCGGTCTTGTCTTCGAGGTCAGCCAGGGAGTGTTTCGCCCAAAATTCCGCGCCCACAGTGCGGGTGGTGCTTTCCTCGGCAATCGCCTTGGCGCCGTTCTCGCAGAACTCGGCGGGGCTGCGCCTGCCGGTGATGGATTCGGGCCAGGCGCATCCCGGGCAATCGAAGCCGTCGTGCTGGTTGACCCTGAGCATGGAACGGACCGTGCGGGCCACTCCGGCCTGGGCGTAACCGCGTTCAAGAGCCACCGTGACAGCCTTGAGGCCGGCAGCGGCTTGTTTGGGTGGGTGGATTTGCAGGTCATCTTCATTGATGTCCTGTTCGGGAGCATGCCTGTTCATAAGTCCATCATTGCACTTTGTTAGCACCCTCACCTGGTTCGCTGCAGTGCTCCGGAGTCCAGCACTCAGGCGTCCAGCGCGCTCCAGTCCACCGGGCCGGAGGGAGTCTTCTTTGCCTGCCGCGCCGGGGCCTTGCGAGGCTTGTCTTCCGCGGACTTGGGCGCGGGCAACGGTTTGCCCCACGGCAAGGCAAACGCCGGGACCAGCTCGCCCAGTTGGACTCCGTGGGGCGGTACCACCATGACCCCGTCCGCGCCGGCCAGGCCCCGCATCATCCCGGGACCCGTGTGCTGCGCCGGCGATGCCAGGCCATACACCAGCTTGAACGGCATCAGGCGGGTCCGGCCGGGATCCGCGTCGATCATGGCGCCGCAAGGAACTTCACCTACCCCGTCCAGCTGCCGATGACCCAAAGCCGCCAGCAACGGCGCACCCACCGTTAACAGCGCCATCATCGCGGCAAGTGGATTTCCCGGCAGGCCCAGCACAAAACGGCCATCGGGCAGTTCAGCCAGCACGGCAGGATGACCGGGGCGCATGGCAATGCCGTCGATCAACAGCCGGCCGCCGAGTTCAGCCACGGCCCGCCTGAAGTGGTCAGTCCCGGACCGACCGGTCCCGCCGGTAGTGATGACTACGTCCGCCGGGGGCTCAGTTTCCTGGTAAGGGTCATCCGCTGTCAGCTCGTCCAGCGCCGGTTCGGTGTCCTGGAGTGCGGAAATCCATTCTTCATAGTTGTCGCCCACCCTGAGCTGCTCTCCTGCGATGCCACCAAGGAGCTCCACCACGGCGCCCAATTGCGGGCCGAAAGTATCACGCACTTGTCCGGGCAGCGGAACCCCTTGTGCCACAACCTCGGAGCCCGTCAGCAGAAACCTGACCAGCGGCTTGCCGAGGACCTCCAGCTGGTCCAGACCGGCCAGCGCAGCCAAAGCGATGTGGGCCGGGTTGAGCACGGTTCCGGCAGTAAGCAAGACCTCCCCCGCCGCCGCCTCTTCTGCGGCTTTACGGATGTGCTGGCCGTTGCGGGGTTCGCCGGGTTTGGCGGTTCCGCCCAGCGCAAGGACCGGAAGGCCGTCGTCGTCGGTGGTTATGACGCCGCTCTCGCTGCGAAGTACTGCTTTTGCACCCGGCGGAATCAGCCCGCCCGTCACAATGGGACTTGCTTGGTGGGGAGCAAGCCTCTGGCCCGGTTCACTCAGGATCCACGGACCGCTTCCGTTGACGGCCCACCCATCCATGGCTGAGGAAGCGTAGTGCGGCATATCCTGCACCGCCCGGGCATCGGCAGCGAGGGTGCGGCCGAGGGCTGACCTGAGCGGGACCGGAGCCGGAGGGATGGGAGCGGCACAATCGAACGCCCGCTGCCGGGCCTCCTGCCAGGTGTGTGCCGCGTGATGGCCCTCGGCGGGGGCCTCCGTCATTCGGCGTCAGCCTCGGACTCCGAGTACTCCTTGGCAACTTTGCGGGCCAGTTCCAAGGCGGCATTCATGGACGCATCATCGCTTGCCTGGCCAATGCCGCGGGCCATGCCCGCCGCGTAGCCGGCAATGAAGGTGGTCAAGGGCGCTGCGGGGCGCACCACTGAGTGCGCCGCCACTCCGGCAACAGCGAGCACTTCATTGACGTCCACTTCAACGCCTTCAAGCTCAAATGCCTGCAGCAGTGTGCGGCACCATTCCTCGAGCGTCTCTTCCTGGCTCTTCACGTCCGCCTCCAACTTGTAGTCAATGCCCAGGGCCGCAGCGTCCTCCCATGTATCCACGTCATCCGTGGAGCCTGGGGGGACGGCTACGTCCAGCAGGTTCAGCCTAGCAAGCAGGCGGAACACTGAAGCGTTCGTTAGCCCGGAACCTTCGGAAGCTTGAGCCACTTCCCGTTCGAGGGCACTGGTGCTGTAGGCACCAAGGAGGGGCTGCTTCCGGCCATCGGCAGAGACAGCCATGGCACCGTCCACCCCCGCGTGGGCCTCCAGGGCTTTCCAGAGGAACGAAACGCCAAGGGACACGTGCGGCATATCGCATGCCAGGACGAGCGTCCAGGGAGCGTTGTTTCCGTTGTCCTTCATCGCCGCCAACCCCGCAGCAATCGCTGCGGCGGGACCCGCAAATGCCGGTTCCTCCCGTGCCCGCAGCACCTCGACCGGTAACGGCTCACCGCCCGTTCCTGACGCGTCAGGACCTACCACCACCACAGCTGACGCACCCCGGGCCGCCTGCAGGGCGCGTGAAAGGAGCGTCCCGCCGTCGTACATCAACGACGGCTTGGGCACGCCACCGAGGCGGGTGGCCCTGCCACCCGCCAGAATCACGGCATTGAACTCCATTCGCCCAGATTACCGGGGCGGCCGGAGTTCAGCAGAAATCGATCAGGCGGCGGATTCCGGCAACAGGAACGGGTCCCAGTCCGGCGCAGGTTTCTCGAGTTCTTTGATCTGCCACATGGTTCCCTGGGGCACTCCAGGCGTGAAACGGAGTTTCCAACCCATTTCAGCCAGCGTGTGGTCGCTCTTGGCGTTGTTGCATTTCAGACACGCCGCGACCAGGTTTTCCCAGGAATCCGCGCCGCCCCTGGATTTGGGGTGGACGTGGTCTATGGTGTGGGCTGTTTTCCCGCAGTAGGCGCAGCGATGGCCGTCGCGGCGAAGGACCCCGCGTCGGCTCACGGCGGTAATCCTGTTGTACCGGGGACGGATGTAGCGGTTAAGGAGGATCACGGAGGGGCGTCCGAGAATCTCCTGTGGCCCGACGACAGGCTCGTCGCCTTCGGCCACTACGCTAGCTTTCCCAGTCAACACAAGGACCAGCGCCCGGCGGAATGTTATTACCGCCAGCGGTTCATATCCAGCATTCAGAACGAGTGTGCGCATGCACGTACCTCTTCACGGCCGCACCCGTCAGGGGCACGAGGGCCGGCTGCCCTCTGCTTGTACGGGCTGTGGATCGACAAGATAAGGGTAAGCACTCATATGCCGTATCAACGAATTTTTCCGTCGTTTCCCGTGCAGTGTCGCCAAGAGTTCATGCGAGGTTAAGAGGCGTGGAGCCGAATCCGTCCCTTAAAAGCAGAACACCCCGCCGGCCTGAGCCTGCGGGGTGTTGCTGTCAAAACCAAAGGCTGGATCAGCCGTTCACGCGGATGAAAACCGGGCCGGAGCCTACGTTGACGCTGAACAGTGCCGTGGTGGATCCGTTCCATCCACCGTGGACTGCCTGGCCGTTGCCGACGTATACAGCGATGTGGGCCTGTCCGGCCAGACCGCCGTTGGCGTAGTAGGCGAGGTCGCCCGGCTTCGCTTCCGCTGCGCTGACCGTGCGGCCGAGGGAGAGGTAGCCGGCCGGCCAGTCGTGGAAGTTGATGCCAACAGCTGCCAGGGAGTTGGTTACCAGCATGGTGCAGTCCTGGGTGACGCCGAGCTGCGCATAGGCGGCAGCGGCAATTGCAGCACCCAGGCCACTTGCAGCGGCCGGAGCCTTTGCCTCAGGAGCCGCGGTGTTGACGGCCAACGTGGCGTTGCCGGCAGTTGCCGTGCTTTCTACTGCCTTCGTGGTTTCTGCCTTCGCAGGAGCCTTCTTCTCTACGGGGGCCGGAGCCTGCACCGTGGTGACCACGGGGCGCTCGTAGGAGATGGCAACGGTGGAGTCCGCAGCGATGGTGGCCTGGACTACCGACTGGACGTCAAGGGTGGACGTCGCGGTGGACTCACGGTCCACGGTGGTGTCGGCCGCGTTGGCAGCAACACTGCCGGTCAGGACCAGGCCTGAAGCTGCGGCAATAACAGCCGCCTGGCGGCCGACGCCGCCGGCGTTTTCACTGACGGCCTTGGCGATCACGGCAAGCGAGCTGGTCCTGGGGGCCTCAGCGCGATGCCGTGCAACCTTGGATGCACTGGTCATGGTTTTCTCTTTTCGTATCCGCGTGCAGTTGGGGTACACGCGGCTCATTGGCGCGCCAGCACTTGGGGGCATGCTGGCGAACCCCGAACCGGATTGTTTCTAGCGGAGGGTAAAGAAGGAGGATGTGCCAGTGGAGGCAGCCGAGTGCAGGAGCGTGCCCTGTCCCGGGTTCAATGCGCTGATCATCATGCCGTTGCCAACGTAGATGCCTACGTGTGCTCCGCCGTTCTGCATGACCAGGTCACCGGGGACAGGAGTGCTGGTGGGCTTCATGGCCGTCCAGGCGTTGACGCGCGGGATGCTGATGCCGGCCTGGGCGTAGACCCACTGGGTGAAGCCGGAGCAGTCCCATCCGTTGGGCGTGGTGCCGCCCCAAACGTAAGGGTGGCCGATTCCGGTGTAGGCGATCGCGGCGAGGCCGGAAGCGGCGGCGCTGGAAGCAGCATCCTTGGCTTCGGACGACTTCGCAGTCACGGCGCCTGCGGTGGCCTGGTTGCCGTTGGCCGCGGTGCGCTGGGTGGTCTGCGAAGCGCGCTGCACAACCTTGGGAGCTTCCTTGGTGGCCACTACGGGGCTCTCGAAGGAAACGGTGGCGGTGGGCTCTGCGGTGACTACCGCAGTGGTGACCATCTGCTGGGTGCTGGAGGCTTCCGACTTGGAAACGTCGGTGTCCGCTGCCTGGGCCGGCAAACCGACACTGAGGACGAGGCCTGAGGCTGCTGCCAGGACGACGGCCTGGCGGCCAACGGTACCGGCGTTGGATGAAACAGCCTTGGAAAGCGTGTTCAAGGGGTTCGTACGAACCGATTCGGCGCGGTGGCGCGCAGGGGTAGTGCGTGATGACACGAAGGTAGCCTCTCCCAATGCCTGCGAGGTGAGCTGTCGGATTCGGATGGGAGTCATCCGGCCACGCTGCTTCAAGGAAGCTTTGCGACTTAACCCCAAGGCCTTCTTGCGAAGACCAGAAGTGGTTCCCCCGCCCCTGCCAGACGATTTATGCGAACGGACCTCGAGTGGTGGCAGAGCTAGGCAATCCACTCAAGTGCACCGGCCCCCTAAAAAGCCGATGCGCTTTGTACGGTACAACAGTTGAACGCGAATGTCACATTCAGGTCACGGGTGTGTCACGAATGCGAGAGACAACCATCAACTGGACTTAGAGCCAGCCCATGGGGTCAACAACTTCACCGTTGACCTGTACTTCGAAGTGGAGGTGGCAGCCGGTGGAGGCGCCCGTGGTGCCGCTCAGCGCTACAGTGTCGCCGCGGCTGACCGTCTGGCCTACTTTGACGGTGAAGGACGACAAGTGGTTGTACGTGGTCTCAAGGCCGTTGCCGTGGTCCACCACCACGCGGTTGCCTCCGCCGTACTCGTGCCATCCGGCAAAGGTGACCTTGCCACTGGCCGCAGCATGGACGGCCGTGCCGCACTGGGCCACGAAGTCCTGGCCGCGGTGGAAGTCACCGGCACCACCTGTGAGGGGGCTGATGCGGTAGCCGAACGGGGAAGCCGTGGTCAGGGTGTCCAGGGGGCTGGCCATGGTGCCCGTGGACGAGGCACGCTGGATGCTGTCGGCGGACTGCGCACTGAGCAGCTGCTTCAGCTTGCCGTCGGGGTCGGCGGCGGTAGCTACCGCAGCACGGCTGAAGTCGATCTTGGCTGATGCAGCGGCGGAAACCTCGGGCTGGCTGCCCCCGGTGACGGCCAGGGCCGACTCGGTCTGACCGGATTCCGAGGTTGCCATGACCGGGCTGGTGGCCGGCAGACCGACAGTCAGGGCAAGTCCGGTGGCGGCAAGCGCAACTCCGGCCTTTTGCCCTACACCACTGGCTGCGGCGAAATCGGCAACCTGGCGCAACGGGCTCTTACGGCGACGCACCTGGCGTTCGGTGTCGCGTGGCCGGATCTCCGATACGACGCGGGCTGGCCGCAGCTCAGCAGCGGGGCCGGACGCGCGGCGGCGGCCCCTGACGTTCTGCGTTGTCAAACTCTATTCCTCTCTAAAAAGCCTGCGAAGTTAGCTGTCGGATTCGGGTCAGAGAGTTCAAAGACCCGGTCCGCACGAAGCGCTCACGGCACACAGGTATCCCAAGAGGGACTTGCGTAATGGGCACTTCTGCTGCGGACTTCACCCCAAGGCTGCTTCTTTAGACAGCCGCTTGTGGTTCCCCCGCCTCTGCCAGTGGTGGATGGCACACCTGTTCCGCTGGCAGAGCTCGGCTCCGGAACAGGTAACGCTTTGGTATCAGCGCTAGTAGATAACTATAGGCGATTAAGGCTCGCAGTAATAAATTCGTTATCAACAGGAACAGGCGTGGCGCGGCTGCCCCTTATCACTATTCCTGAAAAACTGCAGGTCACACGCGCGCTTGGAGCTCAAAAGTGAGATATGACACCGGGTGAAGGGAAGGGGGCCTCAGCCGACGGAGACGAAGACGTGCGCCGCCACCTCGGGCGGAAGTTCCAGTGCACCCTCAATGCCGGGGACCCGGACGGAAATGTACTCGCCTACACGCTCCAGCGAGACGGCCGCGCCGGGGCGGATACCACCCTCATCCAGCTGGGTAAGGAGTTCAGGCTCAACCTGGATGGGCTCCGCAAGGCGGGTAACTGCCACGCGGGAATCCGGTGCATAGCCGTCCATGGCCTGCAGGAGGTTGACGTCGAGGCGGGGGAACGGCTGGCTGGCAAGGCCACCGAGGGCTTCAAGGCCCGGGATGGGGTTGCCATATGGGGATTCGGTGGGGTGCTCCAGGAGTTCGTACAGCCGGCGCTCCACGCGCTCGCTCATCACGTGTTCCCAGCGGCAGGCTTCGTCATGGACATAGGCCCAGTCCAAGCCAATGACATCAGCCAGGAGACGCTCGGCGAGGCGGTGCTTTCGCATCACCTCGGTGGCGCGTTTCCGCCCCGCTTCGGTCAGTTCCAGGTGACGGTCATTGGAAACAATCACCAAGCCATCGCGCTCCATGCGTCCGATGGTCTGGGAAACAGTGGGTCCGGAGTGCCGCAGCCGCTCGGCGATGCGGGCCCTGAGAGCCACAATGTTCTCTTCTTCAAGCTCCAAAATGGTCCGAAGATACATCTCAGTGGTATCGATCAGATCCGTCATCCAGCTCAGCTCTCCTCGAACGCAGTTCCTTGCGTAATCTCCACCGTACCGCGTCCCTTGCCGGGTGGGCGGTGTAGACCGCCGCCCCATGAACGCCAACCACCAGCCTAGCTTATTTGGAATTACTCTGGATAATCCCGGTCGCATATGGTGGGCCTGCGTTCCACGTGGCGGACTATGACGGCCACAGGTTCCTGCCTCCGCGCCGGGTCAGGCAGAATTGGGGTGTCGAAGGGGCAGCTGATGCCACCTGCCACGACCCATCTCTAGCCGATACCCATTGGAGCCACACGTGAGCGACAACAGCATCACCATTCCCGCCGATCTGCTGCCCAAGGACGGACGCTTCGGCGCAGGACCGTCCAAGGTCCGTCCGGAACAGATCGAGGCCCTGTCTGCCGCGTCGTCCACCATCCTTGGCACGTCCCACCGCCAAGCTCCGGTCAAGAACCTTGTAGGTTCGGTCCGGGAGGGCCTCAGCCAGTTCTTCCGTGCACCCGAAGGATACGAAGTTGTCCTCGGCGTCGGCGGTTCCACGGCATTCTGGGATGTCGCCGCATTCGCCCTGGTAGAGAAGAAAGCACAGCACCTCTCCTTCGGTGAATTCGGTTCCAAATTCGCTGCTGCCACCAACAAGGCGCCGTTCCTTGATGCTTCCTCCATCATCAAGTCCGAAGCCGGCACCCGCCCGGTGGCACAGGCCGAAGCCGGCGTTGACGTCTACGCCTGGCCCCAGAATGAAACGTCAACCGGCGTGGCCGCCCCCGTCAAGCGCGTCGAGGGGGCTGACGAAGGCGCCCTCGTCCTGGTGGACGCCACGTCTGCTGCCGGCGGGCTGGATGTCGACGTCTCAGAGTCTGACGTCTACTACTTCGCACCGCAGAAGAACTTCGCCTCCGATGGTGGTCTCTGGCTGGGCCTCTTCTCCCCCGCCGCACTGGAGCGTGCGGCACGGATCAAGGCGAGCGACCGCTGGATCCCGGACTTCCTGGACCTGCAGACGGCTATCGACAACTCCAAGCTGAACCAGACGTACAACACGCCTTCCCTGTCCACGTTGGTCACCCTGGACGCCCAGGTGCAGTGGCTCAACAGCAACGGTGGCCTGGACTTCGCCAGCAAGCGCACGGCGGACTCCGCCAACCGCATCTACTCCTGGGCCGAGGCCTCGGAGTACGCGACGCCGTTCGTCACCAACGCCGAAGACCGCTCCAACGTCATCGCTACCATCGACTTCGACGACTCCATTGATGCCGCAGCCATCGCCAAGGTCCTGCGCGCCAACGGTGTGGTGGACACCGAGCCGTACCGCAAGCTTGGCCGCAACCAGCTGCGCATCGCGACGTTTGTCGCCATTGAACCGGACGACGTTTCCGCCCTGCTTGCCAGCATCGACTACGTGGTTGGCGAACTGAAGAAGTAGCACCACAGGCTGTCAGCCGGCGTCGTTCGGAATGTTCCGGACGGCGCCGCTGCCGTTTAACACCGCGGCCATCGAGGGCCTGACTAACGAACCGGCCCCGGGCCGCCGTCGTCGTCCTCGTCGGTGACCGGGCGGGCCAGCAACGACTCCACCCGGAAATGGCGCAGGCCACGGGCACGGCGGTCGAAACGCAGCCGCAGCTGCTTTGCCCGGATGATCCAGGCCAAGCCCACGACGGCGGCGCTGACGCCGGCCAACGCTGCAACGCCCACGGCCCACCGCGGCCCGCCAACATTGGCCACCCACCCCACCAGCGGCGCCCCGATGGGAGTGCCACCCATGAAGATGGCCATGTACAAGGACATGACCCGCCCGCGCATGACAGCTTCGGTGGTGGACTGCACGTAGCCGTTGGCGCTGGTGATCAGTGTCAGGGCGAACAGGCCACAGGGAACCAGGGCCAGTCCGAAGAGCATGGCGTTGGGGGCCAGTGCCGCCAACGCGCTGGCGACGCCGAATCCCCCGGCGGCAATGAAGATCAGCCGCAGGCGGGGCCGACCGCGTCGGGCAGCCAGCAGGGCACCCGTCACGGATCCGATGGCCATGACCGAATTCAGCAGTCCAAAAGCGCCGGCGTCCATCCCGAACTGGGTGCCCACCATCGCGGCAATGAAGAGGGGAAAGTTGAGCCCAAAAGTGCCCACAATGAAGACGGCTGCCAGGACCACCTGGATATCGGGTCTGTTGCGGACGTAGCGCAGGCCCTCGCGGATCCGCCCTTTGCCCGCCGCAGCCCGGGGCTGGACCCGGAGCGAGGACGCCGGAATGAGCTTCAGCGCCCAGAGCATGGCAACAAAGGACACAGTGTTGATAAGGAACACCCAGCCGGGCCCCACCACCACCGTCAGCACGCCGGAGACGGCGGGTCCGATCATCCGGGCCACATTGAAGGAGGCACTGTTGAGGGCCACGGCGTTGGGCAGGTATTCGTCGGTAACCAGCTCGGAGACGAAAGTCTGGCGGACGGGAGCGTCCAGGGCCGCCACGATGCCCAGCAGCAACGCGAAGACATAGACGTGCCAAAGTTCAGCTATCCCCAGCAACACCAGGATGCCCAGGCCCGTACTCAGGAGCGCCATGGCTACCAAGGTGATAAGGAGCAGTTTCCGCCGGCTGTAGCGGTCGGCCAACAGCCCGGCCCAGGGGGCAAGGAACAGCTGCGGACCCAGTTGGAGGGCCAAGGTAATACCCATGGCTCCGGCGTCGTGCGCGGTCAGGTGGTCAAAGACCAACCAGTCCTGCGCGGTACGTTGCATCCACGTGCCGATGTTGGAGATCAGGGCACCGAAAAACCAGATGCGGTAGTTGAGGATTCCGAGTGACCTAAAGGTGGACATCAGCGTCCGCCTCTACTTTGGTCACCCCGGGTTTCCGCAATGCTTATTCAGCCCCGGCTTCGTCGTGGTCATCGTCAGGATCGTCGGACTCGGCGGACTCGTCCGCGTCGTCGGCATCCTCAGCGGGCTCAGTCGCCTCGTCTTCGTCCGCCTGCACGGACTCTTCCGTGACGTCCTCCACGGTTTCCTCCACCAACGGCGTCTCGTCCTCGGGACGGACACGCTTGGCCCACGGAACCCACTCGGGCGCCAGGATGGAGTCCTCGGAGGGCAGCAGGCCAAGCTCGCTCACTGTGACGATCTTGGACCGCGAGTTGCGGGTCACCACGGCGTACCACTGCCACCCGCCGTAACCGGCAAGCCTGGATTCAAACAGGTGGGTCACCACACGGTCACCCTCCGACTTGGCACCGAGGTGTGCCCCGACTTCGCCAGGGTTGGCAATGCCTTCCACTGCCTCACGGGCAACCTCGACGGCGGCAGCGAGGAAGGCATCCGGCTTGCCGGTGCGCCACACGGGCAAACCCGCGCGCGGCTTGTCCGCAACCGGCTTCCGCGCGGGGGCTTCCCCGATGCCAGGAGCCCGGGCAGCGTCAGGGCCGGCTGCAGGGTTTGCCTGGGCGCCCCTTCCGGCCTTTGTTTCCTGTGCGGATTCCGATGTCATGGCCGGTCCTAGGCTTCCAGCTCGTCGGCAACCTTGCGCAGCGCCAGGCTGATGGCCTTGGCCTTGTTGCCGTCCGGGTATTTGCCGGAGGACAACGAACCGGAAAGGTTGTCCAGAACCGTCACAAGGTCCTGCACCATAGGGGCGAGGTCCTTGGCGTTCATCCGCTTGGCCTTGGCAAGGGACGGCGTCTTTTCCAGGACGCGCAACCCCAGTGCCTGTGCTCCGCGGCGGCCATCGGCCACGCCGAACTCCACTCGGGTTCCAGCCTTAAGCTCCGTTACGCCCGCAGGCAGGGACGTCTTGGGCAGGAAAACTTCCTGGCCGTCCTCAGCCGCGAGGAATCCGAAGCCTTTTTCCTTGTCATACCACTTGACCTTGCCGGTAGGCACGTAATCAACCTTCTTCGTTTCTTGCTGCGGGAGACACGTCGGGCCAGACACCGCATCCGCAGGGTTCTGCGGGATCGAGGGTGACAGCCCGGTCCGTGTTGGTCTGTTCCTTCAAGGTTATCCTGCCCGGCCCGCTATTCCCGCCTTGCCGCGGTCACGCCGCGATCACAGAGGGCAGGAGCTGCACCCAAAGGGCGGCAATGACGCAGCAATACCTCCCGTTCCGGCGCTGCTGCTAGCGTTGGGGACATGACTTCCCCGGGTTACCGCCGCCCCCTCATGATCATCGCCGCCGTGATCGCTGTGGCCTCCTTGGCCGCCGTCGGTGCCGTCATGGCAATCGCTTACAACAGCGGAACGGCCCCGGTATGGATTACGTCGACTGCCCTTTACGGCTTGCCCGCAGCATTCATGCTGGCAGTGGTCCTGGTATTGGACGCTGTCCGCCAGCGCCGCCGGCAATAACCATCTGAGCTGCCGGCAGGCACCAGCGGCCCAGGGGCGGTAACGTTGGATTGATGTCCCTCATTCGCGCGCTCAGCAAGGAACTGGAAGCGCGCAGCGACGATTCGCTGCGGGCCTTGTTTGCTGCGCGACCGGACTTGATCTCCCCCATGGCGCCGGACTTCGCAGCCCTGGCAGCAAGGGCAAGCGCCCGCGTCAGTGTACAACGGGCCCTGGAACGGCTGAACAAGCCCGAAATGCAGGTCCTGGAGACACTGCATCTGTGTACCAACGCCGATACAGGCCACAGCATTTCAGCAGCCGGCCTGAAGAAGGTCATTGCCGGCTCCACTCTTTCGGCGCTGGACCCGATCCTTGCCAAGCTGCAGGAGCTGGCCCTCATCCACCGTGCCGATCCACCCGCCGGATCACCGGCCACCTCCTCCCGGCAGCGTTTCTACCTTCCTGTGGGCAGCCTGAAGGATGTCATCGGCATCTACCCGGCAGGCCTGGGCAGGAGTTACACGGAACTGGTTCGGCTGCAGCCGGCCTTTGCCCAGCGGGTAGTGCAGTTGGTAGCCGAACTCCATCAAAGCGGCGCCGGCATCCACCCCGCCAGCACTCCCATGGATGCCGCGCTCGCCCTGCAGCGCTGGACGTCCACACCGGAGAACCTGCGCGCCATCCTGGCCACCGCGCCGGACCGGACCGTCGGCCTGCTGGATAAATTCGGCAGTTGGGCCATGGGCGCAGTACCCCAGGCACAGCGGCGGGCGTCGGTCACCCACGAAAGCCACGACGTCGGGCCCATCGACTGGCTGTTGGCGCGTGGATTGCTGGTCCCCTTGGACGCCGGCCACGTGGAACTGCCCCACAGTGTGGGCCTTGCGCTTCGCGGCGGCGCCATTGTGGATGACTTCACACTCTCGCCACCGGTTCCCGAGTTGGGCCACACCAGCGCTGCCCTGCGCCGCAACGCTGCCATGGGAGCCATCGCGGAGATCCTGCGGCTGACCGGCGAGCTGCTGTTCGCTGTGCGGGAACAACCCCTGGCCACCCTCCGGAGCGGTGGTGTAGGTGTGCGCGAACTGCGGCGCCTTGCCGAGTCCATCCGCATGGGCGTCCATGAAACCGCCGTCCTCTTGGAGTTGTGCGCCATGGCCGGGCTGCTCCGCCTGGACGTGGACAGCTCCACGTGGGTGCAGCCGCCGTCGCTGGAGTGGCTCAACCTCCCCCGGCAGGAACAGTGGCTTTGGCTGGTCAATGCCTGGCTGGCCAGCGAGCGTGCACCTTCTCTGGTGGGCCAGCCCCTTACCGGTCCCGCGTCGTCGGCCTCCCATCAGGGCGCCGCCGGGACCACCATCAATGCCTTGTCCGCGGAAGCGCAGCGGCCTGATGCCCCGGTGGTCCGACGACGCGTCCTCGAGATCCTGCACGAACTCACGGCCGAAGCCGCCGCTCCGGATGGGAAAGCGCCCGTCCTGGACGCCAGGGCTGTCCTGCAGCGGGCTGAATGGTCGCAGCCGCGGATGTCCCGGCGGTTCAGTTCGCTGGTCCGCGGCATTCTTGAGGAAGCCACGCTCCTGGGCCTGATGGGCTCCGGGGCGTTGACGCAGTTGGGTGCGGCCATTGCCGAGGGCCAACCCGAACAGGCCATGACCATCCTCGGCGAGCATTTGCCCGCCGCAGTAAACCACATCCTCCTGCAGGCCGACCTCACCGCCGTGGCCCCCGGCTACCTGGCTCCGGAACTGAGTGAGACACTGCTGTTGATGGCAGACGCCGAGGGCCAGGGTCCAGCGTCCATCTACCGTTTCTCTGCTGCCACCATCCGCAGGGCGCTCGACGCCGGACAGGATGCGGAATCGCTGTTGGCATTCCTTCGGGAGCACTCGGCCACGGACGTGCCGCAGCCCTTGGCGTACCTTGTCCAGGACACGGCGTCCCGGCATGGCCGCTTGCGGATCGGCACCAGTGCCAGCTTCATCCAAAGCGATGACGAAACTGCCATCACCGATTTGCTGCGCGAGGCCCGTACATCGGCATTGAGCCTGGTGCGCATTGCACCGACTGTCCTGACATCCTCAGCCAGCCCCCGGGAAACCGCACGCGTGCTGCGCGAGCTGGGACTTTCCCCGGCCGTGCAAGAGGCCGAGCCCGCCGTCGTGCGTTTCAAACGGACAACAGCGGTGCCGGGCAGTGCCCGCCCTGTCTACACCGCGCCGCGGACGGCTCCCCCGGACGACGACGTTGATGCACAGTTGTCGGTCCTTCGGCAGCACCGCGGAGTGCGGTCCGAAGCGGCGGGCGAAGCGTCCACGCAGCTTGGCCTGGAGACCCTGCAAACGGCCATCCGGCTCAAACAGGCCGTCACCATGAATGTGGTGGACAGCCTGGGGAATGCCAACACTGAAACCGTTGTTCCTGTATCAGTCTCCGGTGGACGTGTCAGGGTGTTCGACCCCGCGAAGGACACCGAACGGGTATTGTCCATCCACCGGATCATCGATGTGGAACCCGCAGGCGAACTGCGTTCATGAAAACCGCGCCGTGATGCTGCGCAAGTGAGGATTCAACAGTGACCGACGGTCCGCTGATCGTACAAAGTGACAAGACCATCCTGCTGGAAGTGGACCACGAGCTCGCTACCGAGGCCCGGCACGCGATCGCGGCCTTTGCAGAGTTGGAACGCGCCCCCGAGCACATGCACAGCTACCGGCTGACACCATTGGGCCTCTGGAACGCGCGGGCCGCGGGGCTGGACGCCGAGCAGGTGCTGGACACCTTGCTGAAGTACTCCCGCTTCCCCGTGCCACACGCCCTGCTGATCGACATCGCAGAGACCATGTCCCGCTACGGGCGCCTGCGCCTGGAGAAAGATGCCCAGCACGGGCTGGTGATGCGCACCGACGACTACCCCGTGCTTGAGGAAGTCATCCGTGCCAAGAAGATCGCTCCCCTGCTGGGGCCCAGAATCGATGGCGAAACCGTGGTGGTGCACTCCTCGCAGCGGGGCCAATTGAAGCAGCTGCTGCTCAAACTCGGCTGGCCGGCCGAGGACCTGGCCGGGTACGTGGATGGGCAGCCCCACCTGATCATGCTGGACGAGAGTGGCTGGCAGCTGCGCCCGTACCAAAAGCTGGCTACGGAGAACTTCTGGGCCGGCGGCAGCGGCGTCGTCGTACTCCCCTGTGGTGCCGGTAAGACGCTGGTGGGTGCGGCCGCAATGGCGACGTCCTCCACCACCACACTGATCCTGGTCACCAACACCGTCTCTGCCCGCCAGTGGAAGGATGAGCTGCTCAAGCGGACCTCCCTGACCGAAGACGAGATCGGCGAATATTCCGGAGCCGTCAAGGAAGTCCGCCCTGTCACCATCGCCACCTACCAGGTCCTCACCACCAAGCGCGGCGGGCTGTATCCGCACCTGGAGCTCGTGGACGGGCACGACTGGGGACTCATCATTTACGACGAAGTCCACCTTCTGCCCGCCCCGATCTTCCGCATGACCGCCGACCTCCAGGCCCGGCGCCGCCTTGGCCTCACGGCCACCTTGGTTCGGGAAGACGGCCGTGAGGGTGAGGTCTTCAGCCTCATTGGGCCCAAGCGGTATGACGCACCGTGGAAGGACATCGAAGCGCAGGGCTACATCGCACCTGCAGACTGCGTGGAAGTCCGCGTGGATCTGCCCCGCGACGAACGGGTGGCCTACGCCATGGCCGACGACGCGGACAAGTACAGGCTCTGCGCAACCTCGGAAACCAAGACCAAGTTGGTGGAAGACCTCGTAGCGGTCCACAAAGGCGAACAGCTGCTGGTGATCGGCCAGTACATCGACCAGTTGGATGAGATCGCCGAGCGCTTGGACGCTCCCCTGATCAAGGGCGAAACCACCATCAAAGCACGGCAGAAACTTTTTGACGCCTTCCGCAAGGGTGAGATCCACACGTTGGTGGTGTCCAAGGTGGCCAACTTCTCCATCGACCTTCCGGAAGCGTCAGTGGCCATCCAGGTGTCGGGCTCGTTCGGCTCACGCCAGGAAGAGGCACAGCGGCTGGGCCGGCTCCTGCGTCCCAAGCAGGACGGCCGCGCTGCCCGCTTCTATTCGTTGGTGGCCCGTGACACCCTGGACCAGGATTTCGCTGCCAAACGGCAGCGTTTTCTGGCCGAACAGGGCTACGCCTACCGGATCATGGATGCCAATGATGTGGGCAAGGATGTGGGGCAGGAACAGTAAAAGCGCTGGCGTGAAGCGGCAAACCCTTGCTATTCATCTCCAGCAACTTTACGATTCCAAGTGAAGCTCTCCGCCCTTAATGGTTGCCCCCGGTCCAGGCATCCAGGCGGCCAGCCGTCGGCGGTGGGGGAAGCCCGCAGCCAGGGAGCCGGCGGTTCGAAGGCCTAGAAGAATCTGAGAAATTCCACCAGAGGATTCCCCATGCGCAAAGCCCTCTTGGTCCTCTCCGCGATCGTCCTGCTGTCAGCACTCGCACAGCTGTTCTTCGCCGGATACTTCCATTTCCAGAACACCATCGAAGCCCAGCGTGAAGCGGGCGTCTACCACGCGGTGAACGGTCAGTACGTACTCCGCTATTCAGCACTGCTGGCCGCCATCGTCGCTGCCATTGCCCGGATGGGATCCCGGACGATCTGGTTGGCTGCAGGCATTTTCCTGCTGACGTGGCTCCAGTTGTTCATTTTCATCATCGGCGGCATGCTGACCGGTTCTTCGCCGGAATTCATCACCCCGGCGGGCTCGTGGGTGGTCTCAATCCACCCCATCGTCGGCGTGATGATGATCTTCATGTCGTATTGGCTGTTCAACCGCGCCCGAGCGGCAGCCCTCAACCCACAACCGCTGCCTCCCAAAGCTGCATCCCCGGATGCTTCAACGTCGCCCACCACAGCCTGACCAGCGGCAGCTGTGACCACCTCACAGCTGCTGGCGGTTGACTTGGTGTTGTCCGTCCTCTCGGCCGGCGCCTGGATCACCGCTGTTTGGTTGACTGTTTGGTTGACTGCTTCCTCAACCAGGTCCACCACCAACCGCGATATGGCCACGTCACGGGCAGCCGGCTTGGGCGTGCTGGTGGTGGTTGCCGCCGTCGCACTGACAGTGGCGCGTTATGCCTTACTTCCTGCTTTGGTGGCCGGGAGTTGGTGGTTTGCCAGCGAACGCACAACCATCAACCTGCCTCTGACCGCCATCCCCGCGGCTTGGGCCGCGCTGGCCGGTGTTCCGTACTTGCTGAGGAGGCGGAACACCGGCTCCTCACTTGATGGGACAAAACCGCCCCGCCCGGGCCGGGGAAAAACGGCCTGGTCCCGGGAGTGGACGGTCCTGGCCATGGTGGCAGCAGCGGCATCGGCTGTGGCTTCCCTCGCCCTGACGTTCATCCTCGGCCCCTTCCCGGCACCGTGGAGCCTCGCGGTGCTGCTGTCGCTGATGGCTTTGACGGTGCTGCTGGCCAAGCTCGCGCTGTTCACACCCCACCGCCCCAGCCCCCGCCGCCTCAACCGGTCAAAAAGGGGAGTTGAGGGCGGCATTGCGCCAGGACCTGAGGATCGAACCAGCGGCCCTCCCCCATGGGGCAGGCGTCCGACGGCGGCTGCCGCGGTAGCCGGGCTCATGGCGTGTACCGCTCTTGGCTCCGGAGTCTTTGCTTGGCTGGGGAGCCGGTCAGCGGACGGTGCGGTGATCGCGGCCGCCGTTGGGCATCATGAGGGTGGCAACGCCACCCTTGCGGATCCGACGCCCGTGACCAGCCTTCTGGGCGAGTCCCCTGCCAATCCCGTGCTGCGGCGCTATGAACTCACGGCCCGGGTGGAGCAGGTGACGCTGCCGTCCGGCCAGCGCACGGAAGCCTGGACGTTCGGCAGCCTTCCGGGCCCCGCATTGGAAGCCACGTTGGGCGAGGTGATGGAGGTGGAGCTCAAAAATCGTGATGTGGCTGCCGGTGTCACCCTGCACTGGCACGGGTACGACGTCCCCAATGCCATGGACGGAGTAGCCGGTGCAACCCAGGATGCGGTGATGCCCGGGCAGTCCATGACCTATCGCTTTACGGCCGCCCAAGCCGGCACCTACTGGTATCACACCCACCAGGACTCAGCCGAGGGGGTCCGCAAGGGCCTCTACGGCGCCTTCGTCGTGCACGATCCCACAGTGTCCCGCGCAGAAATGGACATCGTGGTGGCCGGTCACGACCTCAGCGGTCTGGGGTTGCTGGGCTCCTCAGACCGCAAGAGCATGTACTCGGCCGCGCCGGGATCGAGCGTCAGGATGCGGCTCATCAACACCGATTCCCTGCCGCAGCGCTACCTCGTGGAGGGGACGTCCTTCAGGGCGGTGGCGGTGGACGGGACCGAGGTGAACCAACCTGGCGAGGTGTCCGGCAAGCTGGTGCGCCTGGGGGCGGGTGGCAGGGTGGACATCGCCTTCACCATGACGGACCGGCCCGTGGCTCTTCGCTCCGACTCCGCGTCCAGCGCTGTTGTTGTGATAGCTCCATCGGGTGTCCCGGGGTCGGGCGCGGCTGAGATGAGCGTTCCTGGGAAAGCCCCGACGGGTGTCTTCAACACCACCCCTGTGCTCGACCTGCTGGAATATGGCAAACCATTGGTTGGCAAGAAGGCTGGTTCAGATGGCGTGGCCATCACCCGGGAAGAGGTGGTTGTGCTGGATCGGCAGTTCCGCTTTGTCAACGGCATCCCGCGCTACGCCTTTACGGTCAACGGGGCGGCGTACCCGCTGGTTCCGTCCATCGATGTGGCTCTGGGTGACACCGTGAAAGTGACGGTGGTGAACCGCACCGCGGACCCCCACCCGATGCATCCCCACGGCCACCATGTCCAAGTGCTCAGCAGGAACGGTGTAGTACCGACGGGGTCGCCACTTGTCCTGGACACCGTCGATGTGCTGCCAGGCGAAGTGTGGGAGCTGCTGCTGCACGCCGATAACCCCGGGATCTGGATGGACCACTGCCACAACCTGGATCATGCAGCTGAAGGAATGATGATGCTGCTGAAGTACCAAGGCGTGTCATCGCCGTTTGTCCATGGCGGCCATTCGGGCAACCGGCCTGAATAATGCGGGCGTGCCGCGCCTAAGCAACCATCCGGCGGGTGTGCTGGACGGTGACGCGGTCCACGACTGCCCAGCAATTCTCGTCACGAAGCTGGGCACTGGCGAAGCGCTCGGCGGCTGTGAGGTCGTGGAAGTCCTCACGCCTGACCCTGCCCGTCTCGCTGTCGAGGTAGGTCACGTGGAACTCGATGTCCGCCGTGTCCTGATGCTGGTGGATGCTGACTGGAGCTGCTGTGTTTGCCATGTTTTAAGTGTGGAACGGGGCACTGACATTTTTGGAAGCATCCTTGGGCGTGTTCGGATTTCGCCTCGTTCAGGCGGCGCTGAGGTACCGCGCGGATACTTCACGCACCGTATCGCTGAGAACGTCCAATACCCTGGAAGCCGTCTTCCAGCGCTGCCAATAGAGTGGGACATCAAAAGGTCTCTCCGGGGCAAGTTCAATGAGGCGGCCGTCGGCAATATCGGGGCCGCATTGGACCTCCGGGATCAGACCCCAACCCAGGCCAAGCCGGATCGCGTCACCGAAATCGTGGGAGGCCGGAACATAGTGGCGGGGCCCGCGCCCTTCCGTAACTGGTTTTCCGGCTGCCCCCGGCCACGACTGCACAAAGGCCCACTGGTAGGTGTCCTTACGGTCGAAATCCACCGTAGGGGCTGCATTGAGGGCTTCTCCGTCCAGTCCTCGGGGGAAATCAGGGAACCACCGGTCCACGTAGTCCGGCGCTGCGACGGCGCGGTAGCGCATGATACCCAGGCTTTCCACACGGCACCCCTGCACGGGCTCGGGGGTCGCCGTCACCGCAGCCATGACTGTACCCGAGCGCAGGAGGGACGTTGAATGCTGTTCATCATCCCGGTGGAGATCGAACGTGACGTTGAGATCGTCGGGGACGCCGGCCAGCGCCTGCAGGAACCACACCGCCAGCGAGTCCGCGTTGACCACAATGGGCACGGCGAGCTGCGCCCCGTCCGCACCCAGCCCGAGTTCCCTTCCTGCATCCGCTTCGAGCTGCGCCACCTGTCGGGCCAAGCGGAGAACCACCTCGCCCGCTTCGGTGGCTTTGGCCGGGTTGCTCCGCTGCAGCAGGACACGACCCGCAGATTGCTCCAAGGCCTTCAATCTCTGGGACACCGCTGAGGGCGTGATGTGCAGGAGTCGCGCTGCTGCATCGAGCGTCCCTTCGGAAAGGACGGTGGCAAAGGTCAGCAACTGTTCGGAAGGAAACTGGGGCATAAGGGAATCTTACGTGGCATCAGAATCATTAGCTGGTCTAAACATGGGCCGAACCGTAGTTTCGAAGAGTGACCTTTATCGACTTCTTCCACTCCGCAGGCCTCGGCCTGGCCACCGGCCTTGCCCTTATTGTCGCCATCGGCGCGCAGAATGCGTTCGTGCTGCGACAAGGTATCCGCGGCGAGCACATCGTCCCCATCGTGGCCGTCTGCGCATTGTCCGACGCCATACTGATCGCTGCCGGCGTCCTTGGCACCGGTGCCCTTATTACGGCAGCCCCTGCCGCCGTCGTCGTCCTCCGCTATGTGGGTGCCGCATTCCTGGTGACGTATGGCCTGATGGCCGCCAAGCGCGCATTGCGTCCGCAATCGCTGACTGCAAGCGAGGGATCAGCCCACGACGGCGGCGCGAAACGCGGCCTCGCGGCAGCCGTCACCACCGTCCTGGCGCTGACCTGGCTCAACCCGCACGTCTACCTGGACATCGCCCTGTTGGGTTCAATAGCCAGCGCGCAGGGCACGCCCCAGCAATGGTGGTTTGGGGCCGGTGCCATGCTGGGCAGCATCCTCTGGTTCTGCTCCCTGGGTTTCGGTGCCCGCTTTCTCCGCGGCTTCTTTGCAAAGCCCCTGTCGTGGCGGTTCCTGGACGGCGGCATCGCCGTGACCATGGTGGCGTTGGGGGCGGGCTTGGCACTGGGGGCGTAACCAGCCACGCAGTCCGCTCACATGCAGCGTCCAGATAACTCCCAGTTTCTGGGAGCATCATGGATGTCATGAAAAAGAACGGCCCCGAAGCCAAGCTCCTTGTCGTCGATGACGAACCCAACATCCGCGAGCTGCTCTCCACGTCCCTGCGTTTTGCAGGTTTCGAGGTCGTTGCCGCGTCCAATGGCCGAGAAGCCCTCGCCGCGGCCGACCTCCACGCACCGGACCTCGCCGTCCTGGACGTCATGCTCCCTGACATGGATGGCTTCACGGTAACGCGTCGCCTCCGCGCCGCAGGCAAGCACTTCCCCGTCCTGTTCCTCACCGCGAAGGACGACACCGAGGACAAAGTCACAGGCCTGACCGTCGGCGGCGATGACTATGTCACCAAACCCTTCAGCCTCGACGAAGTAGTGGCGCGAATCCGGGCAGTCCTCCGCCGCACCCAACCGCTGGAAGATGACGACGCCGTAATCCGCGTCGACGATCTTGAACTCGACGACGACGCCCACGAGGTCCGCCGCGGCGGCACCGTGATCGAGTTGTCCCCCACCGAGTTCAAGCTCCTGCGCTACCTCATGCTGAACCCCAACCGTGTGCTTTCCAAGGCCCAGATCCTGGACCACGTCTGGGAATACGACTTCAACGGTGACGCGTCGATCGTTGAGTCCTATATTTCCTACCTGCGCCGCAAAGTGGACATCGATCCCGATGCCGCCGCCCTGATCCAGACCAAGCGCGGCGTGGGCTACGTGCTGCGAACGGCAGAGAAGCGCTGACCTTGCTGCAACGCTGGAAATCGGCGTCCCTGCGGTCGCAGCTCGTCGCCATCATCATGGGCCTGCTCCTGTTGGCCCTGGCGGCAACAGGCGCGGGAACGCTGACGCTCGTCAAGAGCTACCTGCAAGGCCAGGTGGACGACAAACTCAAGGCTGCGGTAGCGCTGGCGCAGGACCAACAATCCTTTGACAAGTTGACCCAGCCCAACCCCACCGCGCCCAACGACTCCGCCGTGCCCACGGACTACTCGCTGACGCTGTATGTCCCCGGGCTTGATCCGTACCCGTTCGGCGGCAGCCAGACTGACCGTCCCGCAATCTCCAACATCACCTCGACCGAGGCCAAACAGCGTGGCAATACCCCCTTCCAGGTCAGAGGCACAGCAGGCACCAACTGGCGTGTAGTAGCTGTAGGTGTGGTGGCCAATGGACAAAACGGCGTGGTCATCATCGGGCTGCCGCTCACCCCGGTGGACAAAGTGATGGAGCACGCTGTCCTGGTAGTGGTAGGCGTAGGTCTGTTGACGCTGGTACTGGCCTTCTTCATCGCCACCTGGACTGTGGCCCGGTCCTTCCGCCCCTTGGCCAAGGTGGAAAAGACGGCTGCTGCCATCGCTGCGGGAGATCTCTCCCGGCGTGTGGACATCGACAATCCCCACACCGAAGTCGGCAGGCTCGGCGGTTCGCTGAACGCCATGCTCGCGCACATTGAGGCCTCCTTTGCGGCCCGTGCGGCTTCCGAGGGGCGGATGCGTCGCTTCGCGGCGGATGCTTCCCATGAACTGCGCACGCCCTTGGTGACCATCCGTGGCTTCTCGGAGCTCTACCGCCACGGCGCCCTGACGTCGCAGGAAGACATCGCGATGGCCATGGGCAGAATCGAAAGCGAAGCCAAGCGCATGGGCTCCATGGTGGAAGACCTGTTGATGCTGGCCCGCTTGGACGAGCAGCGGCCGCTTCAACTCAAGCCCGTGGACCTGCACCTCCTCGCCCACGACGCCATGGTGGACACCAAGGCCTCCTCCGGGGACCGGAGCATCACGCTCACAGGACTCGACGGAGCCTCCCCCACTGCTGCTCCAGTCCAAGGCGACGAAGCCAAACTGCGCCAAGTCATTGGGAACCTGGTGGGCAACGCGTTGAGGTACACACCAGACGGAAGCCCCATCGAACTTGCCGTCGGCGTTCGAACTACGCCTGAGGGATCGTTCTCGGTGATAGAGATCCGCGACCACGGGCCGGGTATTCCTGACGCGGAAACCAACAAGATCTTCGAACGGTTCTACCGCGCGGATACGTCGCGCACCCGGGAGACCGGTGGCAGCGGACTGGGTCTGGCGATTGTTGCCGCCATCGTGGGCTCCCACGGCGGTACCGTGCGGGTCACGGAGACCGACGGCGGCGGGGCCACTATGGTGGTCAGCCTTCCGTTCCATGAGGAGCCGGCCGAGCTGGTATCCAGCTAGTGCCGTCCCGGGTTCACAGTCGTCTGATGTGCGCTGTTTGTCCACATAACTGTGTCATCCGGCAGTTGTCCACATAGCGGCAAAGCTGTGTTCGGGGGCTGCAGGCGGGTGCCTAGGCTCAATGGTGTGGCCCACGCATCCCACCGCATCCTGCGGAACATCTTCGTCGAAAGGCACCACCCATGAGCGTCATCTCCGTCGATACCGAGCTGCTTCAGCTCAAGTCGGCCACTGTCAAAGGAACCGTGGATCGCATCAGCTCTGATGTGCTGGCCATGAAACGGGGACTGGACGAACTCGAGGCAACGTGGCGCGGATCTGCCGCCACCAACTTCCAGTCATTGGTCCTTGAATGGTCCATTACCCAGGGCAAAGTTGAAGCCTCGCTGGCATCCATCAACCTGGCACTGTCCTCGGCCGCAGCGAGTTATTCCGAGGTGGAGCAGGGAAACACCCAGCGCTTCGCCTACTAACGATCCCACCCATGAGCTCCTGCGGGGCCGGCTGTCTTCCCCCTGTGCATGCCGGCCCCGCAGGTCGTGAGTTTGCGGGTCAGAGTCCTTGGCTCTCCGGAGTCCCTAGCTCTCTAAGGTCCCCTGGTGGAACCGGAGCCGCCATTGGCCACGGTCCAACATCCAAACGGAGCTCCGCAGCGCTGAACCCGTGTGGGCGAGGCTGCGATAGTTCAGCAGGATAGTGTTCTCGCTGAGACGGTCCGCACTGAGCAGCTCCAGGTCAGTGGGTTCGCCGGGATCCTCTTCCAAAGCCATCATCATGGCGTCCCGGGTCCAGAACCGTCCCGAACTGCCAATCTCGGCGAAGTCGGGGTGGAGCAGCACGCCGATCCTGCCAATGTCAGCACGAACGTCGGGCCGCAGGAGTTCCCGTTCCAAGGCCAGCACCGTCTCCTCGGCGGAGAGCTCCTGGGTGGAAGCATCCTCGAGTTCGCTGAAGAGATCAGGCTGGCCAAAGATCCCGGCCTCGCCAAAGAGTGTTGGCTCAAAATGGGGGCGGGTGCTGCGTTCGGCCTTCGATGGAGCGGAACCAACTGTTGCTCCGGGAACGTTCGCCGACCCCGAAGAGGCAGCCGCTGCCCGTGCAACCACGGGCTCTGCAGCCCGGCTGCGTGTTTGTTCCAGAGGGGCCGACTGCAGCTGCGCCTGGTCCCGCCCTTTCGCGTCTCCCAGCCCCGGGGCGCCAGGGAACCCAGGGCCGCTCCGGTGCGCGACACCCTGCTGGTAGGCCGTCGCTGCGGCGCGTGCACGCTCATCGGCAGCCTCGTTGAGGTCATGTCCGGCGTGCCCTTTGACCCATTCGAATTTGTACTTTCGGCCAACTATCGCCTGGTCGATGTCCTTGAGGAGGTCCACGTTCAGCACAGGCTTGCCGTCGGCTTTACGCCAGCCTTTGCGCTTCCATCCCGGCATCCACTTGCTGATGCAGTTGATGACGTACTGGCTGTCGCAGAGGATCAACAAGTCCTCCTCCGGCACATGTGCCGTGGAACGGAACAGATCCAGGACGGCCATGAGTTCACCCTGGTTGTTGGTGCCGTGCGGCCAACCTCCTGCGCGCCAACAGGAGTCATCAACGTACCAGGCCCAACCGGCCGGCCCAGGATTGCCGAGGGCGGACCCATCGGCGGCAGCAATAATCGTCATGACCTTAATCCTGCCAGACCCCACCGACACTGAATCCGTGATAGGAGCCCCACCACACAGCAAAACGGCGGCCCCCACCAGGTGGGGACCGCCGTCGCTTGCTCTAAAGCGTGACGCTTGGGCGCTGCATTGCTACAGCGTGGGGGCTTAGAAGCCGCCCATGCCGCCCATGCCGCCCATGTCGTCGCCGCCGGCGGCCGGAGCGTTCTTCTCAGGCTTGTCGGCAACTACAGCCTCGGTGGTCAGGAACAGACCAGCGATGGAAGCAGCGTTCTGGAGAGCCGAGCGGGTGACCTTTACGGGGTCGTTCACACCGGCAGCCAGAAGGTCTTCGTAGACGCCCGTGGCAGCGTTCAGGCCGTGGCCGGAAGGCAGGCCGCGAACCTTGTCCACCACAACGCCGGGCTCGAGGCCGGCGTTGAAGGCGATCTGCTTCAGCGGAGCGTCGATGGCAACCTTGACGATGTTGGCACCCGTTGCCTCGTCACCCTGGAGGGTGAGGTTGGCGAATGCCTTGGCGCCGGCCTGGATGAGTGCTACGCCACCACCGGCAACGATGCCTTCTTCAACAGCAGCCTTGGCGTTGCGGACTGCGTCCTCAATGCGGTGCTTGCGTTCCTTGAGCTCAACTTCGGTTGCGGCACCGGCCTTGATGACTGCAACGCCGCCGGCCAGCTTGGCCAGGCGCTCCTGCAGCTTCTCGCGGTCGTAGTCGGAGTCGGAGTTCTCGATCTCGGCGCGGATCTGGGCCACACGGCCTGCGATCTGCTCGGCGTCGCCGGCACCTTCAACGATGGTGGTCTCGTCCTTGGTGACAACAACCTTGCGGGCGGTGCCGAGGAGTTCCAGGCCGGCGTTTTCGAGCTTGAGGCCAACTTCTTCGGAGATGACCTGGCCACCGGTGAGGATGGCGATGTCGGCCAGCTGAGCCTTGCGGCGGTCACCGAAGCCCGGAGCCTTGACGGCGACAGACTTGAAGGTGCCACGGATCTTGTTGACGATCAGGGTGGCCAGGGCTTCGCCCTCGATGTCTTCGGCAATGATCAGCAGCGGCTTGTTGGACTGCATGACCTTCTCCAGAACCGTGACGAGTTCCTTCACGTTGGAGATCTTGGAGTTGACGATCAGGATGTACGGGTCTTCGAGGACCGTTTCCTGGCGCTCTGCGTCGGTGACGAAGTAAGCGGAGATGTAGCCCTTGTCGAAGCGCATGCCCTCGGTGAGCTCGAGCTCCAGGCCGAAGGTGTTGGATTCCTCGACCGTGATGACGCCTTCCTTGCCCACCTTGTCCAGGGCTTCGGCGATGAGGCTGCCGATTTCCGGGTCACCGGCGGAGATGGAAGCCGTAGCGGCGATCTCTTCCTTGGTTTCGATCTCCTTGGCGGAGGCCAGCAGTTCGCTGATGACTGCCTCAACAGCCTTCTCGATGCCGCGCTTGAGGGACAGCGGGTCGGCGCCGGCGGCAACGTTGCGCAGGCCTTCCTTCACCAGTGCCTGGGCGAGGACGGTTGCAGTGGTAGTACCGTCGCCAGCGACGTCATCCGTCTTCTTGGCAACTTCCTTGACCAGTTCTGCACCGATCTTCTCGTAAGGGTCGTCCAGTTCGATCTCCTTGGCGATGGAAACACCATCGTTGGTGATCGTGGGGGCGCCCCACTTCTTTTCGAGGACGACGTTGCGTCCACGCGGGCCGAGGGTGACCTTGACGGCGTCTGCGAGGATGTTCAGGCCCCGCTCGAGGCCGCGGCGTGCCTCTTCATCAAATGCAATGATCTTGGCCATAACGGCGGTAGTCCTTTCGGGACAGTCGTTAAGAAGGTACCTGTCAGATGGGGTGCCCGCGACGGACGGTCTTTCGCTCGCAGCCTCTGTATGCCCCGCGCTCCGGACCTCACCCCACCAAGGTGTTTCTTGATCCTCCGCTGGAACGAATGCCGCCCAACGCCGGGGTAACCCGGCCTGGACTTAGCAGTCGAACCATAGGAGTGCTAAATCAATAATTAGCACTCGACCGGGGAGAGTGCAAGCAGAGATGCCACTTTGCTCTATAAACAAAGGGCTTTCAGCCGAGGGCTGACGGAGAGGGAGCGAAATCCTGCAAGAAGCTATGCGACGCGCACACCTTCGGCTTGCGGACCCTTTTGCCCCTCCCCCAGTTCAAACTCAACCCGCTGGCCCTCTTCAAGGGCGCGGAAGCCGTCCATTTGGATGGCGGACCAGTGTACAAAGACGTCGTCACCCGAATCATCCACAGTGATGAATCCGTAGCCTTTTTCGGCGTTGAACCATTTGACGGTTCCCAATGCCATGATGCCCACACTTTCGCAGTAGCCAAGACCGGTTGCCGGGATCTCCGTACCGGAATCAATCCACTGTAACCACAGTCACTCTGCCGGCGCTCCCATGGAGGCCCGGGGCATCACTTTTGTTATTGAGGCTTAACCGGGTTGGGGCTTCAGACCCACCGGGAAGGCCGAGGGTTTACTGGTAGCCAGGTCCTGCTACAACCACCAACTGCTGCTGCACCTCGGGCGACTCAAGGATCGTCTGGATGCCCAACAAGGTGCCCAACGCCTCGGCGTTGACCTTCTGCTCAGGCGCGTTGTAGAAGATCACGGATGTCTGCTGCGGCAGGCCGCCCCAGTTGCCCACGGTGCTGAGTGTCCAGCCGTCGGCTTCCACAAGACCGGCCACGCGGCCAGCCAAGCCAGCGGTGCCGGCACCGTTGTACACGGCAACCGGGGTGGACTTGTCCACCGGTGCCGAGGACGGCGTTGCGGAGGGGCTCTCTGACGGTGTCGGCTCGCTGGAAGCGGACGGTGCACTGCTGGATTCGCCCGGTGCCGCTGACGGCGACGAATCAGTCTGCTGCGGCGCCGGCGTCGAGACGCTGGGCGCGGCATTGGGAGCCACCACGCCGAGGTTCGGAAGGACCAGGAAGGCCACCAACCCCAAAACCAGGGCCACAGCCCCAACAGTCAGGACCGGCCACAACGTGGGGCGTGTGGTTTCCTGGGCGTCCCGGTGAACGCCCTGCCGCGAGGTGTTCTGCGGGACCTGGTCGAATTCGTCCTTGGCATATTTGGTCATGGTGAAGCGTTGTCCTTGCTGGTTGCTGCTGACAGATCAGCCTGGCGATTTACGCGTCGGACCCCAAGCGACGTGCCGTCCGCGCACGCTGGCGGGACGTACGTAGTCTACGCAATCTCTTGACGAGCATGGGATCGTGGGCCAACGCGTCTTCGGTATCTATCAGCGCGTTGAGGATCTGGTAATAGTGTGTTGCCGAGAGATCGAACAGCTCACGGATGGCCTGTTCCTTGGCCCCTGAGTACTTCCACCACTGCCGTTCCAGGGCCAGCATCTGCTGGTCCCGTTCGCTGAGCGGAGAGTCACTGCGGATCCCGGCCGCAAGGTCTGCAAGGGCAAACCCTGTTGACTGCGGCGCCATCGGTTCCGGTGCTGGTTCTGCCACGGCACACTCCTTCGACGCGTGTTGGGGGAAAAATGTCCTACCCCTATGTTACGGGCGAATAACAACGCTGTCATTCGCCGGTCCGGGATTGCGCGGGAGACAATGGCGTGGTGAATGGCGAGGATGCACTCTTTGACCTTGAGCCGGACAACCTGGACCAGACAGGTTTTGCCGAGCTCCCTGACCGCCCACTGGAACACCTGATGGCCCCCGACTGGGCCGATGCCCTGCGGCCCGTGGAAGGGGAGCTGCGAAGCGCATTGGACTTCGTCGCGACCCAAGCCAAGAACGGTATCCATGTCCTTCCGTCGGCCGGCCACCTTCTGCGCGCCTTCCAGCAGCCGCTGGCAGAGGTCAAGGTACTGATTCTGGGCCAAGACCCCTACCCCACGCCGGGACACGCCGTCGGGCTCTCCTTTGCAGTCTCCCCACAGACGCGGCCCATCCCGCGCAGCCTCGCCAATATCTACCGGGAACTGCACGACGACCTCGGGTTGCCTCCCCGGGTCCATGGCGACCTCAGCGCCTGGACGGGCCAGGGCGTCCTCCTGCTGAACCGTGTCCTCAGCGTCACCGCCGGAGCTGCCGGCTCGCATCGCGGCAAAGGCTGGGAGGCCATCACGACGGCGGCAGTCACCGCCGTCGCCCGCCGTACGGACGGTGCGGGGCGGCGCAGCCCGTTGGTTGCCATCCTCTGGGGCAAAGACGCCGAGGGCGTCCTGCCACTGCTGGATGGAGCACCGTCCATCGTGTCGGTCCATCCCAGTCCCCTCTCGGCTTCCCGGGGATTCTTCGGCTCCAAGCCCTTCAGCCGCAGCAACGAGCTGCTGGCGGAACAGGGCGCCGAACCCATCAACTGGGAACTGCCTGTCCTGTAACCTTTGACTCATCTCCAGCGGACGTGCAGGAAATTAGCTTAGGCTTACCTATATGTCTGCTCTCCCCGTGACTTCGTCCGCCACCCGTACAACCCGCCCGCAGGTCAACCTGACAGTCCTGCGGAATGAACGCCTTTCACCGCATATGGTGCGGATCGTGGCCGGCGGACCAGGGTTCAGTGACTACACGAACAACCAGTACGTGGACCGCTACGTCAAGATCGTCTTCCCCCAGCCGGGCGTCGAGTACGAGCTTCCGCTGGACCTGTGGGCCATCCGCGAGACCATGCCACGGGAGCTGTGGCCGCACACCAGGACCTACACCATCCGCTGGGTGGACCTTGAAGCCCAGGAACTGGCCATCGACTTCGTGGTGCACGGCGACGAAGGGCTGGCAGGCCCTTGGGCGGCAGCAGCAGAACCCGGCGACTCGTTGGTCTTCACCGGACCTGGCGGTGCCTACAACCCGGCCCCCGACGCCGACTGGTACTTGTTCGCCGGCGACGACGCCGCGATCCCGGCCATTGCAGCATGCGTGGAGGCTCTTGCCCCTGATGCCCGCGGAACGGTGTTCCTGGAAGTGGACAATGAGGCCGACATCCTGCCGATCTCCGCCCCCGCCGGCGTGAAGCTGCACTGGCTGCAGCGCAACGGGGTACCCGCGGGCTCCAGTGACTTGCTGCTCGAAGCCCTGCGCACCACTGAATGGCTGCCCGGCCGGGTGGACGTTTTCGCCCACGGTGAGCGGGGTTACATGAAGGGCCTCCGTGAGATCTTCTTCGTCCAGCGGGGATTGGAGCGTTCCCAGGTGTCACTGTCCGGCTACTGGGCACAGGGTCGCGTCGAAGAAGTGTTCCAAGCGGAGAAGAAGCTTCCGGTCGGACAGATCTAGGTTCGGCGCAGGTACAACTTCAGCACTTAAAACACGAACGGCGCCGCCTCATGGCAGCGCCGTTCGTAGTGTTCCACTTATCGCCTGCGGACCCTGCGCCGCTCGTTGCTGGACAGGCCCTTGGTCAATGGCCGGGCGAGGTTGTCGCCGAGCACGATGCCCGCAGCCACACCAAGGACAATCGCCCCGGCGTTCAGCATGCCACCCGCACCGAGCAGAATGTCTCCCTCTTCGACGGTCAAAACATACATTGACCGGAATATGGTGAGGCCGGGAAGCAGGATCAACGCGGCCGGAACCGCAACCACCAGCTGCGGTGCTCCGAGTTTGAGCGCCACCACACGTCCCAGCAGGCCAATGACCACCGCGGCGACCGCGGGTGACAGGCGATCGCCGAGCCCGGCGGCCCCAGCCCCCCACAGAACGAAGAAGCCCACAATGCCCACTGCCGCCGTCGGGAACAACAGGCGCAGTTGCGTTTGTTCGGTGACACCGATGGCCACCACCGCGATCGCGATCAGGATCGCCTGACCCCACAAGGGATACGCATCGGGGAAGGTGTCCGTGACGTCCAGGACCTCGCTGCCAATCAGTGTTCCGACCACCACGGCGACGCCGATCCCTGCCACGATGGCACCGAACGTCAGCGCCGTGGAAAGGAATCGGCCGGCCGCCGTCACCGGGAAGCCGTTGATCGCATCTTGGACAGACGAGACAAGTCGACCCGTTGGCAGCAACAGCAGGATTCCGCCGGCAACCACAATGGACGGAGCAATGTCGACACCCGCCCACCGCAGCATCAGCGCGATAAAGGTGACCAGGAACGCGCACGCCATGGTGTTGAAGAAGTCCGCTGTCCGCCACCGTGCAAGCTGGCGTGAGAGCAGGCTGATCAGGATATTGGAGCAGAAGGCCACCGCGGATGCGCCCAGGCCACCTCCCAGGACGCCCACGAAAACTGCGGAGAAGATGCCGAAGGCAATCGTGACCATCCAGCGCGGGAAAGGCTTGGCGCTGCGGATGATTTCGTTCAAGCGGCGTACGGCTTCATCGCGGCCCACTCCCCCGGCAACTATGTCAGTCACCAGCTGGTGCACCTGCGCCAAGCCGGCGTAGTTGTTGGTCCAGGATCGAACAACACGCAGCAGCGTGATGGGCGTCTGGTCCTTGGGAGCGTAGTTGATGGCCACCGACTGGTTGGTGATGTCCACTTCGACGTTCTTCAGGCCCAGGGCAGCCGTCACCGCGATCATGCTCGTCTCAACTTCAAGGGCGCCCGCTCCATAACGGAACATGACCTCCGCCAGATGCAGGGCGAAGTCGATGGTTTTGCGGGCCGAAGCATCCACTCCCACTACCTGGATGGTGGGGTTGGCATAAGGGCTTCCCGCCAAACGGTCCACGATGTTCATGGGCGCCGTGGGCGGGCTGTCACCTTGGACAAGACGCATGAGCATACGCTTGGCGTTGACGTTTTGCCGGACCTGGGATGGCCTGAGCGGCTGGGTTTTGGGCAACCCGTCAGTATGGGGCCTGCTGGCGGACCCGTCGGGGCGTTCAGTCACGCGGTGATCCTCCCTTGGCTTGTGTGATTAGCGGTTCCTCCGAAATTTTCCTACTACCGGCAATTTCTCCAGTGGCAATCGTCCCAGTACTGTCTGGGCAGCCCCTGCAAGCTTCCTGACCACGCGGTAGGCGTTGAAGATGAGCGGGTTCACCGGTGCAACGAAGTCCCCCACCAGCTGGACCACCTCGCCCCCGAATCCCTTCTTGAATTCGTAACCGCCGTGCCCGGTCTCGTCCTGGCCTTGGATGCCAAACGTGCCGTAGAAGTTGTAGCGCGAGTATCCGTTGTTGAGCGCGTGGAGCATCATGCCCCAGTACAGGGACGTAGCGCCATTGAAGTAGATATAGTCCTGCACGGTGCCGCCAATGACGCACACCAGTTCGTCGCCCGAGCATGCGAAGTGGATGGCAGCCACAGTGGCCACGCCTACGGAGTCAGGGAAGCGTTCGATGTCCTTGAGGCTGCGCTCATAGCTGTCCACGAGGTCCTGGACTACCTTGACGCGGTTGGCCTTTTTCTTGCTGCCAGTCGCTTCGACTTCTCGCTTGAGGTCTGCGAGGGTCTTTGATTCAGCCTCCAGCCGTTCCGTGATGGACGCCCGGTACTCAGGGATGTTGATCTTGGCCATCATGAGCTTGGTGAACTCGTCCGAAGTGTTGCGGAGCAGTTGCTCGTAGTACTCGCGTTCGCGGTACGTGAAGCCCTTCTCATCTCCAGCGGTACTCAGCGCGTTGTAGAACTCATCCAGCGTTTCCAGCGTGGCCTGTTCCAGGTACACACCGTTCTTCTCGGCTTTACGGATGGCCTTGCGGGTGCGGTAGTTCATGCCCATGATGAGCTCTTCGGAATCAGCAATCCCGTTGAGCTGTTTGACGAACATCCAGTTGATGTTGGCGAAGTTCATGTCGAAGCCTTGGTGCTTGAAGCCCAAACCCTCGAATTCCTTCAGCAGGGGACGGTTGTCCTCCACCTCGGGGTGCTCTGCGCCCTCTTCGTCGCGCGCGATGTACCGGATGTTGGGTGAGATCCGCAGTTCAGCGGCCTTCTTCGAGGCTGCATGCATTTTCAACTGCTCGACGACGAAGCGCACCACTGTGGGGTCGCTGTAGTCCATCAGTGGTCCCTTGGCGCAGTCTGCGATCTTGTAGCCCAGGCGGTTGGACGAGTAGACGAGTTTTCCCGCAGCGATCAGGCTGCCGCCCTGCATGACCCCGAAGAGTTCCACTTCCTGGCCACGGGCACGCTGGAATCGCGTGAGGTCCATGGACTGGATGAAGCTTCCCTGTGGGTGTCCCTTGGCAAAGGTCTCGAAATCAGCGTCACTGAGAATCACGAATTCCATGGCGGTTCCAGCCTCAATCGGAGTCAAAGAAATTTCCTCACCTAAATGTAGATTTGCACCCGTTGGTGGCAGGGGCGGGCCTGAAGTTGCTTGGCTTGCGGGCTGCGGTGGCCGTCAGTAGAACTGGCCGCCGGTGCGCATGGTCTCGAGTCGGCGGAAGATGCGTTCCGCACCCTTGAGCCAAAGTTTGTAGCGGACAGGTCCCAGGACGAGGTCGTAGCAGCCCACAAAGTCCGTGACGGTTTTGGTGAAGCTTGTCTTGAACGATCCAAGGCCGTAGAGCGGGTGGCTCTTGTCCTTGATCCTTGCGGCAGGCGGCGTACCGCAGAAGTCGTACTCCACGCAGCCGAGCTCCTGCATGCGCTGGATCGCTGCCCACTGGACCAGATGTGAGTCGCCGTACTGCTTGCGGTTCTGGGTGGATCCGCCGTCCTTGTAGGTGGCCTTGGAGCCGTAGTTGATGACGAAAGCCCCCACGCTCGGTGCCCCATCCTCGTAGACGAAGAAGAAGTGACCCTGGCCCCGGCTGCAGAACTCTTCCCAAAACTTTGCGTAGTACTCGTAGCTTCGCAGTGGCATGGCGCCTTTAGCGTCCATGGTGTTCCGCATGAGGGCGTAAAGCTTGCGATAACTGTCCTCGCCGGGCTCTCCCTGCACAACCTCGCAGCCTTCGCGCTGCGCCCTGCGGACCGCATTCCGGGCGCGCGAGGAAATGCTGCGGAGGACCTCGTTGGCCGGCGCCGAGATGTCCAGCAGCGCGGTGGAATCGTTGGACTGGATGTTGGGCGCCTTGACCAGTCCTGCGGCCTTGAGTTGTGCTGCAACCACTGGCGATTCAACGATGTCCGGCTCGATCTTGATGGTGAAGACGTTCATCTTCTGCTCCTTGGCCAGGGTGGAGATGGCCTTGAGCAAGGGGCTGATGTCATCCACGGCGGCAGCGTCCGGCCCCTTGATCAGGTACCAAAGCCGGCCCAGGACCGGGAACTTCTTCTCCAGGAGCAGGTTGTAGCTGGTGTAATCGGCGGTCTCCACCACCAGGCGGCGGACCAGCCAGCCGTTGCCGTCCTTGACGGCGGCGTAGGCGTCCGACTGCAGCATGTTGCCGCCGTTCGGATTGGCCGTGACGTGCTTGTCCCAGTTGTCGATTTCCTCGGCGGTGGCAAAGCGGGCGGTGAATTCTCGCAAGGTGGCCGTGTCCAATCTCAGGGTGCATTACTCATAAATCTTGGTTTACGTGCAAACACGCAGCCCCAAGTCTATCGGGCCAAGCGAAATTGGCGATTCCGGGTTGGGACTGGGAATCAGCTTCGTCTCAACGACTCGCATACATGGAGTCGTGTGTCTCCGCGTTTAGAATCTCAGCATGATTGATCCCTGGACAGACTCTTCGCTAACAGACCCCAAGAAGGATGAACTCGAACGGGGACCATTCGTAAAGATGGTGGCGAGCCTCATCGAGAACCTTGCTGACAGCAATGACAGTACGGTTCTTGGTCTTGTCGGTCCGTGGGGCTCCGGCAAGACGACAGTCCTGAACTACATCACGGCAGAGATTGACGAGTCCATCCACGTCGTGCACTTCAACCCCTGGTCCTTTGACGACGAACGGCTTCAAGCGGAGCTATACTCGGCCATCCTTGACGCATTCCCGAACGACGATCGGGACAGCCTACGCAAGAAGGCTTTCGACCTAGTTCGGCGTAGTGCTCCTGCCCTAAAAGCCATCCCTATCGTGGGCACCGCCGCTGCAGAGACGGTGCGCGAATTCATGCCGTCCAAGTCCTGGGACTCAGCGTTCCAGGATCTAGCGGCATCGATATGGGTTGCAACCCGCAAGGTTCTGGTCGTCGTGGACGACGTCGACCGTTTGCTCCCCAACGACTTACTGCTGTTGATGAAGACCGTCCGTTTGCTTGGAAGGTTCCCACGGGTCAACTATCTGCTCGCCTATGATCGCGCGTCGACAGTAAAGACTCTGGGAAGCGTGCTGGGCGGCACGGACAACGCCGAGATCTATCTGGAAAAAATCGTCCAGTATCCTCTCGATTTGCCCGAGCCCCAACAGAAATTCCTGCAGAAAATCGTCAGGAACCATCTGGAACCAGTTCTAAATAGTGCGTCCGCGGGCATGAACGGTGGACAGACTCCGAAAATTCGCTTCGAGTCGTTCTATCAGGATCACATGTGGACGAGCCTAACTACACCCCGGGCGTGCCGTCGTTACGCAATGCAAGCAATCACATTCCTAGGCCTTGCTGATGGAAACGTGGACCCTGCGGACTTTTTCGCTCTCACCTTCCTGCGACTCTTCTATCCAAATCTCTACAAGCGATTGCCTGGCTGGGTAGAGGACCTGTCACTGGACCAAGGTTACGTCTCGCAACACAAGCCGGCTGAGATGGACATATGGCGGGACAGAATGAAGTCCTGCGGGTACGAAGAACAAACTGACGAACTGATCGAAGCCCTATCGTCACTCTTTCCTCGGGCTTTCCCGGGTAACGGATGGGGCGCCCTCGGAAGCAGATACCGAGCCTATGATCGCGAGTACTTCGATCGCTACTTCACGTTCTCATTGCCCGCAGGTGACGTTTCCGATGTCCTCGTGCACCGCGACCTGGACAAGATTCTCACCGGCACTATCCGCTCCGGGGACACCTGTCCAGAGACTTTCGACCATCCGGTTGAAGACGTGCGCATGAAGGCTGTGCGCAAGGGCAAACGACATACGGACTACACTGTCGACACCCGACGTCTAGTCCGCCATCTGACGAGCAGGCTTTCTAAACCCCAAGACAGGAATGAAGGCATCGCGAGCAGCCACGCGCTTAAAGTTTCATGGCTGGCCAAGCTCATCGGCAGCCAAAGGACTTGGGAGCGCGAAGACATCGAAGCATTGGTGAAGAAGTTCGAAAGACCTGCCGCCCTGGGCTACGCTCTTCAACTCGACCACTCTGATTGGGCAGATGTTCCGCCAGGGATCTACGCTGCAACACCAAATTCGGAGAGCGCAGAGACCTTCGCCAGCCAACTTCGACAAGCCTGGATCAATCACGCCACCACTTGGCTGGTTGAGGAATGGCGAAAACCCGAGTCATCAGTCCCGGAGGAAGAACGATTCGAGGTTTGGGAGTACCTAGCCGTGTTTGATGGCTTGAGATTGCTTCAGACAAAAACAACGGAAGCTATGAACTCAGGGACACTGACCTTCACGGCCTTCGTAACTAAGTTCACTGTTTCGCCGGTACTGCTCGGAAATTACAGGGCCTTTCCCTCTGAGCTCGTATTAGCGATCAACAAGCTCAGGGATACCGTTCCGGTCGAGATGTTGTTGGACGAGCCGCTCGAAGACCCTGTTCCACTTCCGGAGCCGACAAGAGACGAAGTTCCCTCCCTTGCGCAGAGAACCAACTTCGCCATGAGGGAGCTCAAAAAGTGGCGGAAGGAACAGGCCAAAGTCCAGGAAGCTCAGCTTGGTGATGCTTGACCCGGCAAAGCCGGGTCCGGGAGGGCAAGTGAGGAAGAGGTGCAATGTTGGGCCCCCCATGCGCTCCCAGCGTTGATCACCTCTCCGCCAATCGAATAGACAACTGAATAGCTCTCAAACAGCGAGAGAGAGACCCCTTGCGCTGCGGCGCAGGGGGTTTCTTGTTTCGCGTGTTTGCAACACTCACTGCCCTTTGGTGACTGGCGTCCCCGTGTGGGTCGTGGCTGGCTCTTCACCGGCGAAGCCGGGTCGGGAGAAAGCCGAGGAAGAAATGCAGCGCTGTCAGAACAAACGTGCCGTTGGTGCTGATCATCTCTCCGCCAACTGAATAGAACATCCAAGACGAGACCCTTGGACCTTGAACCCCTGTGCTTCGGCACGGGGGTTCTTTTTTCGCTGTGGCGCTGTTTGCAGTGGGAAATGTTGATGCCAGGGCCCAGCAGGCTGACCGGCACAGCCGGTTCGGGAGCCTGTCGACTACCCGTAAGACCACCAGCTATTCGATTGGAGCACGACCATGCCCACAGAACCACTCACGCCCTACGACACCGGAGCCCGAACTGAGCCCAGGATCTGGGAAGCCAAGCACCGCGAATCAGATGAGGACTTCGGCAAGGTCGTCTTCAACACTGATTCGGACTTAACGGTCGCGACTCTCTGGATTGAACGCCGGGGCCATGACTTCGCCCTGAAAGGTTACAACAACCAGCCACTGGAAATTGAGATCGAGGACCAATCAGGCGACGACGAATGGCGTGTCATGGAGCCGCCGACGCCCCGACTCAAGATCCACGTCGAGCGGACAGTGGAGAGTCTTCTCACACAGGCAGAGCGCGACGCCGCCCAGGTCTTCTGGAACGAACGGCGGGCCATCATCGTGGTGCCCGGCGAGAAGCGTGTACGCAAGCAGCAGATCATCGAGGTCACTGACCTGGGTGAGATCATTTCAGCCAAGGTTGGAACTTGGCACGAAAGGAATCCGCGACACGAGGATCAACTGATGGCTCTGCGGTCTGTGCTCAGTGCGTTTCACTACGACTTGGTGGCAGTGGCCGAGAGCTGGATACCCTCAACGTAGGATCCGAAGGTTAATCCCCAGATCGACACCAAGTACTGTCCGGGCCACCCCGGACAGTACTTGGTTTTCACGACTTCTTAGGCGTGTGCATCAGCAGTGCGTTGACAGCGAAACTGGGGCGATTCGGCACAAGCGCAGAGTCCGTCGACAACAGCACAGTGCTGACAAAGGACACCCCATCCCCGTAGTCCTTGCCGTCATACTGAAGAGTTCCCGCAACCTCAACGACTTCGTCACGATATGAGGCAGCTAGAACCCAATCGTCGGCAGCGCTGCCGCTGAAGTCGAGCTGGAGAATGTCGCCGTCAACCTCCACCTCCGTGGTTTGCGGTTCATAAAAGTTGACAGCCCAGTCAAAGTCAGCGAGTCCCGGGACTTCAGTGAGGTTCTCAAGTACAGCTAGAGGCCCGTCGTCGTCCCAGGCTGTTTCGCGTGTCCTCATCGCCCATGTGTGACGTATGGAGCCCGCAGCAAAACTCTTGACTTCGCCTTTCTCAATCCGGAATGTGACGTTGACGTAGACGGCGCTGTCGGAGTACATACGTTGAGTCCCAGGTTCCTCGTGGTCCTCGCCGTAGATGTCTGTCGTCACTTCGGGACCAAACACATCAGTAAGGATGCATGCTTCGGCCTCGACGATCTGGGCGACCCTGTCCAGCTTCGCGTTTGAAAGTCCCAGGAGCATCTTGTGTCCGGTAGCGGCAAAAGATAGCGGGACCTCCTGGTCATAACTTCCGATCAAACTACTCGGCGACTCGAAAGAAGTGAGGTCCACGGTTGCGACCTCCGAATCGAGAAATGCAGCACAACGTACCACCAGGTAGTCCGGCGCCGGAATCATCCGGAAAATGTGCTCGTTCAGTGCATCAGTTTTTGAGAATGACTTGACGTCCTTGACGCCCCACTCTTCATGAGCCTTTGCAAGATCGCTATCACCGCCCAGAATGACGTAGGTTTCGCCTCTATTTCCGGCGTGATGGTGGTAGGCACGAAATATCGCACTATCCGCGGCGCCCGTTTTCACGGACTTGTCATGTTTGGTTTTGGCGGCCCGGCCGTCACGGGTCACCCTCTCACCCGGTGCGCGAACGAGAATCTGATCCTTCATTGCTTCGACAACAACCGGCTCGATCGGGATCACCTTTACGTGCTCCCCTAAACCGTGGACTCCACTGAGAACAAATTCCAAGGCCTCGTTGACATCTGTGGGTTGTGCGGCCATCTCGATGCCTGCGGCCTTGAGATTGCTTCTGACCTTGTTGAGAGAAACCCAGTCCTCCCTGAGGTGATCGGCCCATTCCCAGATCACCGGTTCAGCAATCCAAATCTCCATGGCTCCGTGCTGCTGAGCTTTGTGGGACAGCCCTTTCAGTTGTGCAAGGTTGAACGAACCCTTCCCCACCGCATTGGTGTCGATACCTATGGCCCGGACTTTAGACACCCACTCGGGAATATCAACCAGTTGTTCTTGGGAGGTTTCAGTCGTCATGAGGGCAATCGTCGTGCACTGGGACTCAGAAAATCAAACGGCGAGGCGTCACGATGCTGCAGGAAGCTCAGCCCTCTTCAGCGAGCAACAGTCGCCGGCGTTGGCACCTTCTTGAGACGGAGAATGCCGACTTTCCAGGCAGCGACCACTGCGTGCAGAATAGGGAGCCCAATCTTCCCCGGATCGTTCAAGGGCCCATCAACAAAGGTCATCATCAGCATGAAGGAGACTATGGACACCACGGCTGCTGAGCGCAGAGGCCGCGGATTCGTGCCCTTCATGGTCATGAGATTCCAGATGCCGACCAGCACGCCGACCCCGGACACCAAGCTGAAGCCGACGATGATGAAAATCAACCCAGCAAGTGGTCCACCCGGCGGTCGCTGCCCCACGCTTTGCCAGTCCTGTATCTGTGCGCTCACCCACACGGTGTTCGTCACGGCCAGGTATCCGGCTCTTCACGGTTCGTGGTGAACGTTCTGCCGTGAGGGATGTTCATGCCGCTGTTCTGGCGGCACTGCGCAACAGGATACGGGTTTTGTAGTTGCGTGCGTTGGTGAATCCCCGACCCGTCCTCTTTATGTGTTTTATCGCGGTGTTGTTGGCTTCCACTTTCGCGGTTGTCGCACCGGTGACAATGAGGACTTCGATCTCTTTCCACCACCGGCAGATTGTGCGCCACAGCCGGTTCGTCTCCGGCTGCGCGGCTCGCTCGACCAGGACCTGCAGCCGGTCCTTCGCGGCGGCAGCGTCGGCAAGAGAGCCGGTAGTCAGCAGGGCCCGGAGCTGTTCCTTGACCAGCCACGCGGCCTGCAGCTTCCCGGTGACATCGTCGGTCGCGAACACGTTGCTGAGCCTGTCCCGGGCCCGATCCGAGAGCGTGTCCCCGGCGCGCAGGAGCAGTCGCCGGTTGGCCCAGACCGGATCGATGGAGCGCCCCCGCCGACCATGGGTCTGCTGGGTGAGTCGTTGCCGGACTTCGGTGAGCATGTCGTTGCCGAGCTTGACCAGGTGGAACGCGTCGACTGAGACAGCGGTGCGTGGAAGCCACATCCGCAGGGCCTTGCGGAACGCCGCCGAGGGGTCGATGGCAACGACCTGCACGCCCAGCCGCCACTGAAGCGGGCGGGCGAACAGCCAGTCTCCTACCCCCTCGCTGTCGCGGCCGTCAACGATCCCGAGGACTTGTCCGGTGTCGAGATCGACGATGGTGGTCATCCAGGGTTCGTAGCGTTTCCAGGCCTTCGTGGCAGGGTCGCGGAAGAACCGCACGGACCGGTAGCGGTGTTCATCGATGCCGAGCATCCGCGGTGCCAGGGCATCGACATCGGGCAGCGTCAGCGCCGCGGAATCCAGTGCCCGCTGGACAAGCCACCACGAGACACCGAATGAAGAGGCAGCCTCGGCGGCGGCCCTCCCGGAACCGATCACGGCGGCCACCAGGGCCTCACGGAGCCGGCGGGTGGACCGTGCCCGGCGCGGTACCTCGGCTGTCTCCTCGGTGAATGTCCGGCGGGGGCACAGGTACTCATCGCAGAAGAACCTCCGCTTGGCCCAGACCACTTCGACCGGGCCGGCGACAGGGATGTCACGCAGGCGTTGTGACCGGCGTGAATGCACGCGGGTGCTGATCACGCCGCAGGACGGGCAGCCGGCCTCGGCGGTGGCCACGACGCGGATCCGTCGCTGCCCGAAGGCGAGGACCTCGGTGCCGGTGACCCGGTAGTCGGGCAGGTTGAAAATGGCGGTGGCAGCATCGGGGCGCGGCGAAGTAGGCTCGTTCAAGGCTCGTAGCTCCTGACTCTTGATGAATGCGTAGAGAACATCCATCACAGCAGGGCTACGAGCCCTTCAGATTTCAAGACACGGAACCTGTTTCACCATCAACCGCGAAGAGCCAGGTATCCAGCAATCAGGCCCGCCAGCACATGAAACAGTCCCAACCAGAACCGCCAATGGCGTGACCGTGTCGCATCGTGTGCGCTGAGTGCAAGTGGCTGACCTGCCGTGCCTGCAGGCTCCGATTGTCGCTGAAGTTCCTGGCTCATGATGCGCTCCCCCTAGGATTGCCGGGGGGGCTGACCCTGTGTACCTTCCAACCACGAGTCTATCGCTCCGAAACATCACTCGATCTCGAAGAGATGCAGTACTTTGCAACCCGACGTCTACTGCTGCTGCTATCACTGCTTCTTCGTTAGGACGTAGCTCTTAAGCGACACTAAATCTGCCGATGTTGTTCAAGGCGCTGAGCCCGACAGCGCCAATCATGCCGAGCAGTGGACTCAGGAGGAACAGTCTCCATTTCAAGCTCCAGGAGCGCCACCAGCTCCTCAGGCTACAGCTGCCGGCATACCAACACGCCGCCTGCTTTGAGTTTTACCTTTTGTTGTACCTGCAAAATAACCCCGAGAGGTGAGCTTCAGAGCGGCAGCGAGATAAATTTCGGCTATGCGGCACCATGGGGGCCACCGTTTTCCCGCATCGATGTCGAACAAATGCAAATAGGCTCCCAGACCTCATCAACCAAGCTCACAACTGGCGTTCATAAAGGGCACTCCCCTCTTCCGTAGCAGTGAATCTGACAGAGATAGCATCCTTAACCGGCTGGCTCCAAACTTCATCGGCGCTAAGTAAATCGAAGGCCTTGGACTCCGGGATTTTGGTCATTTCTCCGTACGGCTCCTGACAGTAATAGAGCTCTACGAGCCCCTCGGATATTAGGCCGGCAATGATCTGTGCTGCCTCCGCTTTAAGAGATTCCTCGTCGGCAGAGGGCTTGATCGCCCGGAGCTCCCAAGGACATTCCCATAATCCAGAATAGTCCTCTATTGCCTGCCATAAAAGGATGCGTTGACTAGGCGTCAGTGGTTCATTCATTTGAGGGCCGGATTTCCTTCTAGAGGGATGCGATCAATTTTACCGTCTTTACTGATCCGGACGTACGGGCCTCCGTGAGTTGGGTCCTGTGCCCCTGGAGTACCCTTTTCGATCATAATCGCTTCGCCCGGACGGTCTGGGTTGGTGTACCTGGTTCCGTCGCCCTTTCTCAGCGGGCTCTGCGTCCAGCTATCGGGAATCAGCTGTTTCACTTGATCTGGGGTGGCACCACGCAGGGATTGTGGATCCTTCAGGGTCCTTATGAGACTCCCGCTACCAGGAAGCCCACCTTTGCCGCCACCTTTTCCAACCGAGCCCTTCCCAGCTCCGCCGCGACCACCGACCGCCATCAGAAGACTGTCACCGAGTGGTCCCGCGAATGCCTCGTCCCAGGACATGTCTTCGTCGTCGGGAACACCATAGTTGCTCAAGTGGTTCAGGAACCACACTTTTTGCTTAAGACTCATATCTTCGGTCGCTTTATAAGGACGAATCTCACCAGCGTGGGCCGAGTAACTTTTCTTATAGGCCCATCGGAGCCTGTCCGCAAATGTAGGTACATACGCGCCGGACGTCGCGGGGGCGGCAGCGCGCTGCTCCTGCTCGACACCGTAGAACTTAGGGCCCGAAACGTATTCAGCCTTCAAATATGTCCCCCCACGGTCCTCGTCGCAGTCACAAGTGGGCTTCAGACCTGAGGGGTCGGACGTATTGATGGTGTTGCCAAAGGCGTATGTATACGGGGTGAAGCCTTCTTGTTTGCTGATGTCCAGGATCGGGTCCGGTGCTGTGAAGACACCAAGGACTGGGTCAAGCTCCCGGGCCCCAAGATGGGTGAGCGAACTAACGGTGTCGTCGAGCCCTGCGATGTAGCCGTTGACCGCGCTGAACCCAGTTGAACTTGCCGCGTTTGATCCGGTTCCTGCGGTGGTGCTGGGGGCTGTCGCGAAGCTGCCATTGGCAGTAGCAGTTCCGTTAGCACCTCGAGCCAGGCCCAAGGGGTCGGTACGACGCGTGATGACCGTTGTGGGCCCAGTGCCCGTGTTCGGCAGTGTCATGGTCTGAGCGGTATTAACTCTGTCCCCGATGATAAACGCCAGCTTCGTTCCAGTGACAGCGCTGCTACTAGTGCGCTGGGCAACGACCTTTCCAGCAAAGCTGTAGGTCTTGGTTGCTGACTTAGTGCCGCCAATCGTGTTGTGGGCAGTAATGCTGCCCAACGTCACGGTTACGCCGGTGCCGTCTTTGACACCGACCAGGTTTCCTGAGGCATCGTAGAAGCGGGAGGCTGCATCGTCAGCCACCGCTGCGGCTGGGGCCGGCGGCGTTCCGGCTGTTGCTCCGGGGTTGGGGTTTGCGACGACATCGGTGGCTCCCGTGGTGGTGCTCAAGCTGCCGTCCAACGTATAAGTCAGCGATTGGCCCGCACGTCCGGTCATTTTGCCGGCCGCGTCCCAGGTGAAGGACTGTGTAGATGTGGTCGAACCTGCGACGGATGTCACTGACTGCAGCCGGTGAGGGCCCACTGTTCCAGGTGCTGGGTAAGCATACGACTCAGTGACCGCGAGGGCGCCATTGGAGCTGAACCGCTTGACCTGGGCCCTGTCACCTGCAGCTGTGTAGGTGTACGTCTGCGCATATGGTGCCGGCCCAGTCAAGCCTGTAACGCTCCCGGCGGTAGAGGCAGGCACCGTAGAGCAGCCCGCAATAACAGATGGCGTCCAGGCAGCTTTCACGCGGTCGGCGTGATCATAGCTGTAGCACTGGTAGTCCGACGGCGAGGACGCTCGTGCCGTGTAGGCCTGCTCCCGTGAGGTGATACGTCCTGCAGGATCGTACTTGTAGCGGGTGGTACCGAGATCTGATTCGTCCTTGCCAGGTAGAACGTTGAAAGCTTGGCTGTCGATCAGCCTCCCGGTGCTGGGGCTCCAGTTGAAGCTAACAACATTCTTGCCGGTGGTGTTTGTCCCTGACGACTCAGCGTTGTCAAATTGCTCGTAAGAAACGAGCTTGCCGAGGTGGTCGTACTGGGTGTTTCCGGCGTAGATATTCAAGTTGGCTTGAATACTGGAAGGAGTGTCAAACGCCGTATATCCGTAGGCGACGTTCTCTGCCGGGAGACCAGCGATAGCGGGTGTCCCCGCTGCTTTGATCTGACCGGTGTACGTAGTAGTCGTCGTGAACGTGTAGGCACCACCGAAGCCAGTCAGCGTAGTCGGAAGTGTGGTTGTGACCGTGCCCGGAGTGTAAGCGAGGTCGAAGCCGCTATAGGTGGTGGTGACGGGCTGGTCGAAGTTCACGCCATTGTTGCGCGTCGTGGAGGTGAGTTGCCCCAGATTGGCGTTGTCGCTGTCATATGTGGACGTGACGAGGGTTTTGGCTGTGCCGCCTTGAGCGGTGACTGTCTGTTTGGTTACCCGGTCCAAGGCATCGTAGACGTAGCCAGTCACTGTTTCCAATGCATCGGTACGGGTCGCAACACGGCCTGCGGCGTCATACGTAGCGCTGCTCGTGCCAGCGTCGGGATCGATGCTTGACGTTCCCCGGCCCAAGGCATCATATTTCCATGTCCAAAGGTTCTGGCCGTCACCCATGCCTGTGCGTTGGCCGAAGGCGTCATAGACAAAAGTGGTCTTGTCGGCGCTGCCAGTAGGGGTAGTGCCGTGGTAGGACGTTTTGCTCTCGACCTTTCCTTGGGCATTCAACACGGTCGTCTCAGGGGAGCCGCTCCATCCGGAAGCCGTGAGCTTAGTTGTGGTGGTGTCTATACCAACGTAGCTGTAGCTCGTCGTCCATTGTTCGATGTTGTCGTTGCCAAGCCGCTTGGCAGTCGCAACACGGCCCGCGGTGTCGTAGGTGTACTCCGTGGAGGCCGGAACAGCGATGGTGGGAGTTACCAGGACCCCGTTGGGGTTGGAATCGACGTAGTAGCCGTGGCGTTCGAGGTTCTTGGCCCCAGCCGAGTTATACATCGTGTCGGTGACTATAGACCCGCCCCCCGGGGACTTCGCCTGGGTTTGACGGACTCGTCCCATGCCGTCGTAGATCGTGAAGCTTTCTACGCCGGTTGCGGTCGTCGCCTTTACCCAAGACGGGCTGGTGTTGGAGATCCCGTAGCTGGTGGTCATTGTTGGGGTGCCAGCCGCTTGGAGCCGACGTGCGTCCCATGACTTGATCTCGCGACCCGACTGATCGTAAGCGGCACTGGTTTCGTGAAGGTTCTGATCCTGGCTCTTCAGGGTGTTTCCGCGAATAACATCCAGGGTCGTCACCGTCTTCCACTGAAGCGCATTGGAGACAGTCACTGTCGTCGGCGCACCAGTGCCAGGTGTGTATGTGGTTGTTGTGGTCCGCGGCGCACCGGTTGTGTTGTCCGTGGCTGTAACAGTACGCCCGAGAGCGTCATAGCCCATGGTGGGGCCGGTCTGCCAACCAGTGACGACGACGCCTGAAGTTGCCGTAGCAGCGTCAGTCCGGGTTTTGTCGCCCTTGGTCGGGGCAACATATCCCGCAGACCCCGGGACCGCCGAAGTGGAGGTGTCGTACAGGGTCCTTGTGTAGCGCAGCAAGGGTCCATTCGGGGCTCCGGCATTGCAGGCTGCAGAGAATGTGGCGCTCACGGCCGGTAAGTTCAGCATGTTTGCTGTGGCATTGTCGGCGTAGCTGGTGGTCGTGCAGATGTCGTCGGCCGTGGTGGCTGTGTAGTCACCGTGGTCAGCGACTGCTGTAACACGACCCAGCGCATCGAAGGTGTTCGCCACGTAGGTCGTGCGCCAGCCACCGGTGACGCTGGAAGCTGTCCTGGTCTTCGTTGCAGAGGTTCCGGTGTAGTGCGCTTCAACGGAATCCAGGGACACCGGAGCTTTTGCCGTGGGGTTCAGTGAGGACCAGGGCAAGGTGATCGTGCTGCTCAAGTAGTTCGTTCCGGTGCCTGCAAAACTGCGTTGTTCCAAGACACGGCCGGCCAGCCATGGCTGATCTGCTATTTGGGTGACGCCGTCAGTGGCCGTCAGGGTTGCTGCCCGGACCCCGCCGGAGGAGTTGGACGGTGTGCCGTTGATGCCGCGCAGGTATGTAGTGATGGTGTAGGGGTTGCTGCCGCCGGGGTCGTTGCCTGTTGTTTTCCTAACCTGGGACCAGCCGCCGAACACGGACCAGGTCTTCTTGGAACCGCTTGTGCTGGAGTCGTACTTCGGGTCGGCATATTTCCAGACCAGAGTGTCTTCGTACTTGTATTCCTGATAAACCGCGGCGCTGCCATCAAAGCCCGGGCTGGGAGTCGTGCTAACGCTCTGGACGGGATATATGTTGAAAAGGTCCCGCCGTTCGGATTGAGGAACCGGGTCTACCGGCTGCCACCATTGCGGGAAGCAGCGTTTGGTGTTGGTCTCAGGAACGATCGCGGCGATGTAGTCATAGGTACAGCCGGGGTCCGCGGGCATGTAATTTACTGTTGTCCTCGCCCCCGTGCTGTTGATGATCGTCATGAGCCTGATGCGGTTCATGGGCGCCTGTCCGGTCCGGACGTCCCAGACACGGTTGTACCGACCCTGACCGTCAAAGATAGTAGCTGGATCAGTGATCCAGCCGCCGAAACCGGTGGAGGTTGTGTCGGCACCTTGGTGCGTGACAGACCGCAGCCAGAGAGAAGGTTTGGTTCCGTCCTCTGGGTCGGGCATCCAGTGGCCGAGAGTCCAGATGTCGGCGTTGCCGTAGCTGGCCCCAACGAGTGTCTGCGAGATCACCGTCTGCAGGCGGTAGTACGTGTAGAAGGTCGGTGCCTGGATGGCACAGGTCGTGGTGTTGCAGGTGAAGTTGGTCGGAACGTCGTGTTCGGTGCCGTCCGTGCAAACCGTTCCGCCTTCACAACGGCCCGTGTAGCCAAGATGAACCTGCATTGGGGCCTTGGCTGTGAGTTCGGTCCCCTCCCGCATGCCATAGTCAACCCGTGCGAGTCGGCTGGCCCGGACGTAGATGTGACGAGGCCCGGTGCCAGCTGCTGAAGCGTAGTAATTCAGGTCCTGGGTGTAATAAAACGCCTGGGAGTTGCCGTGAACGTCCACGACATAATCAAGGTTCCAGGCGTAGGCCTGCTGACAGAGTGCTGTTCCGATGTCGTTGCACGGCTGAGTCGATGTAGCAGCACGGACAGGAACATAGTCGGTTGAGTTGGTGGTTGCCTTACCGCTGGTCCAGCCCGGGAGTTTGTTCAGGCCGAAGTAATACTCGGTTCCCTCAGGATCGGTGACTTTCCAGTAATCGCCGTACCTGGTGCCGTTCGCGGTGTTCGTGTCTTGCAAGAACTCCAGGCGGGTGTTGTCGTCTGCCTGCAGATGGTACTTTCCGTTGGAATCTTTGATTATCAAACCGGAGCGGCTGCCGAAAGAGATAGTGAATTCCTGGCCTCCAGGGTTTCCGCAGAGATCCCATGTCTGGGTACCAGCCGGGAGCTGGTCCTTACAGGATCCAAATTTCTGGCGAATGGTTCCGGCACCGCCCAGAGCCCAGCCGTCACCAACCACGGAAGCCTGGTTGTTTGTGGCGCTGGTTAGGCCGTCGAGGCGGGTGGAGTCGTAAGACAGGCTCAGCGCCGGCGTGCTTCCAGCGGGGGCTTCCCTGATCGGGAAGGGATAGTTCCAGGTGAACCCACCGGTCTGGCCGGTGGTTCCCCAAGAACCGGATCCCAGGCCAGGCAGAGCCATAAAGTTGCCCGCGCCACCGGGATTGGAGGGAACAGGACCGGAGTTGGTGCCGGACATAGGCACGATCGTGCGGACGCCCGCCGTCTTCGCCAATGGCGCCTGATCTCCCAGAACAGTGTCTGAGGCCGCGCCCACCGCGACGTCGATTCCCTGTGGGGCGATGGGGTCTGCTGCTGGCTCTTGCCATTGCTCAACAGGCACCGGGTCGAGCGGAGTGATGTTGGAAGCGCCCGCCACTTGCGAGACTGCACCCGTTTCCGGGAGAACGGTAAAGGCGGCACCGGTTGCTACGAGCGTTACAGCGAGTGCCACAGTCAGAAGCGAACGCATGGACTGGATTCCTGACCTGGAAATTTTCACTTGACCAAAACCCCTGCTTCCGTTCCGCTGGCACTCTTGAAAGCCGCTTCCATGGCGAAGAACTGTGCTTTGGTGAGCACATCATTCGTCAGGATCGGTCGGTAGACCTGCCCTGCAAATTTCTGTGCTCCGGCAGCGTTCTGGCCCAGAATCACCTTTTGGGTGGTTGCACTCACCACATTTGGCTGGGAAGCGGCCACCACCCAGGTGCCGATGAGGCCATCGGTGTTCGCGGTCAGACGCAGTTGCCGGTTGATCTTGTCGTAGACGGCGGTAACGTAGCTCCACTCACCCGGAGGGAGGATGCCGTCACTGTTCACATGCTCGCTGGTCGTCGCGGAATACCAAGTTTGGAGACGGCCGTAGCCATCTGCTCCCATCTCCAGCGCCGCACCCGGGCCGGTGCCGGCAAGTTGGGTAATCACTGACTGGATATTGCCCGCAGCAGTGTCGGGACGAATCCATGCGGCCATGCTGAAGCTCTCGGAGGGGTTGATGGCGGCACCTGACGTCTCCGCCTTACCGCCATTGAACGCCAGCGCGTAAGCCTCGTACCCTGCGGCAGGAGTGTTTTCCGCAGTGCACGTTCCATCGGGGATGCGGTGTGACTCGACGGCCTTGCCGCAAGCGTTGATTTTGACCCACGTGGCACCGCCGCTGCGGGTCAAAGGCATCGGTGTTCCCGTTGCGGTTGTCGGTGAAGCCACCTTCAGGGTGATTTTCTTGGGAGCACCTGCCACGTAGGGTTCCAGGGTCGCGATGTTCCCTGCTTCATCGAACGCCCAGACATTGAGATATGAAGTAGGTGCGACGGCTCCGATGTTGATATCGACGCTGTCAGCGTTCGGACAGAGCACGATGAATTCCTTCACTGGCGGTGTCTGACATGTCACAGTTTCCGGAGGAGCCTCGGATCCGGTTTCGCTCACCGAATAGATGAAGCCGCTGGCCCTGGGCACGCGGGCTGAAGTGTAGGTGTTGCTGATTCTGAACTTGTAGGTAAAGTCGCCCGGGGCACGACTGAGGTCTTTGAACTCGCCAGGTGTTGTTGAGCTCAACTCGGCACTAAGCGCGGCGACCGTCGGTACCGCGGGTCCGACAGTGTCGACGGTGAAGGGAAAACTCATAAGAGGTGACTCTGCCTGGAACATGTCCACACCTTTGGCATCGAGAATGTAGTCTCCGTCGCCCAAGACGCCGAAGCTTGAGCCCCATTCGATGGTCGCTATGCCCCATTCCTGACTGAAGTTGGGGACATTTCCCCAAAAGACGTTGCCACCTCCAGCCTTTGGGCGGACGCTGAAGAAGACAGTGATGGGGCCGCCCGTCGTACCGTTTACCGGCCTCAGGTCTATATCGCCGGCGAAGACGGCCATCGTCGGCGTACGGTCGCGGGTGACGTACTTCGACGTCCACGCCGCACCTGCCCATCGACCCTCTCCTACCGAGTGGATGGCAGGTCCATAGGGCTTCCGGTTGTAGTCGACTGTTACCTGTCCGGCGTTGGAGAAGCGTTTCCAAGCCAAACCGCTGGTGTCGAGTTCGTTATCGGCAGCGAGCATGATCGTCCACTTCGCTGAATTCAACAGTGTGCTCTCGCCGGCCAACAAGTCGAAGCCAACCATCCCTTGCGGGCACGCCGAACTCCAGCCCTTGGCGACGTTGCCGCGGTCAGTGCGCACTCCCAATGCAGGTTGGTTGTTCCATGTCGTGCCCGTTCCCACTTCACCGGTCAGCCACGACGCCACTCCTGTGGGGGTGCAGGACGCCGACCACGTCTCCAGGACGCTGAATCGGGCATTGATCAGATCAGCCGAGGCGTCGAACGTCTTGCCCTCGAACTGGTAGTACGAACGGGCCAAATGCGCGTTCCCGTCCGTGGGCCAGTTCGGAGGCAGGTATCCAACGTTAAGGGTCTCGGTGCTAAAGGCGCCGTTCCAGTACGAGGTGTTCGGGTAGGCAGTGTCCACCATCACATATGAGGTGCGCGGCACATTCCACGGAGGGTCGACATAGATCGGGTACGTCACGTCTATGGCGTTCAGGATCTCGTCCATCCCGAAGACCTGAGTTTGTTTCCCAGCTTCCTCCCCGAGCGTGAACTTGAAGGGTCTGGTCACACCCGGGGTTCCCGGATCCAGTGCAGAAGCACCCGGCTGGGATGAATCCCACCATTGGCCCCCGCTCATGTGCAGCTCAGCTTCCCCGCTCTCGGTACCAGTGGCAGTAATTGTTCCCTCTGGGGTTGCCGAAAGTGTCGCGTTGTCGGCGTCAAGGAACAGCCGCATCTGGACTACGCGCGGATCCCGTGCAGCCGCAGCTGACTCGATCTTCAAGACTTGGGATACACCGCCCTGATGAGCTATCTGCACAAGGTCCACGCCGGGTAGCACCTGTTGGTATGTTGCGGTGTTCTCGACAAGGATCGGCACCGGCAGGGTCCCGAACGGCCAGGATTGTTCAATTGAGTGGCCTTCCTTGTCGTCAATCTTCGCCATCTCGTTGGAGCCGCCGGCGCCAATAGTCACGTCAACAGGTACTTGCTCAGGCCTGATGATTGTCTTGCCGTCCACTACGGTTTTCACCAAGTCAGTGGATATGTCCGCCCAGCCATCGACGGTTTCCATCCTGACCGGGGCGGTGTTCATCGTGCGGGTGAACGTGCCGTCGGGATTTGCAACAGTCAGATCCGTAGGAGTGGTCGCTGAATCAACCACGATCTTCTCCCCCGATTCTTTGGCTTCCGCCTGGGCGGCCTGCTCGGATCCCGGTTCAGGGGCCGTCGCCTCAGAGGCAACCGCCGGCGCCGTCTCGGCAGATTGCAGGCCAGGGAGGGCCAGTGCGGATGGGATTGTCAGCCCCGAAACCAACAATGACAGAGCAAGAGCCGGAACGCAGGCACGGCGAAGAAACGCAGGTGAAGGACCCACAGCATCACTTTCTGGAGCGAGACACTCGACAGAGGGATGCAGCAAGTAGCGCCGTACGAGCCCCCAAATTCGACTAGCGAGAGGAGACTATCGGGCATTAAGGCTTTTGCCAAGGAAAATCCAGCCAACATTCAGGAATTTGTGGAATGTGACGCGAACCAAAGGGTCAAACGGGTATTTGGGACAGCAAATGGTGAATGCATACCCACCGAAATGAGCTCCCGTTCTCCTGTACGAAGTTGCACAACATCCATTTGCCAACGCCCACACGTGAACCCCGCGCCAGTTGGAATCTCACAATGTGGCTTCTCGGGCCGCCGTGGTCGACTGAATGGAAGGGGTGGACCGACATCCAGGAATCGGCGGACTCGCCTGGAGGTCTGCAATGGCCCTGCACAAACCCCCTGATACACACAGAACCCCTGCGCTTCGGCGCGGGGGTTCTGTTTTCGCAGAATGTTGTGTGGCCTCAGATCGAAGCGAACCTCAAGGTGTCCAATCCGTTGGTCCATGTGAAGGCGCCTTCGATCAAACTCATCTGGAAGCCCTTCTTGATCAAATCGAGAGCCCACGTCTGCTGCTCATTCAGAGCCGGATCGATGCAGGCTGAGGCACCCAATGCTATTTCTCCGTCTGCCTTCAGCACAGTGCCGTTGATCTTGACCGGAGTATTCAGCGGGCCACAAGGCAGGACAGCAGTGAGATACGTTTCATTGTCGATCTTGTCCAGTCGCACTTGCACAGCTCCGTTGGCCGGCCATGGGATCTCCTGGCCGTTGTCCGTACCGCCTGTGCTCGAATACGTCCCGCACGGAAGGCTTTTCAGGAAAGGCTCGCAGATGGCTTTCGGTGTTGCTGAAATGCTTGGGGTTGCTTGCTGCTGAGTCACACCCGAACTGGGCTGCGCCTCAGTCGTGCTACCGCCGCTGCTGCATGACGACACAGCCATTCCGAGCACTTTGGTCGGGATCCAGGCAAAGGCGATGATGTGCGGATCGACGAAGTCACCGTCGTTGATGGCAGCGCAGGTCATTCGACCTCTGCGACCATCACCTATGAGAAGAATGGCAAGCCACAGACAAAGGACGTCATCGCACTTGCCGATGAGTGCTTGGGCTGGTGGAAGAAGTATCTGAAGAAGCACGGGTTGGAAGCTGTCCCCTGACCATAGGGGAATTGTTGACCGGCCACCGTTCATGTTGGCGTCTACTCCGGCGCGTCGCCTGCCCTTGGGGCTGAACGAGGAGCGTTGTCCGGGGATACTTGGTAAGTGAAATGGCTTACCGACATTGTCGGTTATATTGTTCCGGTCGTCACCATCGTCGGCTCACTTTTGGGCATTCTGATTGCCTTGGACCAGATTACGGCTGCCTCACGCCTGAGGCGTCGGGCAGTTTTCTGGCGTGAAATGGCGTCCCAATCCAACGCCCTGCCACGCGATGTTGCAGTATTTCAGAGCTTACAGCGGGAGGCCACAGCCCGGGTCATTGCCCTGCAGCTGCTGCCTGCCCGCCGAATTATCTGGCCGGCCATCACGCTCGTCTTTGCTATTTCCGCCAGCGCCATGCTCGGATTCATGGTCGGCCAGATACCGCCGAATGAACTTACCTGGGACAAAGCCTGGCAGAAGCCCACCGATGAAACCGGCATCCCGTTCTATCTGGTAATGCCTTCCGTCATAGGACTTTCAATAGTCAGCTTCATCAACATGTCTCTTTCACGCGGCCGGATCATCAAGGACCATCTCAACGGAAAGAACCTGAGGACCGTCTTCATCGATGACGCTTATCGCACCCCCGTTGACTCTCTGGGCTGGGCAGGATTTCTTCAAGTCTCGATCTTCAGCCTGGGGCTGGCTGCTGTACCCGCTGGGATCGGGGGGATTGCCGCTGCAGGCATCCAGACACCTCTTTCACCGCCCCTGTGGGCTGTTCTGTTTGCGATCGCGGGCCCGCCAATCCTATTGCTGACCAGCGCTTCATTGATCTCGAAGGCTCGAGGTATGTCTGAACTTGAATGGCAGCATCCCCGGCCGCTGGCACCCCGACTCGGCAGATCACGATCTTCGAAAGCCGCCGGTACCAGCGAAAGAGTTCACACCAGACGCGTGACTCCCCGGTTTGGCAGAAGACGCTAGCTCGTTTTCCTCTCCATGTTCCCCACGAAGAAACCCCACCCGGTTCGTCGGGATGGGGTTTCTTTTTTTGAAGTCTAGGTGCCCGAGGCTCGTTGCTGCGGATTCATAAACGAACTGACCTGAGGACCAACGTAGGAGATGCCCTGTTGGGGCTCGTCCGCGGTCGTCGACGTATCGACTCTCAGATCTACAGGCCTCACAATCGGAGGCAACTTCATCTCAGACAGTCTCTTCACGGTTGGCGAAGTCTTGCGATTAAGCTGCTCGTCCAAAGTAACCTTCAGTCGGGCCGCGAGGATCTCGCGACGTAGCTTCCTGAACACCTGTTCTTTGCTCTCTCGATTGCTATTTACTCGCTGAGCCATTTGCCTCCCTCCGGTCGTCCGTGGACTCGCTCTTGTCCTCATTGTCTCCTGTTTCCGAGGGCCCGTCTACGGAGTAGAAACTGCGAACGACATCCATTTCTTCCGTGCTGAGGCCCGTCAGATGTGCAGCCCTGTTCACGAAGTTCACAATACTGTCGTCCTTCATCTCAGTATCGGTTACCTCCCACACTGCGTCGAGGAGTTCCTTGTCTTTGACGCTAGCCAATTCGCTCCGGGCCAGGAGATCCAGCATGCCCGTACCGTAAGCGTTCATCGCATCATTGTCCGGATCGGCGGCTGCTTCCAAGGCCCACTGAGTTCGGCGCCACCATTCGGCTCTGGCATCTGCCTCGCGCTTTTGCTTTATAGTCCACCACCCGATGAGGAAGGCGACGATGGCGGCCGCGAGAGTCGCGTATGAGCCGAACGCACCCCAGACTTGCCAATCCTGGGTGGGAGAGGGGGCAATTGGCTTCAATCCCTCCAGCGCTTTGACAACTCTGTCGACGATCTCCTGTATCTGTTGCTCATCCATATAGCTTGGCGCCGCCGCGGGCGCTACTCCCCCTCGTTGGTGAGCTTGGTGCTCATATCAGCGATAACTTTGTAGCCTTCGGGTTCCACTGGACCCAGGGTTCTGGTTGCGAAATTCAAAACACCGACGATGCTCAGGTTGCGCAACAGCTCCAGCTCAGACTCCTGAAATCGACACCTCGGGTTTGGCAATGGGCGCTTATCCGGATCTGGTCAGAACCAAAGTACAGCCTTTCTCGTCAGGTGAGCTTATTTACAGCTTGATCTGGTCCGCGCTCTCCAACTCGATCGCCTTCGGCTGCCTGCCCAGTTCACGCTGGCCGCTGACGAGCCGGTCCGCGTTGGTGAGCCTGCTAAGGCTCAGTCCTGTCAGGTCTGCTATCTGCCCAATGGGAACCTGGAAGGTCCGGAACGGTCCCAGCGGGGGTGGCTCCCCTTCCAGAAGCTTCTGGTCGATGGCCCTCTTCAGTTCCACTTTGCCCAGCATCGGCGACTGGTCAAGGACGAACCCGACGGCGGCCAGCTTGGCATCGTTGGTCCAGGCGGCGATCTTCCAGAACTTCCGCGGGATCTGGACGCCGCGGTAGGGCTGGTCATCGTCAAGGAAGACGGGCCCCGTGAACACGCTGAGCTTGGCGTCGTGGGCATCGGCGTGGCTCAGCACGTGATCCTCGAGCCCTACCCACAGCTCTTTGCCTTGGTTGAAGTCATCCACCTGCGGCGCAGCGTTGGTGAAGGCAAACGTGTCCTGGTTGGCTTTCTTGGCCGTGGCCGCGTCACCCCAGACGGGATCCAGACGTCTCACCAGGTGGCCGCGGTCAAAAGCATTGTTCTTGTAAACGTCCGGCCCGGCCTGCTGTTCCCTGGGAATCCTGTCGTCGAAATGCCAGGTGCCCTCACGGGCCAGTGGATTCAGTTCCTTGCCGTGGATGTTGACCCCCACGATCGCCGCGAGCTTCCGGGCAGCCCGGAAGCGCACGGAGAAGTGGATGTAGTCCAAAAGAATCGTCGTTGCCGACGGACTGGGCAGCTCAAGGCGTGCCCGCAAAAAATCCCTGTCGTATCCCCCGCTCATGGATACAGCATGGCACTAGGCACTGACAGTAAACAGACTCAGCATTCGACGACGTTGACGGCGAGGCCGCCCATCGCGGTTTCCTTGTACTTATGGGACATGTCCTTGCCCGTTTCCCGCATGGTCACGATCACCTCATCCAGGGACACCCGGTGCGTCCCATCACCCCACAACGCCATCTTCGCGGCGTTGATAGCCTTCGCCGCCGCGATCGCGTTCCGCTCAATACACGGAATCTGCACCAACCCACCGATCGGATCACACGTCAGCCCCAGGTTGTGTTCCATCGCGATCTCCGCGGCGTTCTCCACCTGCCCCGGCGTACCACCCATCACCTCAGCCAACCCGGCAGCAGCCATCGACGACGCCGACCCCACCTCACCCTGGCAGCCCACCTCAGCCCCCGAAATGGAGGCCTGTTCCTTGTACAACACACCCACAGCACCGGCAGTGAGCAGGAACTTCACCACCACATCATCCCGATCCTCCTGGGAGGCCTGATCCATGCCCGGGGCATAATTCAACGCGTAATACAGCACCGCCGGAATGATCCCCGCAGCACCATTGGTCGGCGCCGTGACCACCCGGCCACCCGAGGCGTTCTCCTCATTGACGGCCAGGGCGATCAGGTTCACCCACTCCTGCCAATACTTCGGATCGTTCCGGTCCTTGTCCTCCTTCAGCAGCCGCTCCAACCAGTCAGGAGCACGACGCCGGACCCTCAACCCACCGGGCAACACACCCTCACGCTTCAAACTCGTTTCAACACAGGCCTCCATCACCGACCAGATATGCAGCAAACCCTCCCGGATCTCCTCCTCCGACCGGGACGCCCGCTCATTGATGAACATGATGTCGCTGATCCCCAAACCCTTCGACGAACACCGGCCCAACAACTCCGCCGCCGTCCGGAACGGCAACGGCAACTCCTTCTTCGACTCCTCCAACTCCTGCTGAGCCGCGTTCTCCTCACCCTCACGGACAATGAACCCGCCACCGACCGAAAAGAACGTCGCCTCCCGCAACACCTCCCCGTTGGAATCACTGACAGCAAACTTCATCCCGTTCGTGTGCCGCGGCAACACCGTCAACGGATGCAACACCATATCCCCCACCGCATACGGCAGCTCCACACCTTCACCGGACGCACCTGCAAGGTTCAGCACACCCGTCTCCGCGATAGCGGCCAACCGCGCCTCCACCTCGTCCGGCAGAATGAGCTCAGGGTGGTAACCCTCCAAGCCCAACAGCGTGGCAGTCATGGTCCCGTGGCCACGACCCGTCGCAGCCAACGAGCCGTACAGATCAACGCGCAACGAGGCCACCGAGCCCAGGACACCAGCGTCCTTCAGCTCACCGGCGAACACAGCAGCAGCGCGCATCGGCCCCACAGTATGCGAACTCGACGGGCCAATACCCACGGAAAAAAGATCGAAAACACCAACAGCCATGGTCGGGATTCCTTAATACAGTTTGAAACGGTCCGGCAGATGGTCCTGCCGGATGGTCTCTCCCGCTTGTGGCAGAAGGCGACCGAAGCACGACGCCGGACGGCCCCCAGAGGCGGCAACCCGGCGTCGCAAGTTCTATTCAGTTCTACAATCCCACGCTACGCCACTGCGATTGAGTGGTGACCTGTCTGAGTGCGGCCCATTGGGCCGCCGTCCTCCGCGGACTCGTTCGCTGGAGCGCCCGAAACGGGGCCTTGCTGCCGAACATGCCGTGCCCACGGCACATCCCGCAGCCAACCCCCGAATCGGACTGACCACACCTCACGGTCGTCCTGTAACTGGCCTCTTGGGACCGGCGTCCGGCAGCGGCCGTCTAAGGAAGCTTCGCGTCCGCCCAGCGGGCGCCCAAGCGACCGAGGTCGCAGAGGACGTCGGCCCAATCGGGCCATGTCCGCTCGGTCGGAGGAACTTAGGAGAGGTCTCCGCCATTCTTGGAGGCGTATTCCTCGGCCGAGAGCAGCGGGCCCTCGGACTCAGCAGCGACCTTGAAGAGCCAGCCGGCGCCGTAGGGGTCGTTGTTGATTAGTGCGGGGTCGCCGACAACTGCGTCGTTGATCTCCGTGACCTCGCCGGTAACGGGCGAGTACAGGTCCGAGACGGACTTGGTGGACTCAACTTCGCCACAGGTCTCGCCAGCGGTCACCGTGGAGCCAACCTCGGGGAGGTCAACATACACAATGTCACCCAGTGCGTCGGTGGCAACCTCGGAGATACCAACGGACACCGAGTTCCCTTCGCCGCGGGAGACCCACTCGTGCTCGTCGGAGTACTGAAGTTCGGGCGCTACTTTGGGCATTCTTTTTCCTTAAGGTTGAGTGGTCTAAATCTAATTGTGTCGCGGCGGGGGCCGTCTGGGCGGTTGGCATGGGGGTGTGGCAAAGGATCACCTTCGGCAGCTCGCCACTCCCCCAGCACCTTAGCGGTTCACGAAGCGCCGGAAGACTCTCCCCTTTGGAACCGACATCCGGAAGCGGGCGTCCAAGGGAGCTTCGCGTCCGCTCAGCGGACGCCTAAGCGACCGAGCCCGCGGAGGATGTCGGTCCCAAAGTCTTCAGGCTTACTTTTGGCGCTTGTAGAACGGCAGTGCGACGACTTCGAACGGCTCGCTCTTACCGCGCAGGTCAATGTCCAGGGCGGTACCAAGCTCCGAATGCTCGACGTCGACATAGGCCAACGCTACCGGGTAACCGAGCGTCGGGCTCGGCTGGCCGGACGTGACTTCGCCAACCACTGCGCCGTCCTTGAGGACCGGGTAGTGTCCGCGTCCGGCGCGACGCCCCAGGCCCTTGAGGCCAACGAGCTTGCGCCCGCTGGTGGAGCCGGCACCGTCGGCCTTCAACGCCGCGAGTGCGTCCTTGCCAACGAAGTCGCCTTCCTTGGACAGAGCCACCACGGGCCCGAGCCCTGCTGCGAAGGGGTTGCCTTCGCGGGAGAGCTCGTTGCCGTAGAGGGGCATGCCGGCTTCGAGGCGGAGGGAATCGCGGGAAGCGAGGCCTGCCGGGATGAGTTCGCCTTCTTCAGCGGCGTCGGCGATGGCCTGCCAGAGGGCGGCTGCGGAGTCGTTGGCAAGGAAGATCTCAAAACCGTCTTCGCCGGTGTAGCCGGTGCGGGCCAGCAGGAGTTCCTGAGTGCCGCCGTCGACCGTGAACGGGACATCAACCGCCGCGTAGTACTTCAGTTCAGTGACCAGTGCGTGCTGTTCAGCCGGCACAAGGCGGAGGAGGATCGCTTCGGCCAGCGGCCCCTGAACAGCAATCAACGAGGTCTCAGCGGAAGCGTCTTCAACAACGACGTCGAACCCGGCGGCGCGTTCCAGCAGTGCTGAAGCAACAACCGCAGCATTGCCGGCGTTCGGAACCACCAGGAACTTCTGGTCACCCCGCCGGTACGTGATGAGGTCATCGATGATGCCGCCGTCTTCCTGGCAGATCAGCGAGTATTTGGCCTTGCCCACAGCCATGGCGGAGATCTTCCCCACCAGCGCGTAGTCAAGGAACGCTGCGGCCTCTGGACCGGTGACCCAGACTTCACCCATGTGGGAGAGGTCGAACAAGCCCGCGGACTTGCGGACGGCGTGGTGCTCGGCCAACTCGGACGAGTACTTCAGCGGCATCTGCCAGCCACCGAAGTCGGTGAAGGACGCGCCGAGCTTCTTGTGCTCTTCGTAGAGAGCGGTGTAGTTCTCAGACATGGAGTCAGTCCTTAGTTCTCAAAATCTTCGATCGGCGGGCACGAGCAGACCAGGTTGCGGTCACCGGCTGCGCCGTCGATGCGGCCGACGGGCGGGAAGTACTTGTCCTGCTTGAGGTGGTGGACCGGGAAGGCGGCCTGCTCGCGCGGGTACGCCCGGTCCCAATCAGAACTTACGACGGCGGCAGCCGTGTGGGGTGCCTTGCGCAGCGGCGAGTTCTCTACCGTGAATTCGCCGTGGGCAACCTGGTCGATTTCCTTGCGGATGGTGATCATGGCTTCGATGAAGCGGTCGATCTCCACAAGGTCCTCGGACTCCGTCGGCTCCACCATCAACGTGCCGGCAACCGGGAACGCCAGGGTAGGGGCGTGGAAGCCGAAGTCGATCAGGCGCTTGGCCACGTCCTCAGCGGTGACGCCGGTCTTGGCCGTCAGTTCACGAAGGTCCAGGATGCACTCGTGGGCCACGAGTCCGCCTTCGCCGGTGTAAAGCACCGGGAAGTGGTCGTTGAGACGGGATGCGATGTAGTTTGCAGCGAGCAGGGCCGACTTGGTTGCTTCCGTCAGTCCCTGGCCACCCATGAGCTTCACGTAGGCCCAGGAAATCGGCAGGACACCGGCGGAACCGAAGCGGGATGCGGAGATCGGGACGTCGTTGCCCTCGGTCCAGGAGGCTGCATCGCCTGGCATGAACGGTGCGAGGTGTGCCTTGGCAGCAACCGGGCCCACGCCCGGTCCGCCGCCGCCGTGCGGGATGCAGAACGTCTTGTGCAGGTTCAGGTGGGACACGTCGCCGCCGAACTTGCCCGGCTGTGCAAGGCCAACGAGTGCGTTGAGGTTTGCGCCATCAATGTAGACCTGGCCGCCGGCCTCGTGGATGGCGTCGCAGACCTCGCGGACGTCGGCGTCGTACACGCCGTGCGTGGAGGGGTAGGTGATCATGATGGCCGAGAGGGCATCCCGGTGCGCTTCGATCTTGTTCTTGAGGTCAACGTGGTCGATGGTGCCGTCAGGCGCCGTAGCAACAACTACCACCTTCATGCCGGCCAGCACTGCCGAGGCAGCGTTGGTGCCGTGGGCAGAAGCGGGGATGAGGCAAACATTGCGCTGCTCGTCGCCGCGGGACAAGTGGTAGCCGCGGATCGCCAGCAGACCTGCCAGTTCACCCTGGGAACCGGCGTTCGGCTGAATGGAGACCTGGTCATATCCGGTGATCTCGGTCAGCTGCGCCTCGAGGTCGGTGATGAGTTCACGCCAGCCCTCGGTCTGGGAATCCGGAGCGAACGGGTGGATGGAGGCAAACTCCGGCCAGGAAATGGCTTCCATTTCAGCGGTGGCGTTGAGCTTCATGGTGCAGGAACCCAGCGGGATCATGGTGCGGTCCAGCGCGAGGTCGCGGTCCGAGAGCTTGCGGATATAGCGCAACAGCTGCGTCTCGGAACGATGCGTATTGAATACCGGGTGCTGCATGAAGTCGCTGGTGCGCTCCACGGAAGCCTCAAGAGCGAAGCCTTCAGCGGCTTCGGAAACCGAAGCTCCGAAGACATCAAGGAGACCGCCGACAATCTCGGACGTAGTGGTTTCATCAACAGAGATGCCAACCGTGTCAGCGTCGACGCCGCGCAGGTTGATGCCCTTGGCCTCGGCGGCGGCGACGATCTCGCCTGCCTTGCCGGGAACGCGGACGGTGATGGTGTCGAAGAAGGATCCGTGCAGGACCTCGACGCCGGCAGCCTTCAGTGACGCTGCCAGGGTGCGGGCGTGGCCGTGCGCGGTTTCAGCGATCGCCTTGAGGCCCTCGGGGCCGTGGTAAACGGCGTACATCGAGGCCACGATGGCCAGCAGCGCCTGCGCGGTACAGATGTTGGACGTGGCCTTCTCGCGGCGGATGTGCTGCTCGCGGGTCTGCAGCGCCAAGCGGTAGGCGGGGACACCGGCGTCGTCCTTGGAAACGCCCACCAGACGGCCCGGCATGGAACGCTCCAGGCCCTTTTGGACCGCCATGTAGGCGGCGTGCGGGCCGCCGAAGAACAGCGGAACACCCAGGCGCTGCGCGGATCCAACGGCGATGTCCGCGCCCTGCTCGCCCGGAGGGGTGATGAGAGTGAGGGACAGGAGGTCGGCAGCGACCGTCACCAGCGCGCCACGCTCCTTGGCCTCGGCGATCACAGCTGAGTGATCGAAGACGCGGCCGGAAACACCGGGCTGCTGGAGGACGACGCCGTTGATGTCACCTTCCGGGAGACCGCGCGAGAGGTCAGCAACCTCGACCTCAAAGCCGAGAGCCTCAGCGCGGCCCTTCACAATGGCGATGGTCTGCGGGAGGCAGTCTGCGTCGAGGACGGTCTTGCCATCCCGTGCACCTGCGTTCTTATTGGCCCTGCGCATCATCAGGACGGCCTCGGCCACGGCCGTGGCTTCGTCCAGCAGGGAGGCGTTGGCGATCGGGAGGCCAACCAGATCCTGGACCATGGTCTGGAAGTTCAGGAGAGCCTCGAGACGGCCTTGGGAGATTTCCGGCTGGTAGGGGGTATAGGCGGTGTACCAGGCCGGGGACTCAAGGATGTTACGGCGGATCACCGGCGGCGTCACGGTATCGAAGTAGCCCTGACCGATCATCTGGACAGCGGTCTTGTTCTTGGACGCAAGCTTGCGGAGCTCGGCCAGAACCTCAACTTCGCTCAAAGCGTTCTGCAGGGTGAGGGCGACGTCCTGGCGGATGTCGTTCGGGACGGCGGTGTCCACCAGCGAATCAACGGTGTCATAGCCGACGGACTTGAGCATGGTCTCAATGTCGGCTTGGCGGCGGGCGCCAATATGCCGATCAACGAAGGTGGTGGAGGCAGAACTAACCGTCACGAAGGAACTCCATTACTTGGGCGGCGTTTGGGTACGCCACAGCGGCTGGGTTCCTCCCCGCTCTGTATTGGACCTGAGAGTTTCCGCGCGTTGCGTGAACAACCATCGCTTGCACCGTCGGTGAGCACAGCACTCTTTCACCCTTGAGGTGGGCAGAATGCCTGCTGCTTTCCAGAGTTGCCTCGCCGCGGCGGTGCGTGGGCCTGAGAGATTCCTGGGGAGGGTTTGCTCCTACGGCGCCTGCATCACATGCTTGCAGGACTCTCCCGCCGCAGATCAAAGGCATTTTCAGTTATGTATGACCCCGATCAGGGCAGGCCACAGGGGTTAATTGTCCTACGTCACGGTCGCCGCCGCAAATGGACTGCCCGTTACTTCCTCAGCCGCTCAAGGACTCCCAGCAGGATTTCGACGTCGGCCTCCCGCCCGACATTGCCGCCCTCTTGCCCGCCCTCGAACATCGCGTTGAAATAGAGCCCGTCACCCATGTAACTGACTGCCTTGGCAACCTCTGGGCCGACGTCCTCGGCGAGCACGTCCAGCCACCGCTGTTGAATGGCGGCGAATCTGCGACGCGTTTCCTCGTGGGCCACTTCAGCCAATCTGGTGACGGCAACAAAAGCCCGGTCCATCGGCGTGTCCGCCCAGAGCGAGGAGCGAATGAAGTAGGCGGCGGAACCATCGGGCGACGCCTTCATCAGCTCCGTGTCCTCGTCGGCCAAGAGATCCAGCCGTTCAAGCAGGGCCGTGATCAGTGCTTCCTTATTGGGGAAGTGGTAGAGCAGCCCACCTTTGGACACCCCTGCGCGCTTGGCAACGGCGTCGAGCGTGGCAGCTCGCTCCCCCACCTCGATGAGGAGGGCTTCGAAAGCATCCAGGACGGCGTCCCGGGCAACTGGTTTTCGTGGCATGTGTCCATCATTCCCTAAAGGCTCGCCGGGTTGTATTTGAAACTGTACCGTCTGGACGGTATAGTAAATAACATGTACTCGCCGTCCTCAACCCAAGCACCCCGTTCCGCTCGTCCCGATATGGGCCAGGCAGCACCGTGGCGCGATTGGACGGCACTGGCACTCCTGATGTTCCCGGTGCTGCTGGTGGCCGTCGACAACACCGCGCTCACCTTCGCCCTGCCCGAGATCGCCCGATCCCTGGACGTGGGCGGCGTTCAGCTGCTGTGGATTGTTGACGCCTATCCCCTGGTCCTCGCCGCACTGCTCGTCTCCATGGGCAACCTCGGTGACAGAATCGGACGACGGCGGCTGCTGCTGATCGGCAGCACCGGCTTCGCGGCGGTTTCGGCTGCTACGGCATTCGCGCCTTCCGCTGAATGGCTCATTGCCGGACGCGCGGGCCTTGGTGTCTTCGGCGCCATGCTGATGCCCTCAACGCTGTCCCTGATCCGGAACATCTTCACCGATCCCAACCGCCGGCGGCTCGCGATCGCTGTGTGGGCTGCCGGCTTCTCCGGTGGTGCGGCGCTCGGCCCGATCTTCGGCGGCTGGCTGGTGGAGCACTTCTGGTGGGGTGCCGTCTTCCTGGTGGCAGCGTTCCTGCTCCTGCCGCTTCTGGCCTTCGGCCGGGTCCTGATTCCCGAGTCCAAGGACGCCAATCCTGGCCGCGTGGACGTGAACAGCATTGTCCTGTCCGTGGTCACCATGGCCCCGTTCGTCTACGGCATCAAGGAATTCGCAGTTCACGGCTTCGGAGCGTCGGCTGCAGCTTTCATGGGCTTCGGCCTGGTGATGGGCATCCTGTTCGTTCGCCGCCAGCAGCGGATCGAAAACCCCATGCTGGACGTCGCTTTGTTCAAGAACAAGGTGTTCAGCACGGCAATCGTGGCAAACGTGCTGTCCTTGTTCTCCATGACGGGCTTCATCTACTTCTTCGCCCAGCACCTGCAGCTGGTTGAGGGACAGTCCCCCATGGAGGCAGGCATCGCCATGATTCCTGCCCTCCTGGCAACAGTCATCGCAGGCCTGCTGGTGGTGCCGCTGGTCAAGCGTGTCCGGCCCGGCTTCGTTGTCGCTGCTGGTCTGACGCTCAGCGCCATCGGTTACTTGATTGTGGTGGTGGGCGACCACGGCAGCGGCCCGATATTCCTGCTGTCAGCCCTGACCGTTCTCGCCGTGGGCGTGGGTGCTGCGGAGACCATCTCCAACGACCTCATCCTGGCCTCAGTACCTGCCGACAAGTCCGGCGCCGCCTCAGCCATTTCCGAGACCGGCTACGAGTTGGGTTCGCTCTTGGGGACGGCCGTGCTCGGCTCGATCCTCACGGCTTCCTACCAGCACAACCTCATCATTCCGGACGGCGTCTCCTCACAAGCCGCCGGGAAGTCAGGGGAAACCCTCGCCGGTGCTGTTGATGCGGCAGCCGCACTCCCGGCGCCATTGTCGGAAGCGTTGACAGTCGCCGCCCGGACAGCTTTCGAGTCCGGCGTCCACATCACTGCGGCGATTGGGCTGGTCCTGATGGCCGGCGCGGCAGTGCTCGCCGCCGTCGTCCTCCGGCGTGTGCCGAAGGCGCAGTAATCGCATTAGTCCTCGTGTCAAGAACGGAAGGCCGGGTCGCTCAGCGGCCCGGCCTCTTTTACGTGGTGGCTACCTAAACAGCGCTGTTGAGTGAGGACCCCAGGCCCAGGCCGCGGGTGATACCGCCGGTGGTTGCGGTGGCCAGCGCCGACAAGTAGTCGTTGCGGCGCCGCGCCGTGATGCGGGATTCAGGTTCAAAGGCTTGATCCGGGCTGTCCGCGTAATGGGCGGCCAAACCGTCGCGCATGAGACGGATACCCTCGGCCCGCTGCTGCGATACGGCGGCGTGGGTTGAGCCCAGCTCCTCGGCAAGCTCCTTTACGGAACGCCCTGCCAGGTAGATTTCCTGGATCACGAAGCGCATCTTTTCCGGCAAGGCATCGACGGCGGCCCGAAGGTACTTGATGCGCTCATCGGCCAGGACCGAGTGCTCCGGAGATTCGGCAGGAGAGGCCACAGTATCCGCGACGACTTCGTCGAGGGAGGTGAGGGTTCGCGAGGCATCGGCTAACGCAGCCTCAACGTGGCTGCGTTCCACACCGAGCGCGGACGCCATCTCGGCAACACTGGGGCTCCGTCCCAGGACTCCCGTCAGCGTCTCCTGGATGGCCGTGGTTTCCTTGATCCGCTTGCGGGCTGAGCGTGTGGCCCAATCGCCGGCCCGCATCTCGTCCGCGAACGCGCCCACGATCCTGCGGCGGGCAAATGCGCCGAAGGGAACGCCGAGGTCAGGATCAAAGGAGTCCGCCGACGTAATGAGCGCCATGGAACCAACAGAAGCAAAATCGTCGCGCGATAAATGCGTGGCACGCGCGCAAAGGTCAGAGACCAAGTAACCAACGAGCGGAAGGTGCTGCAACACCAGCTCGTTGCGCTGTTCGCGATTCAAAAGTGAGTCCCCCCATGAGACCGGATTACTGAGTTGCAAGAACCTGAAATGCTGAGTCCCGCAAGGCCGCCTAGAGACCAATCACAGCGGCGTTTCGGGACTTCGTTCAGGTACGTGTTCAGTGAACATACCACCTGAAAACGACTCTGCGTGTACGCTCAACAGAAGTAAACACAAACCCTGCCAAATCGTGATTTTGGCGGGCAATAAAATGAATTGGGGAACCGTGGGGGCGGACGAGCTATCGGCAACGCTGTGGCGCGAGCGGAGGCAACTTGATTTCTTGCTTTTCCTGCTCGAAACGCAGCTCCTGCATCTCCGGGCAGGCAACTGGCACCGGCTGAACTTCACCGCGGCCGAACTTGAAAAAGTCCTCGAAAATCTCCGATTCGAATCACTCGCACGCGGTGTTGAGGCGTCCGCGCTGGCCGCCGAATGGAAAGCGCCGGACCATTTGACGCTTCCGGCCCTCATTTCGATCGCACCGCCGGGAATCTGGCCTGAACTTCTTGAGGATCACCGCCGCGGGATGGCTGAACTTCTGGCTGGAATTGACGACGCCGTTGCCGCCAACGTCACGCTGTTGGAGGACTCACAGGCCCCTGCGCCACTCCCGCAGCCCGGTATTGCTGACCTGGCCGGTGACACGGACGATCTTGCGCTCCTGGCCCGGGATGCCAACGTCCAACGCGCCATCACGGCTGTCCGGGGTGCCACGCTGCCATTGCTCCGGGACTTCCTGGGCCTGGGCTAGCTTCCCGAACGCCCTCTCTCACATCCCACGCCCCTTCAGCCGGCAACGGCACGGTACAGTCCATAGGCGGCGAGCACCATCACCGTGACTCCAACGATCAGGTCAGTCCAGGTGGCCAGCGCCTCCTTGGCGTTCTTATTCTTCTTCGGTACGTGCATGATGCCGGCGACGAGAAGGAAGACACCGCCAGCGAATCCCGCGGGAAGCGCCCACCCCGGCACCAGCGCGAGAAGGCCTGAGAGCCCCATGCCCACGTTGGCCATGCCGAGTTCGCGTGTGAGTTGCTTCTCCTGAACAGTCGAAATTGATGCGCCAAGGATCGCTGCAGTGGGCCCCTTGCCCGAGACCTGGGCTAAGCCCGCGACAAGCAGTCGGGTGCCGACAGCCCAATAATGGGCTCGAATCCCTTCGAGTTCAGCCTGACAGCTTCAGAATAGCGACAGCAGAAGGTGAGAGAGGGTGCTATTCGCCGGATGGGGCAGGCGGGCGGAGGTTCGCCAGGAGTTCCTCAGCCTCGGGGCCGGCCTGCGTCGCGGCCAGGTTCGCCGCAGCAATAGCCGCCACCACCTCGCTCCGCTGGATGGACACACCCCGGGGGGCTTCGATTCCGATCCGAACGCCGTCGCCGCGCCCTTCCATGACGGTGATGACAATGTCGTCCCCGATCATGATCTTTTCGCCCGGCTTACGCGTCAGTACCAACATGCCTTCAATGTACCTTTCCTAGGGCCGGTGCGGTGGCCGGAGTGCCGTCCACCCAGCCAACGGGAATGCCAAGCATGTCCACTGTCTCCGGACTCGCTGTTTCCGAGGCACCGATGACTACTAGCCCCGACACCGCCGCTGACTCTCCTGCCAACACATCCTGCAACGCCTGCACCCAGGCCTTCGTGTCCTCAGGCTTGCGCCGGGCGTCGACCACAATCCACAGTTGATCGGCAGCGAGGCTTGCGATGTGGGCAGCTTTCGGCGGTACGTCGCGCGGGCGCCCCAGTCCGAAGGCAACCACCACGGTCTGCCCGGTCAGGACCGCCTGGGCGCGTGCCGCCGTCGCACTTTGCCGTCCTTGGAGGTGCCGGTGACCGAAGGCGCTGAGATCCCCGGCCGTGCGGACGTCGGAGCCGCCGGCGGCGATGGACATTTCCAGGGCGGGGCCGAGGGCGTCATCGCCCAAGCCCAGGAGGACGATGAGGTTGCCGTCGCCCGTCATGGCTTGGGGTACGCGAACAGCGCTCGACGGCGGCAAGGGCACCGGAGCGGGTAAGCGCGGCGGAGCCGCTGGTTGCAGTTCCTTGCCGAGCTGTTCCAGGAGGCCCGCGAAGTCCGGAGAGGCTGTGGACACGGGAGCGGGTGCGGCCTTGTGCAGCTCAAGTTCGGCGGCGTCGGCACGCTCCAGCAACGCCGCAATCGCCGGCCCGTGCAACTCATGAACAGGCCAGGGAGGGGCGGCATCCGGCACATCCGCAACCTCCACTGTCGCCTCGAAGCGGGCTGCGGCGAACAACCCCACAATGCCCGGATTGGTGACCTTCTCAGCAGCTACGATCCTCGCCCCTGGACCGTATTGCTGAACTGCCTTCTCCCGGATGGCCTCCAGCGAGGCGCCACTAAGCTTGTAGCGCTTCTGCATAGCGGACCACCCCTACTGTTTCAATGCGGATGTTGGCCGAGGTAACTTCGCGGTACGAGAGGACGGGGACACCGCCGTCGGGGCTTGCTACGAGGCGGCGGATGGCAGGGCGCAAGGCCGGTGCGCACACCAGGACTGCTTCCCTGCCGGCCGCGGCCGCTCCGTCGACGGCGGACTTCAGCGAGGTCAGGACGCCGTCGAGTTTCGCCTGGCCCATGATTATTTGCGTCCCACCCTCGGCCGGGCGCATGTCCTCAAGCATCGACTGCTCCAGCAACGGATCAATCATGATCACGTTGAGCACTGCGCCGTCGAGGTACTTGTTGGCCAGAACCGGGCCCAGGGAGTGCCGCGCAGACTCGACCAGGGACTCAGGGTCGGTGGACACCTTGGCCCTCAGCGCGAGTGCCTCGTAGATCCGTGGGAGATCGTTGATGGGGACCTGCTCTTCCAGCAGGCCCTGCAGCACGCGCTGGATTTCGGCCAAGGACATCAGCCCCGGTGTGAGCTCCTCCACGGCGGACGGGCTCTGCTTACGGACCCCTTCGGTGAGCACGCGGACGCCCTCACGGGTCAGGAGCCGGGCAGCGTTGGCCGAGATGATCGAGGACAGGTGTGTAACCAGAACGGACACGCGGTCTATCACCGTTGCCCCCGTCATTTCCGCGCTGTGGCGCATCTCCGTGGGAACCCATTTGCCGGACAACCCGAAGACGGGCTCCACGGTTGCCGTTCCGGGCAGTGCGTCCAGGAAGTCGCCCAAGGCGAGCAGCTTGCCCGACGGCGCCACTCCCCTTCCAGCCTCGACTCCGGCGATACGGATGGCATAGGTGGACGGCGGCAGGTCCATCGCGTCCCGCGTGCGGACCGGCGGAACCACGAGTCCGAGTTCCATGGCGATCTTGTGCCGGAGGGAACGCACCCGTGCCAGCAAGTCGTCGGAGGCACCGGAGACGATGTCCACCAGGTCCGGAGCCAGCAGGATCTCCACGGGATGGACGCGCATGTCTTCCATGAGCCGCTCGTTGGGATCTTCTTCCACAGTGCCGGCGGCGACTGCCTCGGCGGCCTGCGCCTCAGCCTGGAGCTTCTGTTGGGTGGCTACCCGCCGCGAAGCGAGGACCAACAGCGCTCCCACCACGACGAACGGAAGGATGGGCATGCCGGGAATGAGCGCCATGCTTCCTGCGGCCAGACCTGCGATCAGCAGGGCGTTGGGCGACTGCATCAGCTGCGAGGAGGCCGTACGGCCCATGTCCTCTTCGGCGTTGGACCGGGTGACGATCATGCCGGTGGACACAGCCATGAGCAGGGCCGGGATCTGGGTCACCAGTCCATCGCCCATGGTCAGGAGGCCGTACGTGTTCAGGGCATCGCCGGCGTCCATGCCGCGCTGCAGCACGCCGATGGCGATGCCGCCCACAAAGTTGATGATGATAATGATGATGCCCGCGATGGCATCGCCCTTCACGAACTTCGAGGCACCGTCCATGGCGCCATAGAAGTCGGCCTCCGCGGAGACCTCGGCACGGCGTTTCCGGGCTTCGGCGTCCGTGATGAGCCCAGCGTTGAGGTCGGCATCGATGGCCATCTGCTTGCCGGGCATGGCGTCCAGGGTAAAGCGGGCGCCCACCTCGGCAACGCGTTCGGCGCCCTTGGTAACCACCACGAACTGGATGACCACCAGGATCAGGAACACCACGGCGCCAATGATCAGCGAACCGCCAACGGTGACCTTGCCGAAAGCCTCGATGACCTGCCCTGCAAAGCCCTGACCCAGTACAAGACGGGTGGACGCGACGTTGAGCCCAAGCCGGAAGAGCGTGGCCACCAGCAGCAATGATGGGAAGACCGAGAAATCCAGGGGCTTCTTGACGAACATGCTGGTCAGCAGGATCAGGAGCGCGAGCAGGATGTTGCACACGATCAGGAAGTCCAGCAGCGGCGCCGGCAGCGGAACAACCAGCAGCAGGACAATACCTACGATGCCAACCGGCACGGAAAGCCGGGCGAATTTGTTGTTCTTCATGCCTGGAAACTCTCTTTCATACTGTGTATGCCTCGCGCAGTTCCCCGCGTCTTCAGCGACATCACGAACGCCAGTACGGCGGCGACGGAGCGATACAGCTCCACCGGGATCTCCTGCCCCAGTTCGCAGGCGGAGTGGAGCGCCCTGGCGAGGGGGATGTCCTGAACCATCGGCACACCCTTCGCTTCGGCTTCTTCCCTGATGCGGGCTGCGATGAGCCCCGATCCCTTGGCCACGACGCGTGGTGCCGATTTGCCGGCGTCGTACTTCAACGCAACTGCCACGTGCGTCGGGTTGACCAGCACGACGTCGGCGTCCCCGATCGCGCCGATCATGCGGTTGCGGCTCATGCTGAGCTGGCGCGAGCGGCGTTGGGATTTGATGAGGGGGTCGCCGTCGGTGTTCTTGTTCTCGTCCTGGACTTCCTTCTTGGACATCCGGGTCTTCTTGCGGTTGCGCCGCATCACCACAAAAATGTCGGCCGCGGCCAACACCAAACCGGCCGCTACCGCAAACTGGATCAGTGCGCCGACTCCACCGGCGGCCGCCGCCAGCACACCGGCCACCGGAAGGCCGCCGGCCGTCAGGAGCGCGGGCATCAACCCCTGCACCACGGTGTACAGGACAAGACCCACGACGGCGGTCTTCAGCAACGCTTTGGCGCCTCCCCAGAGTGCCTGGCCACCAAACATCCTCTTGAAGCCCGCGAGCAGGTTGAAATGCTCGAACTCAGCACGAAACTTCTTGAACCGGATGCCACCCTGAAGCGCGGATCCGGCGAGGACCACCACGGTGACAACGAGGAGTAGCGGCCCCAGGATTCCGGCAAGGGAACCCAGACCCGCTTCAAGCGCGGCCACGGCCTTGGCGGGGTCGGGCTCTGCGATGACACTCTTCACGGTGAACAATTGGTCCACTGCCGCGTTGGACGCGTGGTCGATGGTGGCGGGGAGCATCGCAGCGGCAGCCCCCACTGCCAGCCAGGCCATCAAGTCCTGGGACCTGGAGAGCTGGCCCTTCTCCCGGACCTCGCGCATCCGCTTGTCCGTGGCTTGTTCGGTTTTCTCCTGTGAATCCGCCACTAGCCCACCCCCAGCACGGTGTTGGCCGCCTGCTCGGCGAGGGTTGCCACGAGCCTGGGCAGCGCCAGGAACAGGAACCCAGCCAGAGCCAGCGTGATGAAGATCTTGAGCGGGAAGCCCAAGGCGAAGGCGTTCAGCGCAGGGGCGACGCGGGTCAGGAGCCCGAGCCCGACGTCGGCCAGCACCAGGACCACCAGCAGCGGACCTGCGATCTGGACTGCTGCGAGGAACATTCCTGTCAGGGCACCGATCATGGCTTCGACAGGCTGGCTGAGGTCGATTCCACCGGCCAGCGGCAAGGCCCTGAAGCTCCCGGTAAGGCCGCCGATGACCAGTTGGTATCCGTCGGAAGCGAAGAGCAGGGCCAGGGCTGCCATTTGCATCAGGCGGGTGAACTGGGCACCGTTGACCATCATTTGGGGGTCGAATGCCTGGGCCATCTGGAAGCCGCTGAACAGATCCACCAGGCTGCCCGCGGACTGGATCGCGGCGAAGATCACCATCACCAGGAAGCCGAGGAACAACCCTGTGACCAATTCGAGCACCACAGCCATGACGAAGCCGGCGGTGTCTTTCGGAACGGCATCAGCGGACAGCCTCTGGGAGACTGCCAACCCCAGTCCAATTCCCAGCATGGCCTTGATACGGGCCGGAATGGCGTGATGGGCGAACGGCGGGGCCACCATCAGGAAGGCCGTCATGCGGACCGAGGCCAGCAACATGACCTGGATCCACGATTGGTCGAGGGGAATGTCCACCTCACGCTCCGCCGATCAGTCCTGGGATGCGGGCGAACAGTTCGTTGGTGAACGCGACCATTTCCGAGATCATCCAGTGGCCGCACACCACCAAGGCGATGGCGACTGCCACAGCTTTGGGCACGAAGGACAGCGTGGCTTCCTGGAGTTGGGTAATGGATTGCAGGAGGGAGATGGCCAGCCCGACCACCAGCGCGGTGACGAGGGTAGGCGCAGCCAGCTTGGCTGCCACAATCATGGCCTGGAGGCAGATGTCCAGGACTGCGTTGGTATCCATCAGCCGCTCGAATAGCTCTGGATCAGGGACGTGATGACCAGTCCCCAACCGTCCACCAGGACAAACAACAGGATCTTGAACGGCAGCGAAATCATCACCGGCGGGAGCATCATCATGCCCATGGACATCAGTGCTGCCGAGACCACCAGGTCGATCACCAGGAAGGGGATGAAAATGACGAACCCGATGATGAAGGCGGCCCGCAGTTCCGAGATCATGAACGCCGGAACCAACGTCTGGAACGGGACGGATTCGGGGTTGGCCGGGTTGGCCATGTCCGCGGCCCTTGTCATCAGTGCAATGTCCTCTTCACGCGTATGGGCCAGCATGAAGTGCTGCAGCGGCGACCACCCGGCAGCCATTGCACCGTTGAAGTCCAGGCCGCCATTCAGGTACGGCTGCACGGCAACAACGTTGATGTCCGAAACCACCGGCCACATGACGAACAGGGAGAGGAAAAGGGCGAGGCCGGCAAGGACCTGGTTCGGAGGGATCGCGGGCAAGGACAATGCGTTCCGGGTCATCGCCAGTACCACGAAGATCTTGGTGAAGGACGTCATCATGAGCAGCAGCGCCGGGGCCACCGAGAGCAGCGTGATCCCGATCAGCGTCACGACAGCCGTGGAGGGTGTCCCGTCCAGACCATTGATATCGATGCTGACGTTTCCACCGGATTCCGGCGCCGCCGGCGAGGTGGGCGGCGTGGGCTGGGTGGGGTCGATCGGCGTCGCGTGTGCCGCTGCCATGCCAAGCCACACTAAGGCTGCCGTGAGCAGCAAAACCGCCAGCACGGACACCAGCCGCGGCACGGCAAAATCAGCGGATCGGTTCAATTGCGGCGTCCCCTGAAGGCATCCGAGGCTTGACGCCACGTGGACGCGGACAGGATGGAGCCGTGCATCGGTGGTGCAGTGCGCGCGGGGTCGCGGGTGCCGTCAGCGCGGGTACCGTCAGGGAGGCGGCGCGGCTGGCTCCGGAGGTGGAGTTCGCTGCGACGGCGCAACTCGGGAAGCGGCTCGCCCGAGGCCTGGCGGAAAAGCTCTGCAAAGCTCGCCGATGGCTGTTCCTGCACAGCCTCTACTGCCTCGACAGTCTCCGAAACAACAACGGGCGCGTCGCTGCTGTGCAGCACAGTGACCGCGTGCTCGGTTACGCCGAGCAGGAAGCGCTTGTCCCCGGCATCGACCACCACCACAGAGGCTTTCTGGCCCACCACCTGTCGGCTGACCACCGTGAGGGCAGCGTCGGCGCGTCGGCGGCCTTTGCCCTTGCCGAGTCGCTTCTGGACGAACCAGATCAGCCCCAGCACCGCGCCCAGAGCCACGAGCACGCGCAGCCCGAGGATGAATGAGTCCATCTAGAATGTTCCCTCTGCCCCGTCCAGGATGCGGGTGATGCGGACGGCGTAGTCCTGGTCCACCACCACTACCTCGCCGTGAGCGATGAGCCGGCCGTTCAGCAGCACATCGGCCGGCGCCCCGGCCGAACGATCCAGTTCAATGACGCGTCCGGGCTCCAGTGCCAGGGCATCCCGGACAGACATCCGTGTACGGCCGATCTCCACGGTCAGCGCCATTTCCACATTGCTGATGAGGCCCAGACGCGCAGCCATGTCACTGTCCTGGCCGGCGCGGGCCGTGTTCAGCGCAGCACCGTTGTCCCGCACGCGGACGGCGAACCAGCCAAAGGGGGCACCGCCGTCGTTGAGCTCGAATACTGCGGTTCCCGGATCGGACAGCAGCCCGGCGGCGTCTTCCTCGCGCAGCTCCCCCAGCACACCGGCGTCGAACGCTGACGCGGCTTGTTCCAAGGCGGGACGCAAGACATCGATGGCGGAGACCGCACCCAGCAGCCCGGACCCGCCTGCGGCGGCCAGGAAGGACCGGTCCACCAGCAACAAAGCGAAGTCCGTGGTCGAGGCACCCACAAACGTGGCCGTCACGGCGGGAGAAGCGTAGGCTGCTGCGTCCTGGGCCGGGACGATGCCCGCAACGCGGAGAGTGGAAGCACTCGGCAGATGCAGGGCCAGGCGCTCGGCTGCCGCCGCCTGAAGGGTCAAAATGTTGCTCATCGCTGGTGCTCCTCGGTTGTGACGATGACGGCGGCGGCCCTGGAGCCGTGGCGGGCAGCCGCGGCGGTGGCCAGGCGGGTGCCGTTGATGGTGACGTCGAACGGCCGGTTTTCCAGGTGCGGCAGGTGCAAGACATCGCCGACGGCGAGGCCCAGGATCTGCGCCGGCGTCACCGGTGCGGGGGTCAGCTGCACGGCAACATCCACGGGCACCTGGGCGAGCTGCGTCCGGACCAAGGCCTCGTTATCCACGCTGTGGACGGTGGGGTTCACGTCGCCGAGCCCAGACAGCAGGACGTCTGCGGGAATGGCCAGGGTGGCAGCGCATTGGGTCTCGCCCACGTTGACGCTGAAGGAGGCCACGATCATGAGTTCAGACGGCGCAGCGGCTTGCGCGAACTGGGAGTTGTACTGGATACCGTCCATGGCCACGGCCTGGGTCAGGAGGTTGCCCAGCGAATACCGCAGATCCTCCAGCACTTCCTCCACCATGCGGGAAATCAGTGCGTGCTCGATCTGGGTGAATTTCCGCTCCGGAGCCGCGGTGTCTGTTGACCCGCCGAGCATCCGGCTGAGCCAGGACAAGGCAGCCGTCGCGGGGAACTGGATGACCAGCCGGGACTCGCTGCCGTCGATCCTGCACAACACCATGGAGGTCACCGACGGAAGAGAGGCAGAGTATTCGTCGTAGCTCTGCATGCTGAGCTGTTCCAAGGTGGCGGTGGACTTCAACCGGACTTTGGCGGTGAGCTGCGTCCCCCACTGGCGCGCGAAGGTTTCAAAGGCCACTTCCAGCACGCGGCTGTGTTGGCGGGGCAGGGTGGTGGGTCGGCGGAAGTCATAGACGTCCACAGTGCGCTGGCGTGCCGCCGCGCGATCTTCCTGTTCTCCCACGGATGGCACTATCGGCATGTCAGGGAGGGGCGTAAGGCTTTCTGCGCAGGACTATGTGGCGGCTGCTGCGGGCGCTATTTTGCCGCCTTCGCCGCGGCGGCAGACTCCTTGGTTTGCGCTTCGATGGCACCCGGAATCAACGCACGGACATCCTCCGGACTGGCCGAGAGCAGCACCACGTCCACGCGCCGGTTCAGTTCCATGAGCTCCTCGGTGGAATCGTCCGTCACTTGGCGGGCAGCACCGAAAGCAACGGCGCCGATCCGCCCGGGTGGCATGCCTGAGTTGTCAACGAAATACCGGAGTACGTTCACGGAACGTGCTGCTGAGAGCTCCCACGTGGACGCGAAAGCCGTGACGCCTTTGGCCGCGTGGCCCTCCACCATGACCTCCAGGCCGGAACCCACCACGGTGGGAGCGATGGTATCCAGGATCTGGACGGCCTTGGGGGTGAGGTCAGGCATGTCGGGCTGGAAGAACGTTTGGGAACCCACCAGCTTTACCGTCAGCCCACGCTCCCCCACCACGAACTGAACGTTTGCTGACAGGCCCTGGGCGTCCAATTTAGCCTGCATGGCGCCCTGCAGTGCCGAGAGTTTGTCGGCCTCCTTGATGGCCAGGTCCAATGCCGAGAAGCCTTCGCCGTTGGACGTGGCGAGTTCGGCCGGCACCACTACGCCGCTGGCAGTGTCCACTTTCTGGCTGATTTCCGTGCCGAATCCAGTGGCCAGGGAGTTGCGCAGTTTCTCAAACTTCACCTGGTCCACCGAGGACATGGCGAACAGGACAATGAACATGCACATCAAGACGGTGACCATGTCCATATAGGAGGCCATCCAGCGTTCGTCGACGTGGTGCTCTTCAGGCTGCCCGCCGCGTCTCCTGCGGGACCTCATGCTGCCCTGGACGCCGAAAGCTTGCCGGGCTTGCCGCCGTCGTCCGCTTTGTCCTTGGCTTGCTTCGACTTGCCCTTCGTCTCGGCAGGAGCCATGGCACGGAGCCGTTCGGCCAGCAGCAGCGGTTGGGTGCCGTTCTGCACCGCCAGCAATCCCTCCATGAGGAGCGTCATGCGTTCGATTTCAAGCTCCGACAGGCGCTTGAGCTTGGCGCTCAACGGCAGCCAGATGAAGTTCGCGGACAGCAAGCCCCAGAGGGTGGCCACGAAGGCAGCTGCGATCATCGGGCCGAGGTGGTCGGGAGAAGACAGGTTTTCGAGGACGTGGGTCAGTGAAACCACGGTTCCGATGATGCCGATGGTGGGCGCATACCCGCCCAGTGCTGCGAAGAACTTGGAGGACACGTGGTCGGCACGCATTTTGGTGTCGATCTCATCCTCCATCAAGAGGCGGAGTTCCTCGGCGTCCGTGCCGTCGGCGATGTTTTGAAGGGAGCGCTGCAGGAACGGGTCCTTGGCGTTGTTGGCCTCTTCCTCGAGGGACAGCAGGCCGTCGCTGCGGGCCTTCTCGGCGAGGCGAACCAACTCGTCAATGCTCTCAGTGGGCTTGGCAGGCTTGCCAATGAAAGCCTTGGGTACGTCCTTGAAGGACTGGACCACATCGCGGAGCGTATTGCCTGCCAACCCCACCGCGATGGTGGCACCGAAAACCAGGATCATGGGTGCGGGCAGGAGCAGCGACATCAGGTTGGCGTGTTCCAGGGTGACCATTGCCACCACGGATGCGAAGGCCAGCAGCAGACCGACGATTGTCATGGACTACCTTCCGTTGGGGTGGTTGGGCTCTGGCTCTTCGCCAGCCTCAGGCGACCTGACCAGGCTCAGCGGATAGCCCGCTACCGCCGGAAGGTCCTGGGCACGGCGCAGCACACTGGCACGATAATTCGCGATCAGTTCCACCACCTCAACCAGCGATTCCCGCACAACGTAAGCGGCGCCGTCGAGAGTCACCAAGTGAGTGTCCGGACTCTCATGGATACGTTCGAGGATGTCCGGATTCACGGCGAAGCGTGTGCCGTTCAGGCGGGTGACAACGATCATGGGCTGTTCTGCTTTGGCTGGGGGCGGAGGTGGTTCTTTCCCCTACTGTCGGCCACGGTGGGCTCGGCGTTAGGAAGGCGGCCGGATCACCGCCTTCCTCACCGGGCTTAGCGCTTCAGGTTGCTCAGTTCCTGCAGGACCTCATCGGAGGTGGTGATGATGCGGGCGTTTGCCTGGAAACCACGCTGGGCCACAATCAGGTTGGTGAATTCCTGGGACAGGTCCACGTTGGACATCTCCAGCGAACCGGAGGCCAGCGAACCAAGTCCTCCATCACCGGCACCGCCAAGCTGGGCCGCTCCCGAGTTTGCCGTGGCAACGTAGGTGGAGCCGCCGGCCTTTTCGAGGCCCTCGGGGTTGGTGAAACGGGCCAGTGCCACCCGGGCCAGTACTTCTTTGGCGCCGTTGCTGAAGGAACCAATCAGCGAACCATCGCCGGCAAGGGTGAAGGACTCAAGCTCACCGGCTTCTGCGCCGTTCTGGCTGGTGACAGCCAAGGTGTTCAGCTGCGCAAACCCTGTGACCGCGCCCATGTTGACGGTGATCCCGCCAACTGTCATGGTCCCGCCGGACGTCAGCGCACCGTTGGCGAACGTGAGCGTGGATGCTCCTGTAGCCCCGTTGGCATCCGCGCCGGCTACGTTCCAGCCAGTGGCCGAACGGCTGAACGTCAGGGTGAGGCTGCGCTCTGCTCCGTTGGAGTCGTACACCTTGACCTGGCGTTCAACGGAGGTTCCTACCGCAGCGTCGGACGGCAGGTTGCCGCCGAGGGTGGCCTGCGTCGTGGCAACTGCCGGTGCAGTGGTGTCCGGGGACAAGGTGATGGGGCCCGTGGCTCCGCCTGTGTTGACGACACCGTTGGTGGCCGTCCAGCCCTGGAGGATGCCGCCGTCGGGACTGACCAAACGGCCCGCAGCGTCCATCTGGAAGTTGCCGGCACGCGTGTAGTACTGCTGCGTCCCCTTGCCGGTGACAAAGAAGCCCTCGCCGGAAATCATCAGGTCAGTGCCGCGGCCGGTGCTCTGCGACGAGCCCTGGCCGAAGTTGGTACTGACGCCCGCCACCCGGACGCCGAGCCCGATCTGCGCCGGGTTGGAGCCGCCAACTTCCTGCTGCGGGCCGGCAGCGCCCTGGGTCATCTGCGAGAGCGTGTCCTGGAACTGCGCGGACGACGACTTGTAGCCGGTGGTGTTCACGTTGGCGATGTTGTTGCCGGTGACGTCCAGCATGGTCTGGTGGGCGCGGAGGCCGGAAATTCCGGAGTACAGCGAACGGAGCATGGTGTTGCCTTTCTTCGGGTTGGTTCGGGGTAGGTCTTGGGAAAAATCAGATTGAGGTTTCAGTCTTTTTGCTTGGTGCGGTCATGCCGGTGATCAGATCCAGCGGGACCTTGGCGTCGCCCACCGTCACCGTCGGAACGCCATCAGCGAAAGACACAGCGCTGGCCACGCCGTCGCCTTTGGTCCCGTCGGCGAGCGCGTAGCTCACCTGGGTCCCGATGATCTGTGCCGCAGCGGTACGCATCTGCAGAGAGAAGCTCTCCCTGGCACCGGTCGTCAGCTCAGTCATCTTCTCCATCATGGAAAGCTGCACGGACTGGCTCATCATCTGGTTGGTGTCCATGGGCGCACTGGGATCCTGGTACCTCAGCTGTGTCACCAGCAAGGACATGAAAACCTCCGAATCCATGGTCTTGACGGGAGTGCGGGCAGCCTCACCCGATCCGACGCCGTTGCTGGCCGCAATTGCGGGAATGGTCATGGTTGTCTCTCCTTCACGTCAGACGAGGATGTCCAGGCGGTTTGTAGTGCTGGCGTCAGGCACGACGCCGGGTGGCGGCTGCCGTGGTTGCTGCGGTTGGTCTTCGGTGCTGTTTGCCCGCCGGTCACCGTCGCGCCGGGCTGGCTGCTCCGCGTCACGGGTTGCACTGCCGCTTCCTTGGCCGGGGTCTTTTCCGGTGTCCGTCGGGCTGTTGTGGGAGGACAGGCTCAGGCTTGCGCCGGAGTCTTCCAAGCCCCGCCGTAGCTCCGGAAGGACATGACGCACGGCTTCCCTGCCGGCATCCCCGGGGGCAAACAGCTCGATGCGCACGCCGGTGCCGTCGATGTGGGCACGGACGGTGAGGGGTCCCAGGTCTTCAGGGGACACCCGCAGCGTCATCACGTGCTCCCCCGGAGCCGCCGACGCCAGGGAAAAGAGGGGGGCTGCGAGTTGGGGTGTGAGGGGTTGTTGAAGGGTTGGCTGGAGCGCGGTTCCGGCGGGGGTTGGCGGGAGCGTGGTGGGTGTGGCCGCGGGGTGGACAGTGAGCGGGGCTGGCATGGCGTGGATCGCGCCCGGTTCGGGGGTTCCCTGCGCACCATGCCGTTCCAACCATCGAACCGGCAGCGAAGCCCCGAAATGGGCGGACGTGTCAGCGGCGAGGTCTTGAGTACCTGGATCGGGAGCACCCGGAACATCCGCATCCGATTCGACGGCTTGCTGCGGACTAGAGGGTACGAGCCGTCGAATGGGCAGCGAGCCATCGAAATGGGCAGACTGCGACGCCTCGGCAGCTGGGCCCGGAGCGACCACAGGCACTGCCGCAACCGCAAGCATGCCAGCAGTCCCACTCGCAGCGGTTCCCAGCGCAGCTACTCCCGTTTCGGGGGTTCCCAGCGCAGCTACTCCCGTTTCGGGGGTTCCCAGCGCACCATGCCTTTCCAACCATCGAACCGGCAGCGAGCCATCGAAATGGGCGGACGTGTCAGCGGCGAGGTCTTGAGTACCTGGAACGGGAGCACCCGGAACATCCGCATCCGATTCGACGGCTTGCTGCGGACTAGAGGGTACGAGCCGTCGAATGGGCAGCGAGCCATCGAAATGGGCAGACTGCGACGCCTCGGCAGCTGGGCCCGGAGCGACCACAGGCACTGCCGCAACCGCAGGCATGCCAGCACTCGAAGCGCCACCGGCACCCGCAGCTACGTCCGCCTCAAGCTCGTCCATTTCGGGGGTTCCCTGCGGACCATGCCGTTCCAACCATCGAATGGGCAGCGAGCCGTCGAAATGGGCGAGCGGCAATGCGTCGCTGGCAAGATCCGGGGCAACCTCAGGGCCACCGGCAGCCACAACCACGCCAGCGCTCGCTGCTATGTCCGGATCAAGCCCCTCCGATTCGACGGCTTGCTGCGGATTAGACGGTAGGAAGCGTCGAATGGGCAGCGAGCCATCGAAATGGGCGGGCTGCGCTTCCGTGTCCGTGTCCAGGGCTGCTGGCGATTCGGCGGCGGCAGGAGACGGTGCCACACGGCCTGACGCAGCCATCCCTGCATCACCGCCCACAGCGTCAACCGCGCCCTCAACCTCAAGCATGGGGGCGTTCCCAGTCAGGGGCACAAAACCGCCCAGCGCAGCATCCCCAAGCACATCCGACACAAGCCCACCCATTTCGGGGGTTCCCTGCGCACCATGCCGTTCCAACCATCGAATGGGCAGCGAACCATCGAAATGGGCGAACGACGACTCCTCGGAGACGCCGGCATCAGTAGATGCGTCCGTCACAAGCCCACCCGTTTCGGGGGTTCCCTGCGCACTATGCCGTTCCAGCCATCGAATGGGCAGCGAACCATCGAATCGTGCAGACGCTACGCCCTCGGAAGCCATCACCACATCAAAGGCCCCAGCATTCGAAGAGCCGCCTAGAACCCCGCCGCCACCAGCACGTGTGCCTGCGGGGCTGGCAGCAGCCGCACGGATGCCACCTCCAACCACCGCCTGCATCATGCGCCCCCTGCCGGGACGATCCGGCGGATGGACGTCAAGTTGGAGTACTTCTCCCAAGCGTCCCGGATCTGGATGGTCTGGCCGGGTACGGGAGCGTCGATGGCTTTGCCGTTGCCAAGATAAATGGAGATGTGTTCTCCGCCGTAGCTGACCACCAGGTCTCCTGGCTTGGCCTCTGCCAGCGATGCGACGGGCGTGCCCTTCTGCATCTGGTCGCTAACCACGCGCGGCAGTTCTACCCCAAGATCCTTGAACACCCGTTGGACAAATCCGGAGCAGTCCATGCCCACTGCGGGATTGGTCCCACCCCAGACGTAGGGCACACCAATGTACTTCTTAGCCGCGGCCACCACGGCGTCACCCGTGACGGCCCCGCCGCGGGTGCCGACAGCCGCCGTCCCTGCGGTCGCCGTCGTACTTCCGGCAGCCGGCAACAGCGAGCCCAAGCCAGCAGCACTCAACCCGGACGCCAGCGAAGAGGACGCGGACGAAGTCCCCATCGCACTGCTCAACGCCGAAGCGAAGGACGCGGCGTCGGCAACCGAAGCGGTCGACGCGGTCGAAGAAGCAGCAGCAGCGGACACACGCGCGCCTTGGGCCAACTGCTGTAACTGGGCCTCGATGCTCTGGATTCGCCCGATGGCGTCGGTCATGCTCATGAGCCGGCCTTCCTGTGCCACGCCGTGGACGCGATTTCGTCCAGGACGCCCTGCTCGGCCCGGAGTGCGGACGCGGCATATTCGGCGTCGTGACGGACTTCGAGCTTCTCCAGCCCCACGGCGCGACGCTTCGCCTCCGTGTACTCGGCCCGGGCTGAGGCAGCCTCGCTTTCGGCCACAGCTGCCAAAGCATCCAACTCGGCAAGCATGCTCTGCGAGGAGGCGCGGGCAGCAGCGATGGCCAGCAAGGATGCGGAGTCCCCGGCATGCCCTGCGGAATCGGCCAGGGCTTCACGGGCTTCCGCCCGGCGGACACGCAACGACGCCGAACGCGAGTTTGCCGCGGCAAGTCCGCTTTCCGCGGATTTCTGCTCGGCCTGTCGCAGCCGCAAGAGCCCGGCCAGGGAGAATTGTCGGTTCACGCGGCTCCTTCAAAATGTCCAAAGTTCGCTGAAAGTCTGGAAAGCTCGGCCCATGCATCGCCGTGGGGCGTCGATTCGCCCATCCCCTGCCGGAGGAACCGGTTGATGGCGGCCTCGTGGTCCAGGGCTGCATCCACCAGTGGGTTGCTGCCGTGCCGGTAAGCGCCGACGTCGATCAGGTCTTGGGCACCACGCCGTGCCGCAAGGACGCGGCGAAGCGAGACCGCGAGCGCCGAGTGCTCACGGGCGTTCACTTTCGACGCCACGCGGGACACGGAGCCCAGCACGTCCACGGAGGGGAAATGCCCGGTGACGGCGAGTTTGCGGTCCAGGACCACGTGGCCGTCCAGGATGGAACGGGCGGCATCGGCGATAGGTTCGTTGTGGTCGTCACCGTCCACCAGCACGGTGTAGATCCCGGTAACGGAGCCGGTTTCCGCGGTTCCGGCGCGCTCCAGGAGCCTCGCCAGGACGGAAAAGGTCGACGGCGGGTAGCCGCGTGTCGCGGGTGGCTCACCTGCGGAGAGGCCGATCTCGCGCTGCGCCATGGCCACACGGGTCAGGGAGTCCATCATGAGCACCACGTCCTTGTCGGCTTCGCGGAAGGACTCGGCGATGCGGGTGGCTGTGACGGCGGCCCGGAGCCGCATGAGGGCGGGCTCGTCCGATGTTGCGACCACCACCACGGAGCGGGCAAGGCCTTCGGGGCCGAGGTCGTCTTCGAGGAATTCGCGCACTTCACGGCCGCGCTCCCCTACCAGGGCGATCACTGAGACTTCGGCATCCGTGCCACGGGCCACCATGGACAGCAGCGAGGACTTTCCCACACCGGATCCCGCGAACAGGCCCATGCGCTGGCCACGGCCGAGGGTCGTCATGGTGTCCAGGACGCGGACACCGGTCTGCAGGGGCGTGTCGATGCGTGCCCTGCTCATGGCTGACGGCGCTTCCTGATCCAAGGGCACCATGCGGGACACGGGCAGAGGACCTTTGCCGTCGATCGGGCGGCCCAGTGCATCCAGCACCCGTCCGAACAAGCCGGCGCCGGTGGGCACCAGCATCGGCGCACCTTTGGCTCGTGCGGGAGCTCCCGCGGCAACACCGGTCAGCCGGCCGAGGGGCATGCACCGCACGGTCCCGCTGACCGAGGCAACCACTTCGGCGTCGAGCGTTTCAGGACCGGCGCCCACTGTGACGAGCTCGCCAACCGCGCAATCCAGTCCGGCGATTTCCAGCCCCAGGCCAAGCACTGACGTGACGGTCCCGACCCGCTGCGGCGCGGCAGCGGCCAACGCAGCGTGGAAGCGGACCGCGTGGGGCCTCATGCCTCAGGTCCCAGCAGCGCCTGTTTGGCCCGCTCCAGCGCGCTGCCGATGCGGGCATCGATCCACCCGTCCGGATACTCCCCGACGGCGTCACCAGGGTTGAGCGTAGGGTCCGGCTTCAGTTCAACACCGGCAACGTCCACGACGCCGGACGTCGCCAGCGCCGCAACGTCGCCCGGGTGGAGGCGCACCGCGGTGACGCGTCCAACGCCGGTACCCTGCGCTCCCAGCGCCCGGTCCAGCGCTGCCCAGGCGGTGTTCTCCCCCTTGGCAAGTTCGTAACCCAGGATGGCTTCGGCGAGTTCGACCGCACTGGCCGCCAGTACATCCTGCACGTCGTCCACAGCGACTTCCTGGCGCTGCTGGGCCGCTGCAGCTGCCGCCTGCAAAAGCTGAACGGCATGTGCCGCAGCCGAGCGGCCGGCGTCGAGCATGTCCTCATGCTCTGTCCTCAGACGTTCCTGAAGCTGGCGCTGCTCGGCCGCAGCAGCGTGGATCCCGGCGGCGTAGCCGGCAGCGTGGCCCTGGACGAATCCGCGATCGGTCTCGGTGGAACGTTCCGGGCCGCCAATAGCCGGGAAGGTGACACGGGTGAAGTGCTCAGTAGACAAAGTCGTCCTCGTCCCCGCGGCGGACAACGATGGCGCCTTCGGCTTCGAGTTCGCGGATGGAGCGGACGATCTCGGCCCGGGCTTCCTCTACCTGCGAGGCCCGGACGGGACCGGACGCCGCCATTTCGGACTCGAGGATTTCGAGGTTGCGACCGGACATGTTGGCGCGGACAGTGTCCAGCACCACCGTGGGGGCGCCTTTCATGGCCACGGCCAGGACGTCGGCGCTGACCCCGCGGAGGATCTGCTGGATGTCCCGCGGCTCCAACTTCACGATGTCCACGAACGTGAGCATGCGGGCGCGAACCTCGGTGGCGAGCTCCGGATCAAGCGTGCCCAAGCCGTCCAGCACAGAGCGTTCAGTGGTGACGTCGGACCGGTTGATGATGTCCACCAATGGCTGGATGCCGCCCACGATCTCGTTCGACTTCCGTTGCGACATGACGGCGCCTGCCCGGATTTTGAGGGTCTCAGCCACGATGCCAACTGCTTCTGGCGATGCCGAGCCCATGGTCGCGATGCAGCGGGCAACCTCGATCCGTTGCACATCCCCCAGACCGGACATCACCGCGGAGGCCTTCCCGGGGCGCAAGTGGGCCAAAATCAGTGCGATGGTTTGCGGGAGCTCACCGTCGATCAAAGCCAGTATCTGCCCGGGGTCCATCATTTCCAGGAACTCGAAGGACTTCCCGGCCATGGTGGATGCGAGGCGGTCCATGAAGCCTGCGGCTTTGTCCGCGCCGAAGGACGCTTCAAGAAGCCCGACGGCGAATTCCTGGCCGCCGCGGGCCGTGCGGCGGCCGCTGAGGGCCAGTCCGTGAAACTCGTTGATGACGTGGTCCGCCACGACCGAGGAGACGCGGCGGAGCCGTACGATCTCGGCGGCTATGTCCTCTGCTTCGGATTCGGAGAATTGGGCCATGACCGAGGCCGCGCTGGTGGGACTCATCTGCATGAGCACCACCGCCACCTTCTGCACTCCGTTCAGGGCTGATGCTTCCGGAACCGCGTGGCTCATACGGATTGCCTTTCATCCATGAGACCGCGCAGATACTCGGCTGTGCGGGCGGGATTGTCCGCCACCATGGCCTCGATCTGGGCGCGTTTCAGCTCGCCGTCCAGGGCGTCCGAGCCCGGGAGGGGCAACGCCGGAGTCGGCTGGATGGGCGCAGCGGGCTGGATGGACGTCAGCTCGATGGCGGTGGTCGCCGGTCCGGTGATGGCCGGCGTCGGGCTGGGTACCGGCAGGGCGTCGAAATCAGGCCGTTCCCCGAGATCCACGGGCTCACGGCGTTGGCGGCGCTTCAGGGTGATGAGCACTGCCACGATCAGCGCGATCGCTGCCAGCATGATGCTGCCGGCGAGGATGAGCGTGTTCATCAGCGCAGCTTCCTTGGCTGCTTCCGCATCGGCTTGTGCAGCCCCCAGTGCCTCGGCGGCTTTGTCCGCCGCCGCAGTGCTGAACGGGAGCACCTCTACAGTGACCACGTCACCGCGAGCGGCATCGATCCCGGCCGCCGAGGTGACCAGCGCGCGCACAGAGTCCACGTTGACGCCGCCGGCAGCGGCTTGGTTGATCGCCACGGAGATGGTCTGGCGCTTAACGGCACCTTGCGGGATGGTGCGGTCCTCAGTGACCTTGTTGACGGCGTTGTTCTTGGTGGTATCGCTGGAATCGTAGCTGCCGTTGGCATCGGTGCCGCCCGGAACTGCGATGTTGTCCGGCCCCAGGACCCCTGCTGCTCCGCCGCCCGTTCCGGTGTATGTCTCCGTTTTAGTGGATTCGCTGAGCGCCGGGGTGTCCGCTGCCGGGGTGAAGGTTTCGCTGCGCTGCTGGGCCGATTCCGCAGTGACATCGGCGGCGACAGCCACTGTGGCGTTGCCAGGTCCCACTACGCTGTCCAACACTGCCCGCACGGCGTCCGAGGTCCGCTGCTGGTAATCGGCGGCCTGCTTGGACGACGAACCCGTTGCCCCGCCGCCTACCGTCGAGAGGACGTTTCCTTGGGAATCAACCACTGAGACATTGGTGGGTTTGAGGTTCTCAATGGCCGCCGACGTCAAGTGCACAATGGCTTGGACCTTGTCCGATGACAACGTGGTGCCGGGTTGGGTTTCCACGAACACGGACGCCGTGGCCTCCGGGGTGGTGTCCACAAAGACTGACTTCTCAGGGATGGCGAGCCGGACAGCCGCACTCTTGACGCCGTCCATGGCCTGGACGGTGGTGCTCAGCTCACCCTCGAGCGCCCGCTTGTAGGTCACCGACTGCTGGAACTCGGAGGAGGTGACACCCAGTTTGTCCAGCAACGAGTACCCGGTGGCAGCAGCTGACGGGAGCCCCGCGGCGGCAGCCTTCAGTCGCTCGTCGTACACCTTGTCTTCGGGGACCAGGATGGTGGAACCGCCGTTGCTCAGCTCATAGGGAATGTTGTCCTTGCGGAGCTGCTCCACGATGCTGTTGGCGTCCGTGTCCTTCAACCCGGAGAACAGCGGCGAATAGGCAGGCTTCCCCAACCACGCCGTCAGCGCGACGCCGCCAAGGACCAGCACGGCGACGGCCAAAATAGCGAGCGTCCGCTGGGCGGGCGAAAACGCTTGGATTCCGCTGCCGAGTTTGCGGAAGAACTGGGTAATCGCGGGTGGCATCAGGCCTGCATCCTCATGATCTCGTTGAACGCGTCAATGCCCTTGTTCCGGACGGCGGCCACCAGTTCGAACGTCACCTGCGCGCGCGTCGAGGCAAGGGTTGCTTTGTGGATGTCGTCCAGGTTCCCGGTCACGGCGGACACCGCCAGTTCCTTGGATGTTGACTGCAGGGACTGCAAATTGTCGACGGCGCCACTGAGCGCGCTGCCGAAGTCGCCACTTGCTGCGGCTGGCTGTGCAGCGCTGACGTAACCGGTTCCGGTGACGCCCTGAATGCTTTCAATGGGTCCCAACGCCATCAGGACTTCCCTATCTCGAGTGCTGCCAAGTACGTTTCGCGGGCCCGGTCCACCACTTGGGCGTTGGCCTGGTATCCGCGTTGGGCAATGATCAACGTGCCCATCTGCTCCGCCATATCAATGTCCGGGTATCGCACATTGCCGTCAGCATCAGCCAGGGGATGGTCGGGTTGGTACACGATGCGGCCTTCGCCGTCCCCCAGAGGCGTGCTCTTGACGTACACCCCATCGCCGTTGTTGCCTTCCGCCGCCTCGATGTAGCGGGCGCGGAAAGCCTCTCCATCGGTACGGGAGGCATTGTTCATGTTGGCGAGGTTGTCCGAGACCGCATCAAGCCATTTGCGGTGGACGGTCAGGGCCGAGCCCGCGATACCAATTGCGTCGAAAGTCATCAGTTGGTCCTCAACGCCGTGCGCAGCGAGGTGAACTCGCCCGCCGCAGCCCTCGAGGCGAACTGGTAGCGCAACACGGTGTCGATGTTGGACAGCGTCTCAGTATCCAGGTTGACGTTGTTTCCGTCGGTCCGGGTTGGCTCATCGGACGGGGAAATTGTGGCATTGACGTGGCCATCACCGGAACGCACTGAGGCCGCCAACTGGTCTTCGAAAGAGACTCTCTTGGCCTGGTAATTGGGCGTGTTCACATTCGCGATGTTGTTGGCGATGGTCCGCTGGCGCAAGGAAAGCGCGTCCAAGGCGCTGGCCAAGGCGGCGGAAGTCACGGATTCAAGCACAAAGTCCTGCCTGGTGGTGTCGTAAGGCCAATCCGTGGCCATGCATCGAGCGATCCCTGCTCAGCAACAGCTATCGGCAGCGCTCGAATGCCCGTTAGCAAATTCAGCGCACTAATTTTGCAAACGTGGTGCGCACTTAAGCCGTTGTAGGCGCCGCTTTTTCGTCCACGCTTGCCGTCAGTTCGTCAATGCGGTCCAAGGCATCGCTTAGCCGCTCTACGGTCTCCCACAGATGAGGATGTTTTTCCCGAACCTGCTCCAGGTCAGCGCCAGCAGAAGTGAGCGAGGAGAGGTCGAAACTGACGTTGGTGCGGGCACCTGCGATCGCCGCCCTGAGCGCTCCGAAGGCCACCACAACGTCCGCTATGAGCGCAGGGTTCCCATGGGCGGCAAGCCAGCCCAGGTCGTCAATGGCCTCGATCGCCCGCTGGCCCAGCACGGCAGAGGCCTTCGCCGCATCGACGGATGCCCGGTGAATCGCGTCTTCCCGTTCCGGGCCCGGGGACAGCCGAAAGGCGGCACCGAATGCTTTGGAGGCCTCGGCATCCTCGTCGGCCAACTGAAGCGCTGTTTCGCGCATCGCCCGCGCCCGTCCGTGGAGGCCCGCCAACTCAGCATGGCCGCCCTCCGTGTACCCCGCCACCATCGAGGTCAGGGACGCGGCAATTGCCAGCATCACTCCTGTCCCGGCACCACCGCCAGGAGAGCCCGTGGACTCGGCAAGGGCCCGGGTCCAGTCCTCAACAGTGGATCCCCGCGTGGTGACTGACTCCGAATTATTCATGGCACCCAGTGTGCCCGTGATTCCCAAACCGCGCAGGTTTTCGTGTGGATAGACTGGCCAAACCTAGGCGTCGAACGAAAAGGGCAGACTCATGACCATTGACCTCGAAGAGCTCTACAAGGACCTGCATTCGCACCCGGAACTGTCATTCCAGGAAACCCGAACTGCCGGGATCGCGGCCGGTCATCTCGAAGACCTTGGCTTCACGGTTCATCGGAACGTGGGGAAAACCGGTGTGGTGGGCGTCCTCGACAACGGGCCGGGACCGGTGGTCATGCTCCGTGCAGACATGGATGCCCTGCCGGTCAAGGAAGCCACAGGCCTGGACTACGCAAGCACGGCAGTAGGGGTCGATCATGAAGGCCAGGATATGCCCGTCATGCATGCCTGTGGACACGACGTCCATGTCACATGCCTGGTGGGAGCAGTGGAAACCCTGGCCACCCAACGGAACGAATGGCAGGGCACCCTGATCGCAGTGTTCCAGCCTGCCGAGGAATGGGGTGGCGGTGCGGAAACCATGGTCGCGGACGGCCTCTATGACCGTGTTCCCAAGCCCGACGTCGTCCTGGGCCAGCACGTAGCACCGTTCCCGGCCGGGTGGTTTGGCATCCGGCCCGGCGTCACCATGGCGTCCGCGGATTCCCTCAGCATTACCCTGCATGGCCGGGGCGGTCACGGTTCGCGCCCCGAAACCACGGTGGACCCAGTCCTGATGGCGGCGGCCGCTACCGTGCGTTTGCAGGGCATCGTTTCCCGGGAACTCGCAGCCAGTGACTCAGCAGTTGTCACTGTCGGGCAAATCCACTCCGGCACCAAGAACAACATCATCCCTGAAACAGCATCTTTGGGGCTCAGCGTCCGGTCCTTCGACAACGCCACGCGGGAGAAGATTCTGGGTTCCATCGAACGGATCGTCAAGAGCGAAGCAACAGCCTCGGGGGCACCCAAGGAACCAGACTTCCACTACGAGGAACACTTCCCGCTGACCGTCAATGACGAATCGGCGGTGGACCGGCTTTCGGCGTCGTTCCGGGCAAAGTTTGGGGACAGCAAGATCATGGACCCCGGCCCTGTCTCCGGGAGCGAAGACGTTGGAGCCTTGGCGAAGGCCGCCGACGCGCCCTTGGTCTTCTGGTTCCTGGGCGGCGCTGACCCTGCGCTTTTCAAGGAGTGGGCAACCACCGGCAGGCTCCCCGATATTCCGTCCAACCACTCCCCCTACTTCGCACCGGTTATCCAGCCGACGTTGACGCATGGCTCGGAAGCCCTGGTGACGGCAGCCAGGGAATTCCTCGGGGGCACATCCACGAACTAGCCGCGGACGTCCAGCAACAGCGGCCTGTCCGAACCCGCCCCCGACGGCACGGCGTCGATGGCACCCAACTGGGTGCCGGCGTCGTGCTTGACGCGGTTGAGGATGGCGACCGCCTCTGATTGGGCGTCCAGGACCCGTCGGGCGCGCTCGGCCAACGAGGCAGGCAACGGTCCGGCGTTCACAGGCGGCGCCCACTGCGGGACAGCTCCTCCGGACACGGCCAGGGCTATGTCGCGTTCAAAACCGTCCAGCACGGCGGACCAGGTCTCATGCGACACCGAGCGCCCTGCCGCTCGCAACAGCAACGTCGGGTGTGTCAGCCGACAACTGCGCCGCTGCCTCATGCCAGCCCTGGCGCAGCGGTTCGAGAAGCTCAACGCATTCCTTGGTTCGCTCCACATCGCGGTAGATATTGGCGCCAATCAGGGCTTCCATGGCGTAGTCGTAAATGCTCGCCAGCGATGCCGCGCCGTCCCAAGCATCGGTCCGCAGCGTCGAGCGCAATTCGGCAACGATGGCCTGGGCGTGCAGCAGGTTCTCCCGTGCCACATCCCAGTTGCTGCCCTCCTGCGCCAGCTGGGCACGCTTGAGGTCCAGTAGGAGCCGGTCATACAGCATGGTCAGCAGCCGTGCCGGCGGTGCAGACAGGACAGCGTCATCGTTGTACCGGGAGAGCTGCTGCGCGCGGAGGGCACTGTAGGTCATGGCTTATTCTCCTGTGGACTGTTTCGAGAGGCTGGAAATTTGGCCCGACAGCCAGGCCGACTGTGACTGGAGCCCACCCAGCATCACTTCCATGTTGGTGTACACGGCCTGCAGGGTGGCGCGGCGGGTAATCAGTCGCTGGTCCCAGTCGGCGATCCTGTTGCCCAGGTCCCGGACCTCCGATTCGCGGCCCTTGATCAGGCCGGAAACGGACCCGTTGTACGGATCCGCTGCAGCCTTGGCCGCATCCGCAACCCGGATGGCAAGCCCTTGCACGGCGGCTTGGGCTGCCGCCGGGTCCGCTGCGAGGGCCTTGGAGAACTTCTCCGCGTCGAACGTGAAGTCGCCTGCCTTGGTGATGTTGATTCCGTACTCGGCGGGCGACTTTCCGTTGATAGGCCTGGACAGCGCGGCGAGGACTTGGTCGTTGACGGCGCGCACGGTGCTGTTGCCAGTGAAGATGCCAGCCTTGGGCACGGTGGCGCCTTTGGCATCGGTGGTTTTGGACACTGCCGTGTAGATGGCAATGAAACCCAGGACATCGTTGACGGATTTGACCAGGTCTTCGGCCTTTTTGGTGATCCCGGGGACGTCGCTCGCCACCGTGATGGTCACGGGGCCGGTGGTCACCGCCGTGGCGGTGACGGAGACGCCGGGAAGGACGTCGGCAAAAGTGTTGGTGCCGGACGTCAGCACCTGGGCGGCCGGGGTGCCTGCATACAGTGTCGCTTTCGCGTCCTGGGCGGACCTCACGACGGCGGCGCCCGGGTTCGCCATCAGGTCCACCGCTGTGCCTGCGGTGACTTGGGCCGCGGTTCCCTGGTAGGCGGTGAAGGCACCGGCCGCACCGGATGCGGTTGCGGTCAGTTGCAGGCGGTACGTGCCGTTGCCGGCAGGAACTTTGACGGCTTGGGCGCCGCCGAATGCGGCGTTGATGGCGATGACTACATCATCCAGGGAAGTGCTCGCCGGGGCGATTTCGGTCTTCTTACCCTTGGAGTCCACAATCGTGAGCCGGGCCGGGGCGCCACCACCATCGGTAGGCCACGTGGTCATGGCTGCAGTGACGTTGACCTGGGTCTGGGCCAACTGCGTGATGGTGAGGTCGATCGATCCGGCGGCGGCCGTCGTCGTGGTCTTAGCCGTGACGGACGGCGAACTGCTGGAGGCTGTGAACAGATTGAGGGCCCCCGCGGCGGCGTTGCCGGAGGCCAACTCCTTCAGCGCTGTGAGCTTGGTGTTGAAGGACTGGAGCGTGGAGATGATGGTCTGGTTGGATGCCAGCTTGGTCTTGAGCTGGGTCTGCGGCAGGGCCTCGACGGACATCAACGAATTGATGATCGCTGTGGTGTTCAGGCCGCTGGCGAGGCCGTCGATGGCAGTTGCCACGGGTGTCCCTTCCGGAAGACGTGTATCAAAGTGCTCAACGACGGCCGGCCGGTTTTATGGGGCCAGGCCGGCCGTCGTCGATTAATGCGGTCAGTCAACTCATGCGGCTATTGCTGTGAAGGCCTAGCGCAGGAGGGACAGAACGCCCTGGCCGGACTGGTTTGCCTGGGCCAGCATTGCCGTACCTGCCTGGGACAGGATGTTGGCTTTGGTGTACTTGACCATTTCGGCTGCCATGTCCGTGTCAGCGATGCGGGACTGTGCTGCCTGCAGGTTTTCACCGGAGACGTTCAGCGTCTTGATCGCGTGGTCCAGACGGTTCTGGTTTGCACCGAGGTCCGAACGCTGGGCGGAGACCGTGGTGATCGCAGCGTCGATAGCCGTGATGGTGGTCTGGGCTGCGGCGTTGGTGCTGACGTCGAAGCCAGTTGCACCCGTTGCCGAGGACAGCGTGCCCGCTGCCGTTGCGACGTCGCCGAGGGTTACGGCAATGGTGTCGTTGGCCGTACCAGCGGTGCCAACCTGGATGTTCTTCGAGCCACCCTTGAGAAGGTCGATGCCGTTGAAGTTGGTGGACTGCGTGATGCGGTCCAGCTCCTTACCCAGCGAATCGGCTTCGTCCTTGATGGCATCGCGTGCAGCCGTGTTGTTGGTGTCCGATGCACCCTGGACTGCAAGGTCGCGCATGCGCTGCAGTACCGAGTGAACCTCGCCGAGGGCACCTTCAGTGGTCTGGATGAGGCTGATGCCGTCCTGGGCGTTACGTGCGGCAACCGCGGAGCCGCTGACCTGGGACTTGAGGCCTTCCGAAATGGCAAGGCCGGCTGCGTCATCTGCAGCACGGTTGATGCGCAGGCCGCTGGAAAGCTTCTCCATCGACTTGGACAGGGTGTCCTGCGTGGCGTTCAGGTTGCGGTAAGCGTTGTTCGCCATCAGGTTGTTGTTGATCTGCATGCCCATGAAAATTTCCTCCGTGATGTGGACTTACTGTGCGGCAGCCCATCCGTGGGCCGTCACACCCCACTATCGACGGCCCTTTCCCTACCGGTAAGTAGAAATCACAAGGAAAAGAATCAGCGTTTGGCGGGCCTTGCGGCCTAACGACGGATCCCTGGCGGCCGATAGCTATTGGGGAGTTGGCGGGAGTATCGCCATCCCATCCCGCACCCTTACCGACCTGAACTGGAGTTGACCCACGTGGCCATCCATGAACTGTCAGCCCTGCTGTGGCGCGAGCGCGAACTCCTGGATCTCCTGACCTTCAAGCTCGAGGAAGAGCAACTGTTGTTGACTACAGGAAAGTCCCGCTGGCTGCCGCATGGCACCCGGGAAGTGGAGCAGGTCCTGGACCGAGTCTCCAAGGCAGGACTTGCGCGTACCGTGGAAATCGCGGCCGTGGCCGGGCAATGGGGCATTTCCCCTGACTGCTCGCTGGCTGAACTTGCCGCAGCGGCACCTGATCCTGCCTGGGCCGAGGTCCTTTCGTCCCACTTGTCGGCAATGCGCCAGCAGACTGTGGCCATCAAGGAACTTCGGGACGCCAACGAGCAATTCCTGCGCGCGGCCGTCCGGTCCACACAGGAAACACTGGCAGATCTGAAACCCGCAGCCGGCACGTACGACTCCCATGGCCGGACCGGGGAAACCTCGTCCTCCCACCTCGTCGACCGGCAATTCTGACCAAGCGGTTGGACCAGCAAAGGACATTCACGTGAGCACTTTCGGCGGACTCAACACGGCATACCGTGGCCTCACCGCAGCGCAGCAGGCCATCAACCTGGCCGGGCAGAACATCGCCAATGCCACCACGCCCGGTTATACCCGGCAACGGCTGGAGCAGTCGGCCATTGGCGCGCCCCGGCCCGTTGGTCTCAACCCGACCACGGGCCAGGCCGGCCAGGGCGTCTCCATCGACGGGATCGCCCGGCTGGGCAGCAGCTTCCTGGACGCCGGTGTCCGCAACACCGCGGCCCAGTCCGGCTTCGCCGGGATCCGGTCCACGGAATTGCAGCGGCTTGAGGATGCGCTGCAGGAGCCAGGCCCGCATGGAATTTCGACGGCGCTGCAAACCTTTTGGGCGTCGTGGCAGGGAGTTTCCAACCACCCGGGCGAGTCCGCTCCGGCGTCGGTCTTGTTGGAAGCCGCAGCGACGCTCAGCGCAACGGTGTCCGCAGGCTACAAGGCACTTGATGCGCAGTGGACCCGTGTCCGCGGCGAAGCGTCGGCCACGGTCGATGAGCTCAACGCCGTTGCCGGCCGCGTGGCCGAACTCAACGCAACCATTCGCTCGGTTCTGGCTTCCGGTGGTTCCGCCAACGAACTCATCGATGCCCGGAACCAGATGACAGAATCCATTGCCGCGCTGGCTGGCGGCACGGTCCGCGAATATTCCGACGGCACCGCTGACGTGCTCATCGGAGGCAACGCACTGGTCTCGGGGACCTCGCACCGGGAAGTGAAGCTGGCGGGCCAAACCTCCATGAGCGCGGCCGGGCAGCCGGTTCAGCTGGAGTGGGCGGACCGCCCAGGCGTCCCAGTAAACCTCGACGGCGGACAGCTCGCCGGAGCGGTGTCGCTCCTGGCCCCTGCAGCCGCCGGAAGCAAGGGAGCAGGAACCGGCGGCGCCATCGCCGAAGCAGCCGCCGCCTACAACGCGTTCGCCACGCAACTGATGAACGACGTCAATGCCGTCCACCGCACCGGTCAGTCCTCCAGTGGAGCCGGCAACCTGGACTTCTTCACCAGTACGCCCGGAGTTCCCGTAGCACTTTCCCTCCGGGTAGTTCCCACCAGCGCCGCCGGAATCGCGACCGGAGCCGCTGGTTCCGGCTCTTTGGATGGCAGTATTGCCGACGCCGTAGCCCAGATCGGCTCCCGCCCGGGCTCCCCTGACACGTTGTGGGGCGGGGTGGTGGCCGGCATTGGCATGGCCTCGAGGTCTGCGCAGCAGCACTCTCAGCTGTCCGACGCGGCGAGTGTTTCCGCCGTCGGACAGCGGTCCTCCGGCGCCTCCGTCAGCCTGGACGAAGAAAACGTGGCCCTGCTCGCCAGCCAGCACGCCTATCAGGCAGCGGCCCGCGTGATGACGGCCATTGACGAGACCCTGGATGTCCTGATTAACCGCACCGGATTGGTGGGAAGGTAAGCCGTGCTCAATCGTGTCACCAACCAGATGATGTCCGCCTCCGCGCAGCGGAACCTGCAGTCGGCCCAGTCCCGGCTCGCCGAACTGCAGGAACGGGCCATGACGTTGAAGAACATCAGCCGCCCATCGGACAATCCCGCTGGCGCGGCCCAGGCCATCGCCATGCGTGCCCAACTGAGTGCGGCCGCGCAATACGGCACCAACATCAGCGACGGCAACGGCTGGCTCGCCGCCGCGGACACCGCACTGGGGCAGTCCACCAACATCCTCAACCGCGTGCGGGACCTGGTGGTCCAGGCCTCCAACGGAACCCTCAACAGCACCGCAAAGGAAGCGATCGCCGTCGAGATCGAAGGCCTGGGCAAGGACCTCCTCACGCAGGCCAACACGCAGTACCTGGGGCGCAATGTCTTTGCCGGAAGTTCGGACACAGTAGGCGCTTTCACCAACACCACTCCCCCGTCCTTTGTTGGAACCGGCGGCAGTTCCGTGGAACGTCGCGTCGACCCGGCACGGACCGTCCGCGTGGATTCCGACGGCGGAGCCATCTTTGGCGACGGCGCCGGCTCCGTTTTCGCGCTGGTGAGTGACGTCGTCGCGGATATCCGTTCCGGGGCCGATCCCAACGGACGGCTGGCCGCTCTTGGCGAGCGCATCAAGGCCGTGATCGATGGCAGATCCGATGTGGGCATGCGGCAAACGCGCCTAGGCCAGGCCCAGGACTCCTTGGAAGGGATGAAGGCTACGCTGGAAACTCAAAGAGCCCGCGTCGAAGACACGGACTTGGGAAAGGCGGTTATGGATTTGAAATTGCAGGAAACCAACTATCAGGTGGCGCTTGCCGTGACGGCCAAGGTGCTGCAGCCCACGCTCATGGATTTCCTCCGATGAGCACGGCGCTGGCTTTCGACACCTTGGTCTTTGCCTCACCCATGCCTGGACTGGAGTCGGCGGAGGGGTTCTCCCTGCGCGAAGTCCCCGGCGCCCAGGGTCTGTACGCCCTGGAAGTTTCCGAGCCGCGAGTGCGGATGTTCGTGGCCGACGCCGCTGTTTACGCACCCGACTATGCTCCGGGTATCCCCGCGGCGGCATTGGAGGCGCTTGGCCTTGCCTCTGTTTCAGAGCTGACGGTGTTGGTGGTGGTCAACCCGACGCCGGAGAAGACCACGGTAAATCTCATGGCGCCCATTCTGCTGAATCCGGTGGACGGCTCCTGCCTCCAAGTGATCCTGGACGGCGCCAAGTATCCTCTCCGCGCCGAGCTGGCGCGCTAAGCACACGCAAGGCGCTGCGGGTGCAGCGCCTTTCGTGTGTGCGGGTCCAGTCCGGTGTCTGCCTAGACTTTCTCGCGGATGCGGTCGATCTTCGGTTCGGAAACCTCAAATTCCCTGCGACGGCGGGCCAGGAAGGTCCACAGCGTTCCTTCGGTCCGTGGACGGCTCTCAGCCGGGGCTTCTTCCTTTTTTGCATCAGACGTGTACATCTCGGGCTTGCGCGCGGAGTCCTTCTTCGTGCGCCGCTCGAAGTCGTCGTAGTACGCGTAACACATACCCAACCTCCTTCAACGGCTGTCCTTTAATGGTCCTCTCGTCAACGCGACAAGTCGACTGTTTTTTGATCAGTTGTAACGGCGGTTGCCCAACCAGCTCACCATGGCCGGGTCGCGATGGTCGAAGAAGAGGCTGGCGCCGACTTCGCGCTGGATCAGCCAGCGAAGCAGGTCCACCGACCATTCATCCTGACAGCATCGACAACCGCGCGGCGTCCACTGCCAGTCTGGTCTCTTCGGCGATGAGGTCGGCATTGATCACGGCCCCAGCCATATTCCCCGAAGCCGCGGAGGCCATCACCTGGCCCATAAGATCGGTGACGTTTCCCGCAGCATAGACACCTGGCACCGAGGTCGCCCCACCCTGCGGATTCACTTCAACGTGGGTCCCCACTCCAATAGGATGCTGCACTGAGGGGACGCCCAGGGATTCCAGCACGGCAGACCGGGCCTCCAGACGGGTTCCGGTCACCACGGCTTCCACCGGAACCACTGTGCCCGAAGCCAGGACAACGCCGCTCAAGGCGTCATCGGTTACTTCCAGCGACCGCACTTTGCCGTCCACCACGGTGATGGAACGGGCACGCAATTGCTCCCATTCTTCTTCCGTCGGCTCCACGACGTCGTTGAGGAACAGCGTAATGTTGGGGCTCCATTGACGGAACAGCAGCGTCTGGTGCAACGCCATCGGCACTGACCCCAGAATTCCAATAGCCTTGTTCCGCACCTCCCAGCCGTGGCAATAGGGACAGTGGAGAACGTCGCGTCCCCAACGTTCCCGGATGCCCTCAATGTCGGGCAAGACGTCCGTCAAACCGGTGGTGACGAGCAGCCGGCGGGCACCCACCGTCCGGCCGTCGGCCAAGTCGAGCTCGAACGCAAGCTCCGCACCTGCGGTGGGGTCCGCCGTCGAACGTGCCGCGACGACTGTTCCGGCCACCACCTCGGCCCCGTACTGGCTCGCCTCCGCGCGTCCAAGTGCCAGTAGTTCCCGGGGGTTGATCCCGTCCCTGGACAGGAAGCCGTGCACGCCCGCGGCGGGTGCATTCCGTGGCTCGCCGCCGTCGACAACGAGGACTGACCGAAGAGCCCTCCCCAACGTGACCGCCGCACTTAACCCAGCCGCGCCACCACCGACGACAACGACGTCGTATTGTTCGGCTTGTCCGGCCATTTGGCTCTTGCTTGGTTCTTCACTCACTGTGCCTCCACGGGTTCCAGGCGGCTTTGTGCCGCTTCTTCCATGGTTCGGCACCACCAGCAGGATCAGCAAGGAAATTTGCCGTTATGGCAAACTGAAGGCATGACGACCGATTTCAGCACCATGCTCGACGCCGTCGGTCCGCGCCTGCGCGCCATGCGGACCCAACGCAACGTGACCCTCGCCGAGGCCTCGGAAGCTACAGGCATTTCCGTCAGCACGCTCTCACGATTGGAGTCAGGCCAGCGCAAACCCACGCTGGAACTTCTCCTCCCCATAGCGCGGCTGCATCAGGTTCCCCTCGAAGAATTGATTGATGCTCCGCAAACGGGTGATCCACGCGTCCACCTCAAGCCGCACGTCCACGAATGGGGCACAGCCCTTCCGCTCACAAAGCGACCCGGCGGAATCCAGGCGTTCAAAATGGTTTTGAAGAGCGGCACAGGCAAGGAGATTCCCCAACCGCAATCCCACGAGGGCTACGACTGGATGTACATCCTCAATGGCAAACTACGGCTGGTACTCGGCGAGAACGACCTCGTCCTCAAGCCGGGCGAGGTAGCGGAATTCGATACGCGCACTCCGCACTGGTTTGCGAGTGCCACCACGGAGCCGGTGGAACTGCTGACACTCTTCGGCCAGCAGGGCGAGCGGCTTCACGTCAGGGCGCGGCCCCAGCGATGAGATTGTTGACACTGAGCCCTAGGAGGCCAGCCATTCACGGGCGTTCCGGCGGGAACCTCCTGGCTCAACACCGAGCTCGGGCCGATTAATCTCCGCCCACACCTCGTCGAGGGAAAGGCCAAGGACCTCGGCGATCGCGGCGACAGTGGGAAAGGCCGGCGTCGCCACGCGGCCGGACTCGATCTTCCGGAGTGTTTCCGGCGAGACACGGGCGTCGAGGGCTGTCTCCAACATCGAGCGCTCACCCCGCGCGCGTCGCAAGAGAGCACCGAGACGCTGTCCACGCTCGGCCTCTGCGGGTGTTAGCGGCAACCTGACCATGGCTCCAATTCTAATACCGGGATAATATGGCCGGGATAGTTATTGGTCACATGAGAGAAAGTTGCCGCATGATCGAGATCCTTAGCCCTGCCGAACTGCTCCGCGCAAAGGAGGCGGGCGCCCTGGTCGCCAACATTTTGCACACCCTGAAGAGCCGTTGCGCAGTTGGGACAAACCTCCTGGACATCGACCAGTGGGCCAAGGCCATGATCCTTGAAGCGGGAGCCGTGTCTTGTTACGTCGACTACGCTCCTTCCTTTGGGCGAGGGCCCTTTGGCCACTACATCTGCACCGGCGTCAACGATGCCGTCCTGCACGGCCTACCCCGGGACTACAGCCTTGCCGACGGCGACCTGCTGACCCTCGACCTCGCCGTCTCCCTTCGCGGCGTTGCTGCAGACTCGGCCATCAGCTTCATCGTGGGTCAATCACAGCCCCCGGAAAGCGTCGCGATGATTGACGCAACCGAACGGGCCCTGCGTGCCGGTATCGCGGCTGCCCGCCCCGGCGCCCGCATCGGCGACCTCTCGTACGCCATCGGTTCAGTCCTCGGCGAGGCCGGCTACCCCATCAACACAGAGTTCGGTGGCCATGGCATCGGATCGACCATGCACCAGGATCCGCACGTGCCCAACATGGGACGGCCCGGCCGCGGATACAAACTCCGCCCCGGCTTGCTGCTGGCTTTGGAACCCTGGGTTATGGCGGACACTGCGCAGCTGGTCACTGACGCGGATGGCTGGACCCTCCGAAGCGTCACTGGCTGCCGCACCGCCCACAGCGAGCACACGATTGCCATCACCAAGGACGGAGCCGAAATCCTCACGCTGCCGACACTCCCCTAGGCAGCTGACTGGATTGGTCCCGGCATGCCCGCCATGGTGGGCTGACGCCGATTAGTAGGCACCCCGACAAGAGAGCGCTCCAGGCGTGGGTTCTGGGACCTAAAAACGGGCAAGGTTCTGCCGCTTTTGCCGGGCTAAGTCTGGCACGGCCCGATCCGTATCTTCGGACGAAGCATCAATCACGGCACGGCCATCGCCTGCGGAGCGATCCCTCCCCGGCAAAGGTGGGGCCTGGGAACGGTAGGCATGCCCCGTGGGCGTGCGGAGTTCTAATGTGTGGACGCCCCCGTTGATCGGGCTCGCGGTCCAGCCGGGGTTTTCCTTGGTGTGGTTGCAGGCTTCGCAAAGTCCAGCCCCGTTGGTCACTGTAGTAGTACCGCCTGAGTGCCACGGAACGATGTGGTCGATGTGGCGGACGGGCGCGTCGCAGTAAGGGGTGCGGCAGGTGTCGTCGCGGGTTTCGATGAAGCGTCTAAGCCGCGGCGGGAAGATCCTCGCTTTGGAGTCCATGCTCAGGAGCTCGCCGGTGGCCGGCGCGGTGTAAAGCCGGCGAAGCCACACCGTAAACTCGCGATCCTGCTCCGGCGGGACTTCCTTGCTCGGCGGGACTTCTATGCCCGACAGCCTCCCCGCGACCTCCTGTCTCGGCGGCCCAGACCGTGCGGCCCGCGAGTTTTGGTCCGGCCAGGACCCGAAGCCCGGCCGCAGGCCCTGCTGCTGCCAGAACTCGGGACCGGCCTTCGGCTTGTGTCCTGATCGCGCTGACCTTCCTGCACCGACCAGGGTTCTGGCCCATTCTGAGGGGACGATTCCGTAGCCCTTGAGGCGGGCTGGTTCACTGTCGCCCTGAAAGAGCGTCCGGTCGGTCATGACGAGCTGCAGATCTACCCCCGCGACGCCGCCGGGCGTGCCGGTGACGCGTTCGACGAGGGTATCCGCCATGACCTGGCCACGGCCACGGGCATCCCCAGTGGAACGGGCCGAATCAGCAGCCCGGGTCAAGGCCGCGTAGGCAGCCACGCCTTGGGCGACCGGAAGCAGGGCCGTCAGATACGTCATGGTGTCCGGCGCCGGACGCAGGCTCACGGTCCGCTCGGTCGCGGCATGACTGGCACGCTGGGCCACCGAGCGAGGATCACGCCGGTACGCCGCAGCCTTGGCCGCCGCGATGATCGCCCGATCACCCTTCCCCTCGAAAGTGCCGGTGTCGGGGGCGAGTTCCTCGTCCACCGCACACCGGTCCTCCGCGGACAAGCATGCCGTCTCCTTCACGAGCAGGGTCGCCCGCCACTCATTGAGCTGACCTGACTCCAACGCGGCCAACGTACGCGGCATCTCCGTCACCAACGCCCTCGCCAACCCCAAGAGCCGGGAGCCCCGGTTCGGGGACTCCCGCCGCGCCAACGCCACCTGCGCACCCACACCCCTGCCTCGTTCGGACGAAGGAACACCGGCCTCGGCTTGTTCGTGACGTTGCGCCAGATCAAAAGCCACGGCAATCCGCGCCTGCAAACCAACGATGGCCGACTTCATCGCCTCCAGCGCCCGCAGTTGATCGATCAGATCACCGCTGATAGGACCGGAGGGACCGGACTCGTCAACAACTGGACCCGTCAGCCGAGCAGCACGCCCGGAATCGACCGCCATTGTGCCCGGAAAAGAGGCAGGAACTGGCGCAGGAACAAGCGCAGCAGAGACTACTGCCCCCGCTTGCGGTTCCCGAATCTGCTCCATGTCCATACTCTCCCAGAGGGCACAGACATTATTAGCGGCCTCACCATGGCCCCCTGCACACACCCCTGCGCACCCCAGCCAACGCCGCCCCCGCACCAGTCATAAACGAATGGCATTCTGGACCCTTCTTGCGCTCAAGCGTGACTCCCGCCATACTAAATGAACGCTATTCATTTAGTGATTGTCGTCTCACGGAGTACTTGCCACCATGATTGAACACCCCACTCGGCGCCGCGCCAGCACAGGCCCAACCCGAGGCAGTCTTCGCTTGAGCGCTTGGCGCCTGCCGTCGCAGACGACGTCATCGCCTGCAGTTTCAACGACCCCATGGACGGGAACGCCCTCCGCATTCCCTCCGATTCCTACCCCGGACGCCGCGCGGTCAGTGTTGACGCCCGGGAACTCTTCCCCCGGGGCGGCGGCATCCACTGCATCACGCAGCAACAGCCTTCGGCCATCTAGAAAGGGCCTCTTATGAGCCAGACAATCCGCCGCAGCGGCAGTGACGCTGCAACGTCGCACGACATCAGCGGCAAGGGACTGAAGACGGGGCAGTTGGGGCTCCTCGCCGTCGTCGTTCTTGGCATTTCAACCATCGCCCCGGCGTATACGCTGACGGGCGCCCTTGGCCCTACGGTCAACGAAGTGGGGCTGCAACTGCCCGTGATCTTCCTGATCGGCTTCATCCCGATGATCCTGGTGTCGCTCGCGTACCGGGAACTTAACGCAGACTCCCCGGACAGCGGCACCACGTTCACCTGGGTCACCAAAGCGTTCGGCCCCTGGGTGGGCTGGATGGGTGGCTGGGGCCTGCTCGCGGCCAATATCATTGTCCTGTCCAACCTGGCGGGCGTCGCCGTGGACTTCTTCTACCTGTTCCTCGCGCAGGCCACCGGCTCACCGGAGCTCGCCGATCTCGCCTCCAACAAGCTCCTTAACGTCGCCACGTGCTTCGTATTCGTGGCCTTGGCCGTCTGGATCAGCTACCGGGGCCTGCACACCACCAAGATTGTGCAGTACGGCTTGGTGGGCTTCCAACTGCTGGTCCTTGGACTTTTCGTGGGCATGGCCTTCGCCAACTGGTCCACGTCAGAGACGGCTGTTCCCTTCAGCTGGGACTGGTTCGACGTCACCAAGATCGAAACCTTTGGCCAGATCGCAGCCGGCATCTCGTTGTCGATCTTCGTCTACTGGGGCTGGGATGTCTGCCTGACCGTGAACGAGGAAACCGCCAACGGCAAGAAGACCGCCGGACTTGCGGGCACTCTCACGGCCGTCATAGTCCTGGGCATCTACCTGCTGGTCACCATCGCCACCATGATGTTTGCCGGCGTGGGTGACACAGGAATCGGCCTGAACAACGAGGAAAACCACGCAAACGTCTTCACCGCACTCGCCTCACCCGTAATGGGCCCGTTCGCAATCCTCATGTCCCTCGCCGTGCTCTCCAGCTCCGCGGCGTCCCTGCAGTCCACCTTCACGTCGCCGTCCCGCAGCCTGCTGGCCATGGCGCACTACGGGGCCCTGCCGGAACGCTTCAGCCACATGAGCAAGAAGTTCTCGACGCCGGGCTTCGCCACCGTCGCGGCCGGCGTCCTGTCCGCGGGCTTCTACGCGGTGATGCACGTGATCAGTGAGAACGTCCTGAACGACACCATCCTGGCCCTGGGCCTGATGATCTGCTTCTACTACGGGCTCACCGCCATCGCCTGTGTTTGGTACTTCCGGAACAGCCTGTTCGCCAATGCCCGGAACTTCTTCCTGCGGCTCGTATGCCCGTTGATTGGTGGCGTAGGCCTGTTCGTGGTGTTCCTGCAGACCGCAGTGGACAGCTGGGCTCCGGAGTTTGGCAGTGGCTCGGAGATCTTCGGAGTGGGACTGGTATTCGTCCTCGGCATCGGCATCCTGGTATTCGGCGCCGTTGTCATGCTGATCATGTCCCGCGTCCGGCCCGGGTTCTTCCGCGGCGAGACAATCCGGAAGGATACCCCGGCTTTGGTGGTGCCTGAATAACGAGCGTCGAAAACGCTGAAAAGCGGCCAGTTCACCCGGAAAGTTCCGGCGAACTGGCCGCTTTCGTACATTCTCGGCGACCCGCAGCTTCAATCACCAGCGATGGGCGACGTCCACCACCAGGCGGGAGCCGCCGTCGGGCCCGTCCAAGGTGAAGACCCTGAACGGAAGCCGGGCACGGACACCCAGCCCAATGCTCGTGGTGCCCTCAAAGCTGCCGGCATAAACCACCTGGCGGAAGGTCTGATAACCGGAGACGTTGGAGAGCTCCGCTTTGGCTGCGGGCAGGTAGGTGGGCTGGCTGTACTGGTTATAGGACGGCGCAGTCACCACCACTTGCAGGTCTGCGTCACCAAGCACGGGGATCGGGTAGCCGGTGGCGTCCTGGGTGATTACCGGGACATAGCGGACGGAATAGCCGGCCACCTTTCCGGTCATGTCGATCACCAGACGGTCGAAACACGACTGTTGGCCCGTGCGGACATTGGTGACGTAGGCGGAACTCATGTCGGGGTCGGCTTTGGCCAACGAACCCCAGGCAAGTCCGCAGTAAGATGCCGCCGAGGCAGGCCCCGGCGCCGCCAGACCGAGTCCGGCTGCGGCCAGGACGGCTGCCAGACCCGCTCCAATTTTCCTCATTTTTTGTGCCCCCTTCAGGCGAAGTTGATACTTCAACATTAGGAGGACGCAAGCCACTTTGGACTGGTTGTTGCCGCTTCGGCGCATAACCGTTAAAGGGGCAACAAGGTGGTCACGGGAGGGACATCAAATACCAAATCCACGGCCGGTGCGGGCAGTTTTTAAGGGCCTTCGCACCCATGTTCGTGATCGAAGATAACGAGACCCCGGCGTTATCTAGCCTTCGCAGTCCTTGCAGAACTTGAGGCCGTTCTTTTCGAGCGCAATCTGGGACCGGTGACGGACCAGGAAACATGAACCACAGGTGAATTCGTCCGACTGCTCCGGGACAACAATGACGGTCAGCTCTTCACCGGAAAGATCAGCACCGGGAAGGTCGATACCCTCGGCAGTGTCGTTTTCTTCGACGTCGATGACTGCAGTCTGTGCAGCGTTGCCACGGGATGCCTGAAGAGCCTCAAGAGATTCAGCCGGAGAGTCTTCTTCGGTCTTGCGCGGGGCGTCGTAATCAGTAGCCATTGAGGGTTCGCTTTCGTTGCTGCATAGTGCCTATTCCGGCACCTCAGTGAAGCAGTTTAGGGCATACTCCCCGCGTTTAACGAATAGTGTGCCCAACGCAACATATGGCAGCTTTCGCAGCGTTCTCTATGGCTCTGGCTGCACCCTCGCAGTGTGCGATTGGATGGCCTGGGCGCTGGCCACCGTCACGCCGCTCAGCGCGGGCAGCCACGCCAGACGGTGCTCGTCCCTGGCCTCCACTTCAGCGCAATCCAGGACGTAGGCGGCCTCGATCCATTGCCCCAAGGTGGTGCCGAGACGGGTTGCCAGCGAAGCCAATGAAGCGATCATGCGGCAACCGTATCCAGCCCTGATGTGGAGGCGGTTTCGGCTGCGTCACCGGCGTGTTAACTGTCAGTCCTGCAGCGCCTGCTCCACGATGTACTCCGCGATGGCCATCGACGACGTCGCCCCCGGCGATGGTGCGTTACGCACCAAAACCGTGTCCCGGCGTCGCGCAATCACAAAATCGTCCACCAGCGAGCCATCACTGTTCATGGCCTGTGCGCGCACGCCACGGGTGCCGGGCAGGATGCTGGCGCCTTCCAAGGACGGAACAAAGCGCATCGCTTCCCGGATGAATTTCTTCCGGCTCACTACGGTCTGGAATTCTCGGACCGCCGACGGCACATTCTGCCGGGCAAAATTCCAGAAGCCCGGAAAGAGCGCATAGCTGGCAACATCACTCATCTTCACCTGGTTCCAGGCATAGGACTCCCGCCCGAAGGAGATGAAGGCATTGGGGCCAAGCATCATTTCGCCGTCAATCCGCTTGGTGAGGTGCACGCCGAGGAACGGGTGTTTGGGGTCCGGCACGGGATAGATCAAGCCCTTCACCTGGTGGCGGGCTTCGGGGCCCACCAGGAAGTACTGGCCGAAGAACGGGACGATTTTCGGGGTCGCCGGCTCGCCAGTCGCCTCAGCCAGACGGTCCGACTGGAGCCCCGCGCACGCCACCACCAGGTCGAAATGTTCGCCACCATCCCGGGTGGTCACCACTACCCCACTGGCCTGCTGCTCCAGCCCGAGTACTTCCTGCCCCAGCCGGATGGTCCCGCCCATGGCTCGAACGTCCTCGGCGAGCGCCTCGGTAATGGCCGTATAGTCGACGATCGCCGTTTCCGGCGAGTGCAAGGCAGAAAGTCCGACGGCGTTCGGCTCCACATCGTGTATCTGCCCGCCGCCCAGCATCCTCACTCCGGGGACACCGTTGGCTGTGGCCCGGGCGAAGATGGCGTCCAAACGCGTGGACTCCTCCGGTGTCTGGGCGATCACCAACTTGCCGCAGGCCTCATAGGGAAGGTTCTTCGCGGCGCAAAATTCCCGCAGCAACTCCACTCCCCTGCGGCACAGCCTTGCTTTCAGCCCTCCCGGCTCGTAGTAGAGGCCCGCATGGACCACACCCGAGTTGTGGCCGGTCTGGTGTGCCGCGAGCCGGTTTTCCTTTTCGTAAATGGTGACCTGGACGCCGTCGAGTGTGGTGGCGAGCTCCCTGGCCACCGCAACACCGATGATCCCACCGCCCACCACGGCGCAACGCCTGATGGTTCTCCTGCGTGGACGGTTGGGCATGGCACTCCTCGTCATTGGGGCTCGGTCCGCGTCAGTCCCAGCATGTCATGACCGCCGGGGCGGAACGGTGAAGGGGGGACAAAGAGGGCACAAAAAAGGGCGGCACACGAGGCGCCGCCCTTTTTCGTTGGAGCGTTTTACTTAGTGCTTGGCTGACTATGCAGTCGGCTGGTCAAAACGCTGGCCGGCCGGGTTGGACGGCAGAAGCGAGAACACCAGCAGCGCAAGTCCGCCCAAGCCGGGAATCAGGCCGATCAGGACGAGCCACCCGCTGAAGTTGCCGTCGTGGAGGCGGCGAACCAGCAGGGCGATGGACGGGATGAGGATTGCCAGGTAAAAAACGACGGCCAGAATCAGGCCGACAACAGAGCCCGGGCCAGGAGTGGTGGTTCCGTTTGCAGAAACGGTGGCGCCGGCGCTGCCAAGAACCAGGGTCAGGATCTGCAGGACGAAGCCCACGACACCCAGAACCAGTGCCACCCACCAGTATTCGCTGCGGCTGGCGCGGCCGCTGAACGCGGTGTACTTCTTGAAGAAACGCTTGACGGCTGCACCGATCGGAGCGCCGTAGTACGGTGCCCACAGCGGCGGTTCGCCAGCCTGTGCGGTGTAGGGCTGGGTCTGCTGCGGTTGTTGCGGGTAAGTGCTCATTGGTATATCCCCCGGGGTTAGGTGTGAGTCGTTACGATGCGTTCGTACTCAGGTGATGAGTCGTGCCTATCGTAATGCCCCCGAGGCCAATTAGGCAGTTCGATGGATGAAATTAACCCGGATTTAGCCTGATAACGGATTATGTCGGCCGTTGGCTGCTCTCAGACCCCTCATTACCCGACACGAATTACGTCGATTTCCACCGGGCCCGGCCGGCGGCGTCACAGGGCGTAGTGCCTCCGCAAGTCCGTCTTGCGGATCTTGCCGCTGGCCGTGCGCGGCATTTCCTCAACGAACACCACTGACTTGGGGATCTTGTACCGCGCCAGCCGGCCGTCGAGATGCGAGCGCAGTTGCTCCTCGGTCAGGGAACTTCCGTCCCGCAGGGTGACGATGGCGCGGGGCACTTCACCCCAGGTATCGTCGGCAACGCCGATCACCGCCACGCTCCCTACCGCGGTCAACTCCGCGATGGCCGCCTCAACCTCGGCCGGGTAGATGTTCTCGCCGCCGGAGATGATCATGTCTTTGATCCGGTCGGACACGAACAGGAATCCCTCCGCGTCCTGATGGCCCATGTCGCCGGAGCGGAACCACGAGGAATCCGCGTAGCTGTCTGCGGTGGCTTCCGGGCGGTTCCAATACTCCTTGATCACGTTGGGCCCGGAGATCTGGATTTCCCCTACCTCGCCCGCGGGAGCAACGCCGCCCATCGGACCGGCGATCCGCACGTCCGTGAAGAAGTGCGGCAGCCCGGCAGATCCGGCCTTCTCCTTGGACCGCGATACCGGCAGCATCGTTGCGCCAGGCGCGGTCTCGGTCATGCCATAACAACTGGTGAATCCAATACCGCGGGCCTCATATGCTTCCAGGACCCTGCCCGGTACCGCGGAACCACCGCACGTGAGCTTATCCAGGGAGCTGAGGTCCGCCGTCGACCATCCGGGGTGATCACAGAGCATCTGGAAGGTGGTGGGAACGCCGTTGAGCGTGGTGATCTTGTGCCGGCCCACCAACTCCAGGACCCGCCCGGCGTCGAACTTCGCTTCAAGCACCACGGTGGCTCCTTTGAGGAGCATGGGAAGCAGACCCATATCCAGGGACGCTACGTGGAACAGCGGCGAGATCATGAGCGCTACATCGTTGCGGTTCAGGTCCATGTCCACCACCGTGTTGATGCAGTTCCACGTGATGTTGCCATGCGTCAGCAGCGCGCCTTTGGGCTTGCCGGTGGTGCCGGACGTGTAGAGGATCATGGCGGCGTCGTCCAGCGTCACGGTCTCATCAAGCGGCTCCGCGGTTGCAGCGTCAAGCACCTCGCCATAGTGCTCGACGCCGGACGGCAGCTTATGGGCGGAACCATCAGTGCCGCCGTCGGACGCCACTACAAGACGGTGGGTTACCACTGTGTCGGTCACGGACGCGGAGGCCACGACGTCCAGGGCCTCGGCGTTGATCAGGAGCCGCGCGCCGGAATCCTGCAGTTGAAACTGCAGCTCCGGAGCCGCCAAGCGGGTGTTCAACGGAACGAAGATCGCGCCCAGCAGACCGCAGGCGAAGAACGTCTCCACAAAGGACGCGTGGTTCTCACCGAGGTAGGCCACGCGGTCCCCTTTGGTTACTCCCCTGGTTTTGAGGGCGTTGGCCAAACGGTCGGTGCGGTCGGCGAGCGCGTCGTAGCTCAGCGCTTGATCACCGGAAATGAGGGCCGTTGCGGTTCCGGACTTATTGCGGCGGCGGTGCAGCCAGGATCCAACTCCGTTGTTGTCCATGGTGTGCTACTCCTAACTGACCGTTGAAAGGTCGTTGTTCTTAGACTCCCGCGTCAGCAGGATGAAGACAATCGATACCAGCGACATGATGGACAGGAACACCACCACGGGGACGATGCTTTGGCCGGAGTCCTTATAGAGGCCGGCCACAATGCCCGGTGTGAAGCCCGCGCCGATCAGGGTGGCCAATTGGTAGCCGACGGCTGCCCCCGTGTAGCGGTTGGTGGTGCCGAACTGTTCGGAAACAAACGCGGCAAGGGGTCCGTAGAGGGACGAGTGCAGAACCAGCGCCACCGTGAAGGCCAGGAAGACCAAAGCGATGTTGCCGGAGCTGAGCATCCCGAACATGGGGAACAGGTAAAGGATGAACAAGGCCAAGCCAGTCACCATGACCGGGCGGCGGCCGAAACGGTCCGAGAGCCTGCCGCCCAAGAGGACGAACAGGATGGAAATAGCCGAGGCACCTGCGAAGGCATAGAGCACGCCTTGCTGTGGTGCGCCCTTGGATACGGCGTAGGTCACGGAGAAGGTGGGCAGTACTACCTGCAGTCCGAAGCCGGCGGCACCGGCAAACATGATCATGATGAGCGCCTTGGGGCGTTTCAGAACTTCCAGGAGCGGGATTTTGCGCTTGGTCCCCTGGGCACTTTCCTTGGCCACGGCTTCGGCGAAGATGGGGCTTTCGGAAACCCGCAACCTCACGAACATGCCCACGATCAGCAGCACGAAGGACAACAGGAACGGCACCCGCCAGCCCCATGCCAGGAATGCGTCCTGCGGGAGGGCGGAGAAGATGCCCATGACCACGGTGCCCAGGACAGCCCCGGTGGGTGCGCCAGCGTTCACGAACGACGCCGCGAAGCCTCGCCTCTTGGGATCGGAGTGTTCCAGGGCCATCAGTGCGGCCCCACCCCATTCACCGCCGACAGCGATCCCCTGGCAGACACGCAGGACCACCAGGATCACAGCTCCCCACGGGCCAATGACGCTGGCTCCCGGAATCAGGCCAATCAACGTGGAGGCAATGCCCATCATCGCCATGGACACGATCAGCATGCCCTTGCGCCCTATGCGGTCGCCGAAGTGGCCGAAGATGATGCCGCCCAAGGGACGGGCAACATAGCCTGCCGCGAACGTGGCATAGGCAGCAACTACGCCAACCCATTCATCGGTGCCTGCGAAGAAGACTTTGGGGAAAGCGACCGCTGCCGCTGTTGCGTAGAGCAGGAAGTCGTAGAACTCGATGGTGCTGCCCAGATAGCTGGACATGATGACCGTGCGCGCCTCTTTGCGCTTGGCGGCCGTGCTCGGCTGTGCGAGCGCAGTGTGTCCTGACATGGCTGTTCCTTGGGAGAGGAGGGAAGGGAATTGGATCTTTATTTGTAGAAACGGGCCAGGAATTCGGCCACGACAGCGGGGCGTTCCTGGCCTTCGATTTCAATGGTGGCGTTGACCTTGATCTGGGCGCCGCCCTTGACTTCGGTAACTTCGGCGATGCTGCCGTTCATACGGACTTTGGAGCCGACCTTGACCGGGGAGGTGAAGCGGACTTTGTCCAGGCCGTAGTTGACCTTGGTGGTGACCCCGTCTACGTCGAACAGTTCGCCCCAGAAAGGGATGATCAGGGACAGGGTGAGGAAGCCGTGCGCGATCGGAGCCCCGAACGGACCGCTCTTGGCGCGCTCGGGGTCGGTGTGGATCCACTGCTGATCGTCCGTGGCGTCAGCGAACAGGTTGATCTGCTGCTGGGTAATCTCGCGGTAATCGGTGGTGCCGAGGTCCTTGCCGGACATGGTGAGCAGGGTGTCGAAATCGACGACGAGATTGGGCATCTTTGCCTCCTGGCAGTTGGTGTTGAGGTTTGAGAAGGATTAGTTGGTAAAGGCGCTGGCGCCGGTGAGGGCGCGTCCCACGATGAGGGCGTTGATCTCGTGGGTGCCTTCGTAGGAGTAGACGGCTTCGGCATCGGCATGGAAACGCGCGACGTCGGCCGCGAGGGTGATGCCGTTGCCGCCCACCACTTCACGGGCCAAGGCGACGGTTTCGCGCATCATCAAGGACGTCTGCATCTTGGCCAAGGCCGAGTCCTGGTCCCGGTAGATGCCCCATCCCTGCTGCTCAGTCAGCCGCACCACCAGTGAAAGCGAAGCGGTGATGTTGCCGAGCATCCGGGCCAGCTTTTCCTGGACCAGCTGGAAGGACCCCAGCGACCGGCCGAACTGCTGGCGTTCCTTGACGTAGGCCAGCGCTGCTTCGAACGCGCCTGCTTGAATGCCGGTGGCGATCCAGGCTACGTCCGAGCGCATCGCCCGAAGCATCGAGGCAACGTCCTTGAACGAGTTCACCTTGTGGAGGCGCATGGCCTCGGGTACACGGACCTTGTTCAGGGTGATATGGGCGTTCTGCATCATCCGGAGCGAGGTTTTGCCATGGATCTTTTCCAGGCTGACGCCGGTGGCGGTCCGGTCCACGAGGAACGCTTTGACCTGTCCATCGGCAACGTCCCTGGCGAACACACACAATACATCGGCCGTGGAGGCGCCCCCGATCCACCGCTTTGCGCCGTCCAGAACCCAGCTTCCGCCGTCGGGACCTTCTTCGAAACGGGCAGTGGTGGAAAGCCCTCCGGCGATGTCCGAGCCGTGCCCTGGTTCGGTCAGCGAGAAGACACCTTTGAGGGAGAAGTCGATGACCTTGGGCATCCACTCGCGCTGCTGCTCCTCGGAAGCACCAACACGGATCGCTGTCCTGAACAGCCCCGCCTGGGCGGTGTACCAGGTTGCCAACGAAGCGTCCGTGCGGGCCAGTTCGAAGATCCGGAAGCCGTGGTAGATCCCTCTTGCCGGCCCCTCCACGGTGAGATCGGAAGGTTCCATCACGTCAAGATCGATCAGCGGCTGAGCCAACTGCTCCGGGAACTCTCCCCGTTCCCAGTACTCAGCCAGCAGTGGCTTCGCTTCCGCCTCAAGGAAGCCGCGCAGCCGGCCCAAAACCTGACGCTCTTCAGTGGTGAGGAGTGCTTCGGCGTCGTACCAGTCCGCCACGGAATAGAGCCGCTGTTCCGCATTCGTTGCCGTACTCGTGGTCATGTCAGCCACCGAGTCCCAGCAGCCGGACAGCGTTGTCCTTGAGGATTTTTGGACGGACTTCATCCTTCAGTGGCAGGTCAGCGAACGCACCCAGCCACTTTTGCGGGGTGATCAGCGGGTAGTCCGTGCCGAACAGGACCTTGTCCTGCAGCACCGAATTCGAGGCTTTCACCAGCGACTCCGGGAAATACTTCGGCGACCATCCGGACAGGTCAATGAACACGTTGGACTTGTGCGTCGCGATCGAGTTCGCCTCGTCCTGCCACGGCACCGAGGGGTGGGCCATGATGACCTGCAGGCCCGGAAAGTCAGCGGCAACAGCATCCAGCAGCAACGGGTTGGAGTACGCGAGCTTGATCCCATACCCACCGGGCAGCCCTGCACCCATGCCGTTCTGGCCCGTGTGGAAAATACACGGCAGCCCAAGTTCCTGAAGGGTTTCCCAGAGCGGATAGAAGGCCTCATTGGACGGGTCGAAGCCCTGCAGCGAGGGGTGGAACTTGAAACCCCGGGCACCACGTTCAACAGCCTGGTGCTTCGCCCCGGCGATTGCGTCCTCCCCCGTCCGAGGATCAACGCTGCCGAAGGGAATCAGCACATCGTTGTTCCGGGCAGCGCCCTCGATCAGCTCCGGGATGCTGTTGGGCTCATGCTTGAGCTGCGTCCGCGCGTCGACAGTGAAGACGACGGCGGCCATGTTCAGTTCGCGGTATACCTCAGCGATCCGGTCCAGGGACGGCGTCCTGTCCTCGGACTTGAAATACTTCGCCGAGGCCTCCGTCAGTTCTTCCGGGAGCGAGCCATGACCGCAGCTGTCCACTTCCAGGTGGACGTGCATGTCGATCGCGTCGAGCTTCGCAACGTCGATGCCCAGTTCGTAGCGGTCGGCCATGATCAGCGGGCCTGCGCCGGTACGGCCGCCGGCTCGGGCCGGAGTTCCTCAGGCAGCGGCAGGAATTCCTCGCCGTAGCTCTGCAGCGCATCCGAACCAAACAGCGAAGCTGCATTCTCCTGCAGGGCCTCGTAGCTCCAGCCACCGTCGCGGTACTCGGTGGTGGCCGCCGCCGGGTGGGTCCAGACCTGGAGCCGGTCACCACCGGCACCGATTGCCTGGCCGGTAATCCCGGCGGCCGCGTCAGAGGCGAGGAAGGCAATCAGCCCGGCGACGTCGTCGGCCGTTCCGAAACCGAGGTCGTGGCGGAAGAACGCCGGCATGGCCTCGCCACGCTCGTCTGCTTCAACGGCCTTCTGGAAATACGGGACCGTTCTGGTCATCGCCGTCGCCGCCACCGGAATGACGGAGTTGACGGTCACGCCCGCCTTCTTCATCTCAAGCGCCCAGGTCCGGACCATGCCCACGATCCCGGCCTTGGCAGCGGCGTAGTTGGTCTGGCCGAAGTTACCGCGCTGGCCCGTGGGCGAACCGATGGTGATGATCCGCCCGGGAATGTTGTTTTCCTTGAAGTAGGCGAACGCCTCGCGGACGCAGGTGAAGGTTCCGCGCAGGTGGACGTTGATGACCAGATCGAAATCCTCATCCGTCATCTTCAACAGGCTCTTGTCCCGCAGGATCCCGGCGTTGGTGACCAGGATGTCCAGCCGGCCAAATGCTTCAACAGCACCCGCCACCAACGCCTTCGCAGCATCAGTGCTGCCCACCGGAACCACCACGGCGGCGGCCCGGCCACCGTCGGCCTCAATGTGCGCGACAGCCTCCGCAGCGGTTTCAGCGTTCACGTCATTAATAACGACGGCGGCACCCTGGCGGGCGAGCTCCCTCGCATAAGCGAGTCCAAGACCCTGTCCACTTCCAGTAACGATTGCAACCTTGCCGTTCAAGCTCATGGCGTGCTCCTTCGCATGCAGTAACCGGCCGGAGCCGGTGAGGCCGATCCCACTGCGTCGTGAGATCCTTGTCATGATCAATGAGAATACGGATCATTGAAAAAGTCAACGATTGTTTTTCATTACTATTGGAGTTGTCATGGGCCCGCAAAGCACCGAAGTGGAAACCCCGCGCTTGGCCGCAGCAAAAATCGGCAGCGATGTGGGCCTGTTGCTGGCCAAACTGCATGCCACGGGTTCACTGCTGAACAACAAGGCCCTGGCAGATTACGGACTCAGGGAGCGGTCCTTCTCCGTGCTGACTCTTGCGTGCAGCGGGCTGGAACCTACGCAGCGGGAGCTCGCCGATTTCCTCAGCCTGGACCCCAGCCAGGTGGTCAGCCTTGTGGACGACCTGGAACACCGCGGCTTGGTCAAGAGGGCTCAGGGCAAACAGGACCGCCGGGCGAAGATCATCGTCTCCACAGCCGAGGGCCGGCGGATCCACAACAAGGCGAGGGCTGCCCTTGAAGTGTGCGAAGAGACCCAGCTTGCGGGACTCAGCGAGGACGAGAATGCCCAATTGAGGACCCTGCTGAAGAAGGCTCTCTGGGGCTAGGTGCCTGCCCCGGCCCGGATGGACATTTGCACAGCCGTGCCGTGACGGCGTATGCACCTGTCCATACCGGCCCAGGGCCGCTTCTGTCAGGATCGGGAAGTATGAACCTCCCACTCTTCCACGATCCCCTGCAGGGAGCCGTCACTGTCGACGCGCCCTCGCGCGATCCGCAGCTTCACCGCCCAGCCCGCACGTCCCGACGGCCTGCACACCCGGCAACGCGCAGCAGCAAACCCGGTTCCAATCCAACGCCCAGCGCCCGGCAGCGCGAAGTAGCCAAGGTGGCCGAAGATCTCCAGGCCCTGATGGCCCGGAGCGGCAAGCTGTAACACCCGGGTTGGGGAGGTCCAGCGCGGGTACATTCACACCATGGGCATCCACATCGGCACCTCGGGCTGGAGCTACGACCACTGGGAAAATGTGCTCTATCCGCCGGGGCTTCCGGCTTCAAAGCGCCTGGCCCAGTACATGGCCAGGTTCACCACAGTGGAGCTCAACGCGAGCTTTTATCGCTGGCCCCGGGACACCTCGTTTGCGAGTTGGCGAAACCGCCTGCCTCCGGGCTTTGCCATGTCCGTCAAAGCGCCACGGGGACTCACACACGCCAAGAAGCTGTACAGCCCGGAGGTGTGGGTGGAACGGATCATTCGCTGCTGGCACGAGCTCGGCGACAAACGGGCCGTCCTGTTGGTCCAGCTCCCACCCGGTTTTGCCCGCGACGACGCCCGGCTGGACTACTTCCTGGCCGCCCTGCCCCACTGGATCCGAGTTGCCGTCGAGTTCCGCCACGACAGCTGGGACCACCCCGACGTCTATTCACTGCTGGAGCGCCACGGGGCCGCATACTGCATCATGAGTGGCGCCAATCTGCCCTGCATCCTGCGCGCCACCGCGCCGTTTGTTTACGTTCGACTGCACGGCCCGGACCATGAGCACCTCTACGGCGGCTCATACTCCGATGACGATCTCCGCTGGTGGGCGGAACGGATTCGGGAGTGGGACGGTTCCGGCAAGGACGTGTACGTCTACTTCAACAACGACGGCGGTGGTAACGCCGTGCGAAACGCTGACACTTTGCGGTGGCTGCTGGGGGTCAACTGACCTCGCTACGCCAAGCGTCCGCGCACGATCTCGCTGACAGTCTTGCCGTCAAAACGTCCTGCAACCTTGGCGGTGACGGGCTTCATCACGGCTCCGATGGAACGCATGGAAAGCTCTTGGCCATCAGCCTTCAGCGCCTGGACGGCGTCGTCGACGATTGCTTCCACTTCTTCCCTGGTCAGGGCCTTTGGCAGGTAAGCCTCGATAATTTCAGCCTCCGCCACTTCGGCGGCTGCGCGCTCGGATTCGCCGGCCTCCGTGTAGATGCGGGCAGTGTCCCGGCGCTTGGCGGCTTCCTTTTGGAGCAGTGATGTCACCTGGGCGTCGTCCAACTCGACCGGCGTCTTCCCGGACTTCTCACGGGTAGTAATCTCACCCAGCACGTTGCGCACTGTGGTCAGCGCAACCTTGTTGCCCGCCTTCATGTGGTCAACCACGTCGGCTTTCAGGCGTTCTTTGAGGGTCATGATGTTGCTCCTTGATTCGGGATTCCTTCTGCTATCTTCCCAGTTTGGCCGCTCAATAAGATCCCGCCCCACGGAGACAACCTCGTACCATGGGCGGTGTGATGCTACAGGCTTGCCTCAACGGGGCTCGGAACGTCTCGCTCCACCAACGGCTGGCGGCAGATCCCGCCATGATTGCCCAGGAAGCTGCGGCGGCCGTGGCTGCAGGCGCCCACAGCCTGCATGTCCATCCTAAGAATCCTCAGGGCGCGGACACCATGGAACCGCACTACGTCACCCAATGGCTGCGCGCAGTGCGTCATGCCTGTCCTGACGTACCTGTGGGCGTGACAACGGGTGCCTGGACTTCCCCCGACGCATCGTCGCGCGTGAAGATGGTGGAGTCATGGCGTGAGGCACCGGATTTTGCATCCGTAAATTGGCACGAGGACGGTGCCGAAGAAGTGGCCGGCGCCCTTCACGCCCGCGGTATTGGCATCGAGGCGGGAATCTGGCATGCGGACGCTGCCCGCCGATGGGCCTGCTCGCCATTCCGGGCTGAATGCCTGAGGGTGTTGATCGAGCTACAGGACATCCCGGCCGAGGCTGTGGAAGGCGAGGCCAAATGTCTCTTGGAACTGTTGCGGGAACCAGCGGTCCAGGTGCCGACCCTGCTCCACGGCGAGGAACGGTCCACCTGGGCTGCGCTGAAGCTGGCAGCCCGGTGGGGATTGGACACCAGAATCGGTCTCGAAGATACGCTCCTACTCCCCCATGGAGAGCGCGCTGAAGGCAATGCTGAGCTGATTGCTGCAGCCAAGAACTTGCTTGCCGCCTGAAGAAGAAGCGCGGCTGTTCAACCAGGGACCCCGCAAAACAGCTGCCGGTTCCTCGTCAGGACCCCTGGGAAACCTCCGGGCCCGGTGGATCCTGTTCCGTTGGTTCCTTCTCGATGGGCCCGCTGACAACAACTTGCGCGGGGCTATGCAGCAGATAGCCGTTGAGCCAGGAGAACAAGGCACGGATCTTTTGTTGGAGGCCGGACAACAATGCGAGGTGGACGAGGAGCCAGGATAAGAAGGCGAAAATCCCCTGCAGCTGGATTCGCTTGCGACCCAACTCTGCCACTGCGGCGCCACGACCCACCATCGCCATATAACCCTTATCCACATAGTGGAAGGGCGTCCGGATGCCCCCGCCGAGGTCCGCAAGGATGTTCTTGGCGGCCCATTTTCCTGCCTGTTGAGCCACGGACCCCAGTTGCGGAAGCTTCGCACCGGTGGAGTCGGTGATGTTGGCGCAATCCCCAATGACGTATACGCCCTTCGCGTCCGGAGCCGTCAGGTCAGTGTTGACGTCAATGCGCCCCCCTCTCCCCTGCGTCAGCCCGGACCCGGCAATGAGATCGCCCGCTTTCAGGCCTCCGGCCCACACCACGATCTGTCCCGGCACGGAGCTGCCGTCTGCCAGGATCACTCCGTCCGGCCGGACCTCGGTGACGCCCACTCCCATATGAAGGTGAACGCCCACCTTCTTCAAATGATCAGTGGCATAGCTCTGGGATTTCTTGGAGAACATGTTCAGGACACTGGGAACCATGTCCACCAAATGCACCCGGCATCGTGCTGCGAGCTCCGGCGAGAAATACTTGCTCACCACATATTTGACGTTTTCCGCCATCGCTCCGGCGGTCTCCACGCCGGTGGGCCCGCCTCCCACCACCACTACGTCGACGGAACCGTCGGGGTTTCTGTCGGCTTGGTCCAGCAGCCGGGTAAGGCCAGTGCCCAGCCTGGTGGCGTCTGTGACGGAATACAGCGGGAACGCCAACTCCTCTGCGCCAGGGGTATTAAAAAAGTTCGGAACGGCGCCGACTGCAATAACGAGGATCTTCGCGCGCAGGGTCTGTCCGTCTTCCGTGCTGACGGACCGCTGTGCTGCATCCACGGACTCGACCTTCGCCGTGAGGACCTTAACCGACTTGAAGCGTCGGAACACGGACCGGAGTGGCCGCGCAATTGCCGAGACTCCGATCTGGGATGTAGCTACCTGATAAAGGAGTGGCTGGAATTGGTGGTAGTTGTTCGAGTCGATCAGCAAGACCTTGACGCCTTTGCGCCCGAGTTCCTTGGCTGCCGCTACGCCCGCGAATCCGGCACCCACAACGATGACTTGATATGAGTCCTCCATGCGAGCAACTTACTTCACTGAAGGTCCGGGCGACAGAGGTTCCCGGACGCCGTCGTGCGTTTATTCTCTGGACCCGTGGGTACGCACTGGGTAGTGTTCTGCATTCGGCAACACACGCGGAGGAGTGATCTTTGTGAACGAGGACGGACTGACGGACGCAGTCCAGGAGGCCGGTGCCGTGGAGTTGCTGCTGATCCGGCACGGTGAAAGCGAAGGAAACGTGGCCGCGACGGAGGCACGCTTGGCTGGAGCGGAGGTTATCCAGGTTCCTGCCAGGGATCCCGACGTGAACTTATCCGGCACCGGCCGGGAGCAGGCGAAAGCACTGGGAACGGCGCTCGCCCGGATGGCCGAAGAGCTCCGGCCCGATGCTGTGGTTTCCTCCCCCTATGCCCGTGCCAGACAGACAGCGGAAATCGCTGTGGAGACCGCCGGCTGGCCTGTCAAGGTACTCACCGATGAACGCCTCAGGGACCGGGAACTGGGTATTTTGGACCGGCTGACGCGCTTGGGCGTCGAGACGAGGTACCCCGACGAAGCCGAGCGGCGGCTCTGGCTGGGCAAGCTGTACTACCGCCCGCCCGGCGGGGAGTCGTGGGCTGACGTCGCACTCCGCCTGCGTTCGATCCTGGATGAGCTCAACACCCTGGGAACAGGGCACCGCGTGATGCTGGTCTGCCACGATGCCGTCATCCTGCTGGTCCGTTACGTCCTGGAAGGGATGTCCGAGGACGAAATCCTGGACCTGGCCGCGACCACGTCGGTGCTGAATGCGTCGATCACCCGTTACGTACGTCCCACCGGCTCAGGCCCGTGGGAACTGGAGAGCTTCAATGTGGCTGACCATCTGGCCGAGCAGGGAGTGGCAGTGACAGAACATGCAGGAGACGCCAGTGTCCACCCGCAGTGAATCCAGTGCCGCCATCCTGGTGACGCCCTCGCTGCTGCGTGACTGGCCGTTGCCGGCACCGGGCGAGGACAAGTACTCGCGGGGAGCAGTGCTGGTGATCGGAGGGGCCCGGACTACGCCCGGCGCGGCGCTGCTGGCCGGCACTGCGGCGCTCCGTGCCGGGGCCGGGAAAATCACCCTGGCAGTCGCCGAGTCCGCTGCGGTGCAGATTGGCGTGGCCTTGCCTGAATGCGGATCTGTTGGCCTGCCCGAAAACCCCAACGGCTCAGTGACCGGAGAAGGCTTGGAGCGCATCGCCGGCGACCTGGAGAAGGCGGACGCCCTCCTCATTGGGCCCGGCCTGGACGACCTCGACCTCGCTGAGGCACTGCTGCGGGCGTTACTGGAGCAGGAACAGTCCGACGACGGCGGCGGCACCGCGGGAGGTCCCGCCGTCGTTCTTGATGCTTTTGCCCTGGGAGTGCTGGGCAGGATCGAGGAGGAGCTCGAACCGTGGCGGGGAAGGCTGATCCTGACGCCCAATCCGACGGAGACCGGGATATTGCTGGGCCGGGACGTGGAAGACCTCGAACGCGATGTTGCCGCTGTGGCAGACCGGTTTGATGCAGTGGTGAGCTGCCAGGGCATTATTGCCGGGCCGTCGGGCGCAGGTGGGAAGTTATGGAAAATCACCACCGGGTACGGCGGACTGGGGACGTCCGGCAGCGGTGACGTTCTCGCTGGCGCCGTAGCCGGTTTGCGGGCACGGGGAACCAGTGATGCGCAGGCCGCCTGTTGGGGAACCCACCTTCACGCAGCGGCGGCTGACCGTTTGGCCAGCAAGCTCGGCCCGTTGGGTTTCCTGGCACGCGAACTGGCCGACGAACTGCCGGCCCTGATGCTGGAGCTGAACACCTGAGCTCCAGCCCTGCGGCAGCCGGCCGGCGGCTGCCGCAGGCACCTAGGCAGGCTTCAACAATTCATGCTCGACGACGGCGGAACGGGACAGGGTTTTATAGCCCTCCTGCTCGAACAGGACAGTGATGACGTCATCCTCGTGGCGCATCACCAAGCCCTGCCCCCATTCCTTATGCACCACCGTGGATTGCAAAGGAAACGTCTCCTCCGCGTCGGAGACGGGCGCCCGGTCCAGCCTGCCGTCGTCGTGCCCGTCAGCGCACGAGTCACAGTTGCCGCAAGGCTCCGGCAGGTCCTCACCGAAGTAGCCCAACAGGAACTGGCGGCGGCAACTGTCCGTCTCCGCGTAGGCGCGCATCATGGTGAGCCGCGACTGTTCCACTCGTTGCCGGGCCTCAGCACGTTCGACGGCGCGGCCCACCAGGGTGGACAGCCTGGCTTTCGATTCAAGCCGCGTTCCACGCTTGCCGGTGCTGACGGCATCCACTTCTTCCAACTGGTTCACCAGTGCGGTGATCCGCCGGGCGGGGAAGCCCGTGAGTTCCACCAATGCGGTCTTCGGGGCGGGAGCGCCGGCATTCTTGATGACTTTCAGCACCGCCGTTAGTGCATCGGGGTCCGGGGAATGGGTGCTGAAGAACTTACGCAGCCCCAGGTCCTCCGCCCGGTAATGCAGGATCGCCTCGGCGGGCGCGCCATCCCGGCCGGCCCGGCCAACCTCCTGGTAGTACGAGTCCAATGACGCCGGAATGTCGGCATGCACCACAAACCGCACGTTGGGCTTATCGATGCCCATGCCGAACGCCGTTGTGGCCGCTACTACATCCACTTGGTCATCCATGAACGACTCGTGGATGGTCTCCCGGTCAGTATCCGATCTGCCCGCGTGATACGCCTCCGCACGGAGCCCGGCATCTGTCAGTTTGGCTGCATACTTTTCGCTGTCCTTGCGGGTGGCAACGTACAGCAATCCCATCCCTTTCGCCGCGGCCAGGGAGGCAACGTGGTCCAGCACGGCTTCCCGCTTGGCTTTGTCTTCCTGGTGCCGGACCACTGTGAGGCTGATGTTTGGCCGGTCGAAGCCGCGGATCAGGACCAAGGGGGCCTTCATTCCCAGCCGTTCCACGATTTCGTCGCGCACCGGCGGGGAGGCGGTGGCAGTCAGCGCCACCACAGGTGGGTTGCCCAACTGTTCGCGGACGGTGCCCAAGTCGAGGTAATCGGGGCGGAAGTCATGGCCCCAGGAGGACACACAATGGGCCTCGTCCACCACGAACATGGTGATGTCCAGCGCGGCGATCCGTTCTACGGTCGCCTGCTTGGCCAGTTGCTCCGGAGCGAGAAACAAGAAGGTGGCCTTGCCGGATTCGGCCGCCTGCCAGGCGGCCTCCACTTCGGAATCGCTGCGGGAAGAGTTGATGGCGACGGCGGCATGGTGGCCCAGGTCCTCCGTTAGCCCGTCAAGCTGGTCCTCCTGCAGGGCAATGAGAGGCGACACCACGACGGCGGGCCGTCCCGTCTGCTGGTAAAGGTACTGTGCCGCCACCTGATAGGTTGCGGATTTGCCGTACCCGGTGGGCATGACAGCCAGGACATCACGGCCCTCAGCAAGGGCGCTCATACCTGCGAGTTGGCCATCACGCAGTTCAGGAAGGGAAAAAGAGGACGCCGCGAGGGCGCTCAGGGCAAGGTCAACAGACATTTCGTAGGGTGGCTCCGCATAGAGGTTCCTGCGGCCACTTGCATCAGCCGAGGTGTCCAGCCTAGCGGAGGCGGGGACCCGACGTCGTCCGCTGCTTGACCCGCTGTGGATAACGCCCTGTTGCCTTCGCCCCTATCGGCGGACCCGGTAGACCAGGTGGGTCACCCGGGTGCCCGGCACAATTACGGGCTCATTAAACAGGAGGTCGCCATCCAGTGCTCCAAACCACGGGATACCGCTTCCGAGCAGCACCGGCACCAGGTCCACACGGAGCTCATCCACCACGCCGCGCCTTAGGCACTGCTGCACGACGTCTGCCCCGGCAACTCCGATTTCTCCGCCGGCGGCGTGAACGGCGGCCCGCTCCAGCGCCGTTTCCAGGTCCCCGGCAAACTCGAAGGGCACGGGCCGGCCGTCCCGTCTGGTGGGCGGCCAATCCACTGGGAGTTCGCGGTGCGTCAACACCACGGTGGGCGATTCATTGGGCGGATGGCCTCCCCACCCCTTGGTGATGTCGAACAGCCTTCGGCCTGAGATGAACGCCCCCTCACGCGGAAGTGAGTTCCAGTACGCAGCATCGGCTTCACTCAGGTGGAACGGAACGGGATGTCCCGGCATCCAGGTCTCAACGTCCCCGGCCTCGTACCAATCGAACAAGGGCCCCACGGTGTCATCCACGCGGGCGATGAAGCCGTCCAGGGACATCGAAAACTGGGCCGAGACCCGGCAATTCCTATACATGACATCAGTGTCGTGGGTGCCTGCGGGTTGTCAAGGCTGAGACCACCCACCGGACCGGAAGAACGACGGCGACGCTGCCGCCCGCTTTAGTGTCGCCGTCGTTCTTTCCAACCTTGGAGCGCAGCCTTAGATGGGGGTCCCGAACTCGCGGATGGTGATTCCGGTGAAGTTTGCCGGACCGCCGTCAGCATAAAGGGAGATCCCCGTGTCCCCGACCGCGAAATGCACCTGCTGCGAAATCACCGAGTGCCCGGAATTCACAAAAACCTCAACACTTTGGGTGTCGACAAAGATACGCAGGTGGACGGATCTGGCATTGGCGTCAATTGGCGCCGCGGCGCGGGTGTACGGTGCCAGCGCATATCCGCTTTGGTCCGATGGTGCGCGATCGACGTACAGTTCGTCGCCGTATTTGCCGATGTTCGTATGACGGCTGCCATTCGACGAGCGGCCCACCGACACTCCAACATTCGCGGCGATGTCCCAAGAGATATCGAGCTCCAGCTCATACGCGCGCCCGCTCCACGGCAGTATGAAACTGCCGTTGACCGTGCGGTCCGGCAGTGTGGTGCTGGACGTGGCATAGTTCGAAAGCGCCGGAACGGGCGTGCTGAGCAAGGTGTACCAGCCACCCGGTTGGCGCTCAAGCCTGAGCTCGCGCGTTATGGAATTTTGTCCGTTGTAACCATCGGATGCGTCTGTGGGTACGTCGCGGGCTGCGTATTTCCAATTGTTCATCCATGCGGTGGCAAGTCGCTTCGTCTCAGGTGCTTCCACGGCCGGCCAGGTTACGGCGGCGTACCAGTCCCATCCCCAGTCAAGCCACTGCGGTGTGAGGTTGTCCGCGATGAACGCGGTGCCGTTCCATGAACCTGTCCAGTAGGCAAAAGTCATGGGCAATCCAATGCTGTAGGCGTCCATGCTCGCGCCGAACACCCAATGCCGGGTGCCGTCTCCGGCTGTCATCTCGAACAGATCCGGGCATTCGATGCCGCCAAGGGCGTGGTTGGGGAAGTCGAAGTTGGACTTCCATTGCCAATCACGCAGGTTGGGAGAGGTGTAGAAGGCAGCGTAGCGGGCCCTCCCGATGACACAGACCCATTCGTTGCGCGTCGCGTCCCAATGGATCTTGGGGTCGCGGAACCATTCTGCGTTCTCCACCTCGGCGGGGGTGGTGGCCGTCCGTCCATCAGTGTTCACAATGACCGCGTCAGGCAATGCGGTAAAGGTGAAGCCGCCATCCGTAGACCAGTAAAGGTACTGTTCCTGGAATTTGCGGATGCCGTCCGTGGGCTGGGTGGCGAGCGCGACAACTGCGCCGGCACCGAAGCCGGCGGTGTTGGCGGTGTCCACTACGGCCGATCCCGACCAGACGGGGAAGTCCGGCTGCAGTGGCATCACCACTCCATGGTGGGTGTACGACACTCCGTCGGAGGTGGTCGCATGGTCCCATCCGCCCGGTCCGTTGTTCTGGCCTGAGTGAAGGTAGTAGAGCTGGTAGGCGCCGTTGGTATGAACGGGACGTTGCGGATCACACAGCCAGCCCGTGGGCGGCGTCATGTGGTAAATCGCCCGGAGGGATGTCTGGGCGTGGGCTGCCACGGGGACGGCGCTGCTCATGAACAGTGCCAGGGCACCAACTCCTGCACCTTGCAGGGCAGTGCGGCGAGAGATGTCATACGTCATTGATGTGTTTCCTCTCAGTGCTTGGCGGGCGCGACGGCCTGCCAAACGTCATGGTGATGAACGTGCGCGGCCGTCGGGAAAGTCCCGGGCAGCCTGGTACTGCGCGTGAGATGGAGAGCTGGATTGGTACTCATGGCCGGGTTCGGACGGCTCAGCATCGAGCGGCCCGGTGAGTCATCGGCTACGCAGGACATTAGTGGCGGCCGCTTCGACGGTCAAGCGTTTTAGCACCACAATTTTGGTGGAAAACAAAAATTGCTAAAACGCTTGATCGACCGGAGTTTTCACGCTAGCTTACGAGTGATCAAACGCTTTAGCAGAATGGACATCAGCGCAGATGAAACGCCCAGTCTTCTTCCAACCCGCCGACGGATGGGTTGGGGACCTTATCCCCTATGAGAAGTACGGGGAGTTCTGGCTCTTCTACCTTCACGAAGACCGCTCAGACCCAAAACCCGGAACATCATGGAACCTCGTCACCACCAAGGACCTCACCCAGTTTGAGAACCATGGCGTCTCCCTGCACCATGGCAGCGAAAGCGACATGGACTTCAACGCCTACACCGGCAGCGTCGTGGCGGACGGGTCCGGCGTCCACCACCTCTTCTACACCGGACAAAACCCCCGGAACCTCGGGGCCGACGGCGCGCCCCTCCAGTTGGTCATGCACGCCACCAGTACCGATGGCATGCGGACCTGGCAAAAACATCCGGAACTGACTTTCGGCGCTCCGGACGGCTATGAGTCCGGAGACTGGCGCGATCCCTTCGTGTTGTGGGATGACGACAAGAAGCAGTGGAGGATGCTGCTGGCAGCCCGGCACTCCACCGGTCCGGAACGCCGCCGCGGCGTCATAGCCCAGTGTGTGTCCACTGACCTGATGGCCTGGCAGTACACCGATCCGTTCTGGGACCCGCGCCGGTACATCACCCACGAATGCCCGGATGTGTTCGTTTGGGGTGACTGGTGGTACATGGTGTACTCCGAGTTCTCGGAATCGTTCACCACCCGCTACCGCATGGCCAAGAGCCCCGACGGCCCGTGGACTGTGCCGCACCTGGACAGCATCGACGGCCGCGCCTTTTACGCCTCAAAGTCCGCAGAACGCGACGGTCGCCGGTTCTTCTTTGGCTGGATCGCCACCAAGGAAGGCAACACCGATCATGGGCCATGGCAGTGGGCCGGCACCATGTCCGTGCTGGAAGCCCGCCAAAACCCGGACGGAACCTTGGCATTCTCCTTCGCGGACGAGCTGGTAGAGAGCTTCTGGGATGACGTCCCGGTGTCCTTGGCCAGTGCGTTGCCTGCCCGGGTCGATGTGCCGGACGGGTACACGGCTTTGCTGTCCGATGAGGAGTTGCCGCAGCAATTTTACGCGAAGGTGGTGCTGGACATAGCTCCGAACACCACCGAGTGCGGGTTGCTGCTCCGCTCAAGCGCCGACGGCGACCGTTCCTACGTCCTCCGTCTGGAACCCAAGCGTGGCCGGCTCGTCTTCGACCGCTGGCCGCGCGCCATCACCGGAGATGCCCAGTGGCACGTCTCAGGTGACGTGCCGTTCGACGTCGAACTTGAGCGGCCCTGTGACCTCACCCCCGGCGTGCACACGCTTGAGGTCATCGTCGACGGCGACATTTGCGTGGCCGTCGTCGACCGTCAAGTGGCGCTCAGCGCCAGGATGTACGACCTCACAACCGGCAGGATCGGCGTCTTTGCCGGCGAAGGAACCGTCACCGTCACCGAACTTGAGATACGACAGCGCATCGACAACTGAATATCCCACCCCAACCTCTGTTCCAATCAAGGGAGATTGCCGCAATGAAGAAACTACTCCGTGCTGCTGCCGTCGCAGCCGTCGCCGCGTTGGCCTTGACAGCCTGTGGCGGCGGAGGAGCTGCTACAGACCCCTCCAACGTCAGCCCCACCGGGGAGATCAAGCCCCGCGAAATCTCGTGGCTCCTCTCCAGGCCTGCCGATGGCGCCGTCATCAACATCATGAAGAAGCTCGCCGACGATTACGCCAAGGACCACCCGGGGTTTGCACTGAACCTCATCACCACCCCGGACCGGCCCTCCTACATCCAGAAGCTCGAAACCCTGGCTGCGGCCAACAAGCTCCCCGAGCTGTTTGACACGGACGCCACCCCATTCGCGCAGCAGCTGGCCAAGCAGGGCAAAATGGTGGAGGCCGACAAACTGCTGAAGTCGCTGGACCTCTACGACGACTACCGGCCCGGAGCCTTGGACTACCAGCGCTTCGATGACGGATCCCTCTACATGATCCCGTTCCAGTTCGAGCTGGAATTCATCTGGTACAACAAGGCCCTACTCCAAAAAGCGGGCGTGGCTGTCCCTCAGTCCTTGGACGACATCCCAGCGATGTGCACGGCTTTGCGCAACGCAGGAATCACGCCGATCGCCATCGACGGGCAGGACCAGTGGCCGCTGGAACGCTATGTCGCCTACCAGCCGTTCCGGGCTGCCGGGCCCGACTTCGTCCAGAAACTCAAGAAGGGCGAAGCTGCGTTCAGCGATCCCGCGGGCCAGAAGACTGTTCAATGGATGGCCGAACTCGGCAAGGCCAAGTGCTTCCAGGAAGGATTCTCTGCGCAGGGCTACTCCGATGCCCAGAACCAGTTCACCTCCGGCCAAGCCGCAATGTACAACATCGGCACGTGGGAACTGCCCAGCCTCGCCACGGACAAACTCAACCCTGACGTCCGGGATGACGTCGACTTCTTCACCCTTCCCACGACACCGGGTTCCGTGACAGCGGCCAACGAGTTCGTTTCCCCGTCCGGCATCGGCATGGCCGTGAACTCAAAGACTTACGATCCCCTGGTCAGCGATTTCCTGAAGTTCGCCCTGGAGAAGTACCCGGCTGAATACGCTGCCACCGGGGCACTCTCCCCCACCACCACCGTGGAAACCACCGTCCCCGCGAACGCTACACCGCTGTACAAAAAGGCCCTCGAAACGGCCAACGCCCTCGGCGAAAAGCAGGCCATGCCGTGGGACACCCAACTGGACCCCACCACCAACGGCCGTCTGCAGCAAGAGCTGGTCCTCCTGGTCCAGGGCAACATCACGCCCGAACAATTCACCAAGACCATGGACGACGCCATCAAGCAGAACGCGCCCAAGTTCTTCAAGTAAACCGAAACGGCGGGGGCCGGTAAGGCCCCCGCCCGAAAGGCCCACCATGCTTCCCAACAGGTCAAGGACCTCAGTCCTGGTTTTCCTGCTCCCACCATTGCTGCTCTACTGCGCAGCAGTCCTCTTCCCCATCCTTCAGTCCCTGTTCCTAAGCTTCTTCTCCTGGAACGGCATCAGTGACATGGAGTTCGTCGGGCTGGCCAACTACGTCCGAATGCTCACGGCTGATGACATCTTCTGGCGTTCCTTCTTCAACGCCCTGGTCTACCTGGCCATCTGCCTGGTCCTGCAGCTGGGCGGTGCCCTGGTTGTCGCCAGCCTGCTCACGTCCCTGCGCAGGGGACGTGAACTGATCAAGACCCTGTACTTGCTGCCCGCCGTGATCTCCACGGTCGCCATTGCGTTCCTTTTTGTCCGTATCTACTCCATTGACCCTGTCGGCCTGCTGAACCAGCTGCTGCACTGGATAGGACTGGGTTCCTTGGAGCGTGCCTGGTTGTCCGACGTCACCACAGTGCTGGCCGCGGTCTCCGCCCCTGAAGGGTGGCGGTTCACCGGGCTGTACATGCTCATCATTTACGCGGCCTTGATCGCCGTACCCAAGGAACTCGAAGAAGCCGCGGTCCTGGACGGCGCATCGAAGTGGACGCTCTTCACCAAGATCCGCTTCCCTTACATCCGGCCCGTGTGGATTACCACCACCATCATGGCCACGACCTACGGCCTGCGCGGTTTTGATATCCCGTACCTCATGACCAACGGCGGCCCGGGACAATCCTCCGAGCTCCTCACCACCTACATGTACAAGACAGCCTTCACCAGCACGGATTTTGGCTACGCAAGTACCATCGCCGTCTTCATCGTGATCGAGTGCCTTGTCGCCGTCGGCCTCATCTTGTTCATGCTCAAGCGGAAGGCAGATTCATGATCACCCAGACAGCCCCGGCTCAGCCGACCCGCGCCAGGGTTCCTTCCCCCGTCCCCCAGCGCCGGCGTCGGAAGCCCAGCTTGTACCGGACACTCTCGAGGGTCCTGATCCTGCTCATCGTGATCGTCCAGGTGTACCCGCTCGCCTGGCTGTTCGTGACCAGCCTGCGGACCGAAAACGACTTTGCCAGCGGTGATCCGTTCGGGCTTCCCAGCTCGTTGACGTGGGAAAACTATGCCCGCGCCTTTGAAACCGGCGACCTGGGACGGAACATCCTGAACAGTTTCATCGTCACCATGGGCGCCAACATTCTGATTGTCCTGTTCGGCATGATGGCCGCTTACGCCATCCAGGTCCTTGGCTTCCGCCTCAGCAAGTTCGTCCGGGGCTTGTTCCTCATCGGCATCATTGTTCCCGTCCAAATCGCGCTGGTCCCGCTGTTCATCGACTACTCCGCCGTGAACCTGCTGGACACTTACCAGTCGATGATCATCCCACTGGCCGGCTTCGCCCTGCCGATGTCCATCTACCTTTTCTCGTCCTTCTTCGAGTACATTCCGCGCGAAACCTACGAGGCAGCATCCCTGGACGGGGCCGGACCGTACCGGATCTTCGGGCTGATCACGCTGCCGCTCTCCCTCAACACCGTGGTCACCGTGGTGCTGGTCAACAGCATCTTCATCTGGAACGACTTCATCTTCGCCAACACCTTTGTTCTCTCCGAGGACCTCAAGACCATCCCCCTGGGCTTGCAGAACTACATCGGCGCCATGGGCAAGGTGGACTGGACGGCCACCTTCGCCGCCGTCTGCGTGACCATCACACCGCTGCTGCTGGTCTTCCTGGTCCTCAACAAGGCCATGATCCAAGGCCTTGAGAGCGGAGCGAACAAGGGATGACCGCTATGGCCGACGGTTATACTCCTGATGGAGGACAGATGATTTCGCAGGAGAGAGAGTCAGGCAACGCGGCCACCCCCGCCGTTCCTGCCAGAACAGGCCGCGCCCATCCGGTGACCCTCCGCGAAGTGGCTGAACTGGCCGGAGTGTCCACTGCCACGGTCTCGCTGGTGATCAACAAGAAGAAGAACGCACGGATCGCCGACGAAACCCGCCAACGCGTCACCGAAGCGATCACCCAATTGGGATACCGTCCCAACGCCATGGCCAAAACGTTGGTGAGTGGCACGTCCAAGTTCATCGGACTGGTTGCCGACGGCGTAGCCACAACACCGTTCGCCGGCCAAATCATTCACGGCGCTCAAGACGAAGCCTGGAAACATGGTTATGCCCTGCTGATCGCGAATACCGAAGGCAACCAGGAGCTCGAAAAAGACGCGATCGCCATGATGCTGGAATACAAAGTACGCGGCATCCTGTACTCCACCTGGTTTCACCGCCCCACGGACATCCCCGAAACCCTGCGGGAATCGGACTTCGTCCTGGTCAACTGTTTTTCACCAGAAGCCGGAGCAGCCCGCGCCGTGGTCCCCGACGAGACCCAAGGCGGACAATCGGCAACCGAGATCCTGCTCCGCGGTGGCCACCGTCGCATCGCGTTCATCAACGCCACCACCCCTGCACCGGCCAGGGATGGCCGGCTCCAGGGATACAAAGACGCGCTCGATGCCGCCGGAATTCCCTTTGATCCGGCGTTGGTGCTGGAGGCCTACCCTGATCAGGAAGGCGGCTACGGGGCCACGGAAAGCCTGCTCACGCTTGGGGTGAGTGCCGTGTACTGCTACAACGACCGTATGGCCATGGGACTTTACGATGGGCTGCGGGAAAACGGGCTGTCCATCCCGGAGGACATTGCCGTGGTGGGTTTCGACAACCAGGAAGTCATCGCTGCCCACCTGCGCCCGCCGCTCTCCACAGTGTCACTGCCTCATTACGAACTGGGCGCAGCCGGCGTACGCATGCTCCTGGGCCTGGATGCTGCTCCCCTTGAGTCCGCTGTGAAGATCGCCTGTCCGCCGGTTGAGCGGGCGTCCGTAGCAGTGCATTCACCGGCTTAGCAATCCTGTACAAAGAACTGCTCATTGCCCACAGGCGCTCATGGGAATAGCGTTGAGGGTGGAAGCCCAGTGGTCCCCCATCACTGGGCTTCCCTTGTGAACCTGTCAGCTCTTGGGAAGGACATCGCTTTGATCGGCTCTCTGGAAACGGGTGGTTCCACCGACGAGCTGACCGGGATCGTCGGTGTCGCCGCTCAAGTAATCGAGGCCCTCGGCGAATGGGGTGTGGGCCTGCTGACCCTTCTGGAGACGGTATTCCCGCCGATTCCCAGCGAGGTCATCCTCCCCCTGGCAGGTTTCCTCACCCAGCAGGGCAGCATCAACCTGCTCCTGGTGTTCCTTACCAGCACTCTCGGCGCCTATGTGGGAGCGCTGCTGTTGTACTGGTTGGGGTACAAAGTAGGGCTTAAGCGCTCCATCCACTTGCTGTCGAAACTTCCACTGGTTGATCGGGAAGATTTCGAGAAAGCCGCCGATTGGTTCGAACGCCACGGTAAGTCCGCGATCTTCTTCGGCAGGCTTTTGCCCGGGGTGCGCAGTCTCATCTCCCTCCCGGCGGGCGCCGAACGCATGAACCTTATGACCTTCAGCATCTTCACCATCGCCGGCACCGGAGTATGGAACGCGCTGCTCATCGGCTTGGGCGCGTTGCTCGGCAAGCAATACCACTTGGTTGACCAGTACTCACGGTTCCTCAACTACGCCGTATACGCAGGGCTTGCCGCCTTCATTGCGTGGCTCGTTGTCCGGAGGGTAAAACGGGGAAAGGAAAGCGCCAAGTAGGCGCTTTCAGTCAGTAACCCGACCCCGTTGGCGTGCAAATCAGCTCACGATCGGCGTGGTTGGACGGGAGCCGTGGGGAAGCGTTTGAGCGGCGGATGGATGTGCCGGTCCGTGGCGGTGAACAGCGCGGCCGGGGCACCGCCGGTTGAACCGCGGGTCTTCCGGCCGGTGTCATTCAACTGAGGCATCATCTTGCGGGTGAAGTTACCAGCGGCCAGCGTTGTTTCCCACACGGCGTCATAGACGGTGCGAAGCTGAGTCAGCGTGAACTCCTCCGGCAGAAGTCGGGCAGCGACGGTGGTGTATTCCATTTTTCCTGCCAGCCGCGCCAAGCCGTCGCCCAGGATAACGGCGTGATCAAAGGCCAGCCCGTCGCTTCTGAGAATGTCATGGACGGCATACCAGCCAGCAGAGGCAGCATCGGACCCGGCGGCGATCATTGGCAGCGAGGTCCCGCTGGAAGCCAAGAGCGCCAGATGGGCCACCGAGACAACGCGCATCCGGGGATCCCGATCCGGACTCGTGTAGGTAGCCAACTGCTCGATATGGACCGGCAGTCTTCCGAGGTCCAGACCTGTCTCTTCAGCGAGCTCACGCTCTGCTGCTTTTCCGGCTGATTCCTCTGCGCCGACAAAGCCTCCTGGCAGGGCAAGCACATCCTTGAAAGGGTGCTCTCCCCGCCGGACCAAAGCGACTTTCAGCACCCCTCGGGCGACGGCAAAGACCACCAGGTCCACCGTCAGGGCTACGGAGGGATAGTCCCGGGGGTTGTAGCTTTCCAGAAATTTCCCGGCGGAATCCGTTTCGGGTGTCATGCCCCTACTCCTTCCAGAACGGTCCTGGTCGCCCAGGGCGGAGAAGTAAGGCTGCTCCGTTGGGCAAGGATCAGGTCAATAATCTCGACGGCGGTTTTCATGCGCCGTTCGTGGTCGCCCGTGACCAATATCCACGAGTGCCCTTCCTCAGTCAGGGTCTCTTTAAACCACTCAGTCATTTCTGCACGCCGGTGTTCGCCTTCACGCCACCCATCGTCTTCGAACTCCACACCCTCGTGATCGGTGATCAGGTACACATCACGCCGAGGCAGAACGTCGGCAGCGTGGTACGAACCGAAACTTCCTTCCCCCAGGTAGAACCGCTCCCAGAGCGTGGTCGCCAGTGCGTCGGTGTCTGCAATCACCAAGGGACAGGAGTCAGCTGCCGCATTTTCCATATCGGTCTGTCGCGCGCCAATCAGGCCGAAGTCCTGCGCTGTCCACACCATGTTCTGAAGTTCCGCGTCCGCGGTCCGGGCGCGCAGTTCGTCGAACTTCGTGTAGGTGTATTCGCGGCCAAATTCTGGGACTTCCGTGAGCCGGGGGAAGCGCGGCCGGTAATGCTCGGTCAGCGCCTTGGCCAGTGTGGTGGTGCCCGTGGACTCGGCGCCAACCACAATGATGCGCGTTGCCATCTCCTGGCGGGCGGGTGTGATGATGCAGGACCAGGCCGCCCCAAGGTCATCACGGCATAGAGTGCCACTGATCGGGTAGGTGGTCCGGGCCAGGTCCACCAGGACGTGTTCAGCGTCAAAGGCCCCGGCCAATTGGATGCCGTATTCTTCCGAGCTGAACACGGCATCAATGGAGGTTACGCCGTGGGACTTCAGCGCCAGACGCATCAGCTCGGTCTGGGCCTTCCAGATTTCGTCCGAGTAGTAATCCTCAGGGCAGTCGTTGCGCATACCGATGACCTCCACGCCGCCGACGCCATCAAACTCTTCGGCAAGCCACGTGGCACGGTCTTCAACGCTGATGGACTCAAAGCGGGTGCCCAGTACCAGGACAGCGACCTTTTCGGCCTGCGCCGCGGCAGTGGTGATCAGGTGGGCGTGGCCTACGTGCGGCGGGTAGAACTTACCGATGACCAGGGCCTGCTTGTACATGTCATGCTCCTGTCTTGAGAGCTTCGGGGATAACCGGTGTTTCAGTGCTGCGGGCACGTTTCCAGTCGATCAGTCCGTAGATGCAGAGGGTCAGGAATCCGAGATAGAGGATCGCTGTCAGTGCCAGACCGCGGCTGAAGTAGAGCGGGATGGAGACCACATCGATGAGAATCCATACATACCAGTGTTGGAAGATCTTCTTGGCTTGCCCGTATGTTGCTACGAGTGAGGCGGTCAGCACGAAAGCGTCCGGCCAAGGAACCTGGGAATCGGTTCCGTGGGTAAGCACCAGCGCCACAGCTGCAGTACCGGCCACCGTGGCACCCACCCCAAGGAGGAGCTCCTTGCCGGCGGCATCGCGGATCCGCAGGTCATTCTTGTTCTCGGTATCGGCGTTTCCGCGCACCCAGTTGTACCAGCCATAAACGGCAACAGCCGCGAAGATCACTTGCAGAACGGTTTCGCCATAAAGGCCGGCTCCGAGAAACAGAACGATAAACGCAAGATTGTTCAGGATGCCGACTGGCCAGTTCCAAAGCTTCTGCCGGGCCACGCCATAAACACAGGCAGCACCGGTGACGAAGCCGATGACTTCGATCCAGCTCACAGGACTGCCGAAGAGGTTGGGGATTGCTGCGGAATTCATCCAGTCAAGCAGTGCCATCATCATCGTTCTTCCGTTCTTTATTATCAACCTAATAATAAATACCGTACCAGAGTTATCGTCACTCTGACAAGAACTCTTCCATGTGGTCGGGGAGGATGCTCCGGGTCCTGGCTTTGGGCTGTGGTGAGTCTTGAGGTTTTCCTGAGGAACTGTTGCGGGTTTGCAGGATTAGTTCTTGATCCAGCCCCGGCACAGTAGTTCTTGTCAGCCAGAGAGGCTGGAAGAAACGGCCGGCCGGACCCGCGGTGGCCTCCCGAAAGGACCATACTCAGATGGCCATCAGCCTCAAGACCACCTCCGGCAAAATCCTCGCCTCCGTCGCACTGGTCGGCACCGCAGCCGCCGTCGCCGGCATGGGAACCTACGGTGCGTTCACCTCATCGACCTCCGCGTCACAGGCTGTCACCGCAGGTACGGTCACCATCGCCCTGGGCGCCCCCGGCCCGGCCAACACCCTCAACGTCCCCATCGCAGGACTGCTGCCCGGAGACAAGGTCGAAAAGCTCGTCACCCTGGCCAACACCGGCAACTCGGACCTGAACAACGTCACCCTCACCACCTCCGCCGGGGCCACCGGATCCCTGCTCACCACCGACGTGACCAACGGTCTGCAGCTGACCATCGAAAACTGCTCCGTGGCCTGGACCGGCACCGCAGCCCCCTACACCTGCACCGGAACCAAGAGCACCGTCCTGGCCTCCGCCCCGGTCATCACCGCCAACAAGGCCCTGGCCAACCTGACCGCACTGACGTCCGCCAAGACCGACAACCTCAAAATCACCACCGCGTTCCCCACCACCGCGAACAACGACTTCCAAGGCGCCACCTCCACCATCGCCTTCTCCTTCACCGGCACCCAGCGCACCGAAACCACCAAATAACACCCACCCGCTGACCCCCAACAGGCAGCCCGATAGACCCCAGGGGCCGGCCGGCATGCCCTTCCGGCCGGTTCCTGGCCATTTCCTGATCAAGTCTTGAGGCCCGCCCGCACACTCTCTTGAGCGGGGAAGGACAGACTGAAAGCACGTCGAACACCACGAAAGGAACGCCAGGCATGAGCGCACTGAGCACCATCACCACCCCCGCAGTTCGCGGCCGGCGTTCGGCCGCAGCAGGGAGCGGACCCCAGCCAGCCGCCGTCGTCGTTCCTTCCGTTCCTAAGACCGCCGCTGTGAAGCAGCCCGCAGCGGCCACCTCCTTTGCCGGCACAACCGGCTCCCTCCGCCGGATAGCCGGCAAAGTGGTGAGGGGTATGGGCGTGGGCATGCTGGTCCTCGCTGCGTTGGTGTTCCTGTTCCTCGCGATCGGCCCGCGCGTCCTGGGTTACCAGACCTCCACCATGCTCACAGGATCCATGGCCCCGCTGATCAACCCGGGCGACGTCGTCGTCACCGTCCCCACCCCCATCACCGACGTCAAGGTCGGCGACATCATCACCTACCACATCCCGGTCGAAGACCAGCGGGTGGAAACCCACCGGATCACGGAGATCAGCACCACCGCCGACGGCGGCGTGGCAGTCCAGACCAAAGGCGACGCCAACAACGGTATCGACCCCTGGATAGCCACCCTGCAGGGGCAAACCGTGGACAAGCAGGTCACCACCATCCCCTACGTAGGCAACGCCATCCGCGCCCTTCGCGAACCCATCGTCATGAACATCCTGATGTACGGCGCACCCGCCGTACTGGTCATCGGAATGCTCGCCTCCATCTGGACCAAAGAGCCCGCCAAGACCACACCCGGGGAAACGGCCGGAGGCCGCGATGAAGCCATCGGGTAATCCAGGCGGTGAACTGGACCTGGGCAGGCTCCAATCACTCGCCGAGGAACTGGGAAGCCCTGAACCGGCACTGCGTTTCCTCGCCAAATACCTCGCGATGCTTCCGCAGCGCGTCGAACGCATAGTCCACGCTGTGGACGAGCATGACGCAACGGAGACCACCACCGCTGTTCTTAGCCTCAAGATCAGCTCTTCCATGGTGGGAGCCAGGGAAACGGAGCACCAATGCCGGGCCATCGAATCAATGATCCGGGAAAACCACTTCGACGACGCCGCCCATGCGCTGCCGGCGCTGAGGCAGACGGCAGACCGCTGTCTCGCTTCACGGTCCGACCTCATCAGGGCCGCGCATACATCGCTGAGCCGGCACCGGGGTTTTTTTCGGTCTTGAGCGGACCTTGAGTGTTCACCGAGGTGTTTCCTGAGGCCCGTTCGGCACACTGGAAACACATCATCCGCACTACCGGGACGGCATCACGCACATGCATGGCAAAGGCATCATCCGGCAAGTACCGGCCACCATCCTGGCGGTCATGTTACTGCTGATGGGCGTCTACATTTCACCTGCGCACGCCCAGTTCAGCGACACCGCGCCAGGTGCGATGGCTGTCAGTGCGGCAAAGATCCCCGCGCCGGCAGCCAGCACGGTAAGTGTGTCGAAGTCCTGCGATTCATTCCTCTGGTTTGGCCAAGCCAAAATCAGCGTCAGCAGTTTCGCGGCCGTCGCCTACGCGAACTACCACGAGCTTAAGGTCATAGACCCCGACGGCGTCGTACGGTTCACGGGCGACCTCAGCAAGGCCTCAGGAAAGGCCTACAGCTCAGGGGTCCAAAGCACTAGCAACCTCTCAGGCACCTGGACCTACCAGATCCGCGGTTACTACAAGGTGCCCAACTCCACCAACGCGTGGGCGGGCGCACCCTTGACAGGAACACTGAACTGCCCGTGAGCCAGATGTAGGGCTTCTGCCTCTGGGGCTTAGTTGGCGGACATCGCCGGTTTGCGCAGGAACAGGCCCACAACCAGTGCGGTGAGCAGGCAAAGGCCGGCGTTGACCCAGATGGCGGTTGTGACACCGCTGAGGACGGCGGGGGCCTCGTTGTTACCGATGCTGAGGATTTGAGCCGTGAAGATGGCACTCATAATGGGGATGCCCATGGTGATGCCGATCTGCTGGCTCATGGTTGCCAGTCCCGTGGCCAGGCCTTGTTCTTCATCAGGCAGCCCGGATGTTGCAGTGACCATGAAGCCGACGATGACAACAAGGTTTGCTACACCACCGATGAAGGTGGCGACCAGGAGCAGACCGATGGATGCGGGGTCTGCGCTGAGCAGGACGAGGATGCCTGTGGCAATGGCCTGGACTATAAATCCGTAGACGATGGCTTTCTTGTTGCCGATCTTTCCGATCACCCTGGGTCCGAGGACGCCACCGAGTACCGTGCCGAGACCGAGGACCGCGAAGGCCAATCCTGCACCGAGCGGGGTGTAGCCGAGAACCTGCTGCAGGTACAGCGTCAGCAAGAACACCAGGGAGGTTTCAGTGACGAAGGCCAGGATGCCGGCGATGTTGCCCCAGGCGACAGTGGAGCGCTTCAAGATCTCCAGCGGTACCAGCGGCGAGCTTGCCCGGCGTTCGACCGCAACAAAGGCAACAAAGAACACGACGGCTGCCGCGAGGGAGCCCAAAGTCAATGGATTGGTCCAGGAGTGCTCGGCGGCGTTCGTCAAACCGAAGACAAGGGCCAGAAGGCCGAGGGTAACGGTGACAGCACCCGGAACGTCCAGCTTCAACTTCGTGGTGGGCTTGCTCTCGGCGAGGACGATGGGAGCGATAACCAGTACTGCGATGGCAACAGGCACGTTGATGAAGAACGCCCACCGCCAGCTCAGCAGGTCCGTCAGCAGTCCGCCGAGGATAGCGCCGGTCGTAAAGCCCGCGGCCATGAGTGATCCATTAAGGCCCAGTGCCTTATCGCGCAGCGGGCCTTCCGGGAAGGATGCCAGCAACAGGGACAGGGCAGCGGGAACGACAATGGCCGTCGCGACGCCTTGTCCCACGCGTGCAATGAGCAACAAGGCCGGGTCGGCAGCCAATCCGCCGGCCAGCGACGCCGCGCCAAGCAGGGCCATGCCGATGATGAACATTTTGCGGCGTCCGGCAATATCGGCGACACGTCCGAACAGCAATGTCAGGCCCGCAGCGCACAGGGCGAATGACGTCGCTATCCACTGAAGGTTCTCCAGGCTGAAGCCAACATCGGTGCCGATGGCCGGGAGGGCGACGTTAAGGATGGAGAAGTCAACAGCGAGGGTGAAACTCGCTGCGAGCAGGACAATAAGGGCCAGCCGCTGCCGGCCTGTCATCTGCCTTTTCGAGTCCGGTTGGGGTTCGTGGACGATGGCAGATGGAAGGCTGGTGCCTTTGGTGACATCCGGTTGTGTCGTCATATCGGTGATCCTTTGCTGGAGCTGTAACCGCCCGTGGGCGGCTTCTTCACAGCTCCAACGGTCTACGCATGTGCCCGGATGAACCACACCCCCTCCTGCCTACCCCTGACAGGGACAGGACACTGCCGGTGGGGACCGGCAGAATGGTGGTCATGACTATGGTGAGTGAACTTGGGGAGTTCCTTCGAGTCCGAAGGGCGGCTCTGCAGCCGGAAGACGTTGGCCTGCTCAATTACGGCATCCGCCGCGTACCAGGCCTCCGGCGGGAGGAACTGGCCATGCTCGCGGGAGTCAGCAATACCTACTACACCCGTCTGGAGCAGGGCCTCAGTAACAATGCTTCTGATGCCATCATTGATGCGATCGCCCGGGCCCTGAATCTCAACACTGACGAGCGAGCACACCTGTTCAATCTTGCCCGGGCCCGCGCCACCAAACGCCGCACTGTGACGAAGCCGGACAAGGCCAGGACCGGGACGCTCCGCCTGATTCAGTCAATGTCGAGCACCCCCGCCATCGTGCTGGGACGCCGCAGCGAGGTGCTTGCCTGGAACCGGCTCGGTCATCGATTGGTTGCAGGGCACTTGGACTACGACGCACCGAAGTCGGCTGCAACAAGGCCAAACATGACTCGTTTGTTGTTCCTTGACCAGCACACCCGCGAACTTTACCCACGCTGGCTGGAGGAAGCCACGCGTGCGGTGTCATCACTACGGCTCGTCGCCGGCCGGGCCACAGATGACCCTGAACTCGCTTCCTTGGTGGGTGAGCTCACCTTGAAGAGTGAGGAGTTCGCGAAATTGTGGGCTCGGCACCCCGTTGAGAACTGCATGTCCGGGTTGAAGCATATGCACCACCCCGAAGTAGGTGACCTGGAGCTGAATTTCGAGGTCCTCACACCGCCCGACGAGTCCGGGCACAGGATCCTCATGTACGCTGCGGACCCGGGGACGCCGGCCGCGGAAGCACTTCAACTGCTCGCCGCCGGCGATGCGGTAGGGCCGGAGGGCCCGGCCCGATTGCCCCTTGATCAACGATCGTCCACGCTGCCACAGCCCGATAGTCACTTCCGAATTCGCTAGGCTGGCCGTATGCCCTCCCCGTGGACTTTCCTGATCGCTCTGCACGCCATCGCAGCGGGCTACGCCCTGATCTTCGGCGCCGTCAACCTGCTCCGCCGCAACAAAGGCAGCGCAGCGCACAAAATCCTGGGGCGCATCTGGGCGGTGGCCATGTATGTCGTGGTCCTCACCTCGTTCGGGATCCGGACCATCGACGGCGGATTCAACTGGCTTCACGCCCTGTCCGTGCTGACGTTCTGCACCCTGACGATGGGCCTGGTGACCGTCCGCCGCGGCAACATCCGGGCGCATCAGCGGTTTATGACCGGAAGCTACTTCGGCCTCGTCGGCGCCTTTATTGGCGTGATCGCCGTGCCTGATCGACGGCTCCCCCAAATGGCCATCCACGACCTCACCGGCCTCACACTGTGGGTAGCGGCCCTGGCGCTTACTGCCGGGCTGACTGTCGCTGGCCTGATGCAGCTTCGTCAGAAGACTGCACCGGTGATCAGCGTCCGAAAGTAGCACCTTCCAGCCGCTTTCAGTGTTGCCGCAGACCTGGTGAGGCCAAATAATCCATCCATGTGAGACGCCTCTTGGAGTAGCGCAGTGCGCCGCCAGCGCCGAATTCGACGCCGTTCAGCGCCTGGGTCCGCCCGGACTCGTTGTTGCTGAAATCTGATTCCTGCAACAACAGTCGTGCGTCGCGCCCAAAACCCGACACAAAAACCCCTCCACTCCGGAAAAATCGCCGGAATGGAGGGGTTCGTGGAGCCCCCTGTCGGATTCGAACCGACGACCCCCGCTTTACAAGAGCGGTGCTCTGGCCAACTGAGCTAAGGAGGCACGCTCCGGTTACCCGAAGCACAGCGCGAAAGAGCGCTAGATAAGGTTAGCCCAGACCATCCCCGTCAACGAAATTCGCCGGGACCAAACCGGAAGCGAACGGTACAACAGCGGCCAGCCACCCAGGAACAAGGGTGACCGGCCGCCGTCGTGCATTCAGCGGGGGCTACTAGCCCTTGGCGTCAACGGCCGTCTGGATTTCAGCGTTCAGATCGGTGCTGCCGTCCCACTGCTTGCCGTCAATGAACACGGTGGGAGTGCCGGTGATGCCTACTGCCGCAGCTTCCTGCGTGGCAACCTTCACCCACGGACGGAACTGCTTGCTGTCAACGCAGGTGTCGATGTTGGCCGCACCAACCTCGGTGGCCATTTTCTTCAGGTCGTTGTCGGAGATGCCCGCTCCGCCTTCAGCCGGCTGGCGCTCGAAGAGCAAGTTGAAGAAGTCCGCGTACTTTTCCGGGGATGAGTTCACTACGCACGCAGCGGCGTTGGCCGCGCGGGAGGAGTAGTTGGTGGTGGACTGGCGGTCCAGGAACCCGAGGGGCCGGTACTCAAGGGAGATCTTGCCCTCATTGCGGAGATTGGTCAGCGACTCTCCGTAAGTGGTCTCGAACCGCTTGCAGACGGGGCAGATGAAGTCGATGTAGGCAATGACCTTGACGGGCTTGCCGGCTTCGGCTTCGCCGCCAGGCACCGTCACGGTGGCAGGCGGGGTAGCTGCAGGGCTGGGGACGTCGGCAACGTTGACGGTGGCCGGCTCCGACTTAACAACTTCACTGTTGGCCAGCAGCGTCACGCCGCCGTGGACGTTGCCGTTGGCCGGCGTCGGGCCCTGATCGGCGATAGGTGCGTTGTTCTGCGCTTGGCCGATGACCACGAACGCCACCAAGGCGATGATGACCACAACGGCAACCACAATGCCCCAGCCGACCAAAAGCTTGTTGCGCTTGTCCTTCTTCAGCTGCTCTTCTCGGATTGCGCGCGCCTTTTCCCGTGCCTGGGCGGTGCGTTCAGCCTTGGACAGGCGTTGTTCGTTTGCGGGGCTCATCAGTTCCTCGGGGTATTCGACGTCAAAGGGCATAGCTAGGGCAACGGGGTCAGTTTACGGGAGCAAACTTGAAGATCTGGCGCAGACCCCTTGCCCGGTTGTTGAACGATCAAGTGCCATGGAAGATTCCGCTAGTAGGCTGGGAGTTGAGTCACAGCAACCCCAGGGAGCATTAATGCAGGATTTGGCAAGCGAGAAACTCAAGACCGAAGAAGGCGTTCGGGCTTCTCCCGTCAAGAAGCCCACGGCAACCAAGTTCGACTTCATGGTGGTCTCCAACAGGCTGCCCGTTGACCGCATCAGCGATGACAACGGGCATGGCAGCGACGGTTGGCGGCGTTCGCCCGGCGGTCTCGTAACGGCGCTGGCGCCAATGATGACGAAGTCCGACGGCGCGTGGGTAGGTTGGCATGGCGCCCCGGACGAGACGGTGCGCCCGTTCAGCCATGAAGGTATGGACCTCATACCGGTCCAGTTGAGCAGCGATGATGTCGAGCTGTTCTACGAAGGCTTCTCCAACGCGACCATTTGGCCGCTTTATCACGACGTCATTGCGCCGCCGGAGTTCCACCGTACGTGGTGGGATTCCTACCGCAAGGTCAACCGGAAGTTCGCCGACGCCGTGACCCGCCATGCCGCCGACGGCGCCACCGTGTGGGTGCAGGACTACCAACTCCAGTTGGTTCCCCGCCTGCTGCGCGAGACCCGGCCGGACCTCAAGATTGGTTTCTTCAACCACATCCCGTTCCCGCCGCCGGAGATCTTCGCCCAACTGCCGTGGCGCCGTGAAATCATTGACGGCCTGCTTGGCGCGGACCTCCTGGGCTTCCAGCGGCCCAGCGACGCCGGCAACTTCATGCGTTCAGCCCGCCGCTTCCTGGGCGCCAGCGTCAAGCAGCAGCAGGTGCACGTCAAGGGTCCCGACGGCGAGGTCACGCACATTGCCAGGGCGCAGGCCTTCCCGATCTCCATCGACGTTGCCCAGATCCGCGAGCTCGCGTCCAAGCCTGAGATCATCCAGCGCGCCCAGCAGATCCGCAAGGACCTCGGCAATCCGAAGACCATCCTCCTGGGCGTGGACCGCCTGGACTACACCAAGGGCATCCGGCACCGGCTCAAGGCTTTCGAGGAACTCCTGGAGGACGGCCACATCAAGGTGGAGGACGCCACCCTGATTCAGGTGGCCAGCCCCAGCCGGGAACGGGTTGAACAGTACAGGCTGCTCCGCGAGGAGATCGAAGGCACCGTGGGCCACATCAACGGCACCTACGACACCATCCAGAACACTGCGGTCCGCTACCTGCACCACAGCTACCCGGTGGAAGAAATGGTGGCGCTGTACCTCGCTGCGGACGTCATGCTGGTCACCGCGCTGCGCGACGGCATGAACCTGGTGGCCAAGGAGTACGTCACGGCCCGCTCCGAGGATGACGGCGCGTTGGTCCTGAGTGAATTCGCCGGCGCTGCCGACCAACTCAAACAGGCGCTCCTGATCAACCCGCACGACATCGACGGACTCAAGTCCACCGTTCTGCGGGCCATCAACATGCCAGCCAAGGAAGCGCGCCGCCGCATGAAGCTGATGCGCAAGCAAATTCTGGATCACGACGTCGATCACTGGTCGGCGGAGTTCCTGGCCGCCCTGGAAGAGAAGGTGGTGCGCGATGACAGCTGAGAGTCTTTCCCTGTCACCGGAGTTGCTTGAAGCAGTCCGGCGCATTTCCGGCACGGAGCATCTGTTGGTAGCCCTCGATTTCGATGGCACCCTCTCCCCCATCGTGGACCGGGCGGAGGATGCCCGCCCCCTGCCCCGCTCGGCTGCCGCATTGGCGAGCCTCGCCGAACTTCCGCGCACGACGACGGCACTCATCTCAGGCAGGGCCCTGGACAGCCTGCGGCTGGTCGCTTCACCTCCGGCAGACACGCTGCTGATCGGCAGCCATGGGGCTGAAGTGTGGCTCGGCGAAGGATCCCTTGGCCTGGAACTGGACGATGAGCAGCGCAGCAAACTGGCCTCGGTGCGTGAGGTCCTCGCGGAAATCGTGAACATCGCTCCGGGGACGTTGCTCGAAGACAAGCCCGCCGGCGTCGTCCTCCACACGAGGATGGCCGACGACGACGTCGCGGAAGACGCCGTCGAGGCCGCCATGCGGGTGCTCCGGGAGCATCCGGGCGTCTACCTCAAGACGGGCAAACGTGTGCTGGAGACGTCCGTGGTTCACGCCTCCAAGGGCGAGGCCGTAGAGTTCCTGCGTCAGGCAACCGGCGCCACTGCCATCCTGTTCGCAGGTGACGACGTCACCGATGAGGACGCGCTGGGCCGGCTCCTGGGCGATGATGTGGGCATCAAGGTTGGCTTGGACTTCACTCAGGCCCAGTACAGGGTGGAGGCGCCGGTACACGTGGCGGAGTTGCTGGAAGCCCTCCTAAGGGAGCGCCGGAAGGTCACCGCCGAGGCTTAGCGTGTGACCATGGCTACATGTGATGTTTGTAACAGTTAGGCAGTAAGTCCAAAAGTCTGACATACTCTTGGATGTGATGTGACGCACAGTACCGTGCGACGTCACATGATCCTCCCCGGCCATTGGCCGGGGAGTTCAACTGAAGAAAATGAACCATTCACAACGGATCGTCCGGCACGTACCTGCCGGTGAAGGGATTGATAACTGTGGCTACAGTTACTTTTGATAACGCTACGCGTCTGTACCCGGGCACAGATAAGCCCGCCGTCGATAAGCTCAACATCGACATCGCCGATGGCGAATTCCTGGTCCTCGTTGGACCCTCCGGCTGCGGTAAGTCCACCTCGCTGCGCATGCTCGCAGGCCTTGAGGACGTCAACGCCGGCCGCATCCTGATTGGCGACCGCGACGTCACCGACGTTCCGCCGAAGGACCGCGACATTGCAATGGTCTTCCAGAACTACGCCCTGTACCCGCACATGACCGTTGCCGACAACATGGGCTTCGCCCTGAAGATCGCCGGCGTCTCCAAGGAAGAGCGCGCCGAGCGTGTTCGCGAAGCCGCCAAGCTTCTCGACCTTGAGCAGTACCTGGACCGCAAGCCGAAGGCTCTCTCCGGTGGTCAGCGCCAGCGTGTTGCCATGGGTCGTGCAATCGTCCGTAACCCGCAGGTCTTCCTCATGGATGAGCCGCTGTCCAACCTTGACGCCAAGCTTCGCGTCCAGACCCGTACGCAGATCGCATCCCTGACCCGCCGCCTCGGTGTCACCACCGTTTACGTGACACACGACCAGGTCGAGGCCATGACCATGGGCGACCGCGTCGCAGTGCTGAAGGACGGCCTGCTCCAGCAGGTTGACACCCCGCGCAACCTGTACGACCGCCCGCAGAACGTCTTCGTTGCAGGCTTCATCGGCTCCCCTGCCATGAACCTGCTGGAACTGCCGGTAGTCGACGGCGGTGTCCAGTTCGGTGGAACGGTTTACCCCGTGCCGCGCAACATCCTCGAAGAGGCTCACGGCCAGACCGTCACCGTTGGTTCGCGTCCGGAAGACCTCGAGACCGTCGGCAACGGCGAAGGCCTCCAGGTTGAGGTTGACGTCGTCGAAGAACTCGGCGCCGACGCTTACGTGTACGGCCACACCATCCTCGATGGCAAGAGCCACGACATCGTTGCACGCGTCGACGGTCGTCGCCCCCCGATGAAGGGCGAGTCCATCTTCGTTCGTCCGCAGTCCGGCCACGTGCACCTGTTCGACACCAAGACCGGCCTCCGCCTGGGCGACTAGTCCCCGCTGGTGGCGCTAACGCGTCTGTAAGTTCCGCATTGTGATAGCGGCCCGACCCTTCCCGGTCGGGCCGCTCTCGCGTTAACCTTTCTCCCAGAAAGAACGGCATGAACACGACGGATAACCTGATCCCCCGGCCCTCGCACGTCGCACTCACCGACGGCCCGGCCTTCACGCTCCACCCCACCGCGCGTATCGCCGCAAGCGATGCCGCGGCTACCGTGGCTGAACAGCTCGCCTCGCTGCTTCGCCGCGCTACGGGCTTCGACCTGCCCATCGTCGCGGACTCCCGCGACGGTGACATCGCCCTGGCTGTGACGGACACGCTCGACGGCGGACCGGAAGCCTACGTACTGGCCGTCACCGGGAGCGGGGCCCTGCTCACGGCCACCACCCCGGCCGGGCTCTTCAACGGCGCCCAAACACTCCGTCAGCTTTTCCCGTCCGCGATTGAGGACTCCCCCACCGGCGAGGCCTCCCACGACGGCACCTGGGTGATTCCCGCCGTCGAAATTTTTGATGCCCCTCGCTTCGCGTACCGCGGCCTGATGCTGGACGTTGCCCGCAATTTCTTCACCGTGGAGGAGGTGAAGGAGCAGATCGACGTCATGACGCGGTTCAAGCTGAACGCCCTTCACTTGCACCTCACCGACGACCAGGCGTGGCGCCTCGAAATCAACGATCCCGGGCCAGCGGGAAACCCGTCCGGGTTGCCCTACGGCCAGCTCACCGCGATCGGAGGGCCGGGGGCGGTGGAGGTACCCACTGCCGTTCCCACCCGTGGGAACCGGGGGTTCTACACACAACAGGACTTCAAGGACATCCAGGCGTACGCCGCCACCAAGAATGTCCTGGTCATCCCGGAGATCGATTTTCCCGGCCACGTCAACGCGGCCCTTGCGGCCATCCCGCAGCTCAATCCGGACGGCCAGGCCAAAGCCATGAGCACCACTGCGGAGGTGGGCTGGTCAACCCTGAGCGCAGAGCTGCCTGCCACCTATGAGTTTGTGCGCGAAGTCCTCACCCAGTTGGCTGCCATCACGGACGGCCCTTACCTGCACATCGGCGGCGACGAAGCCCACGTCACGGGCCACGACGAATACGTCGAGATGGTGCAGCGGTTCGTCCGGATTGGCGCGGACACTGGAAAGTCCGTGGTGGGCTGGAATGAATTCGCCGCCGTCGAGCTTCCTGAAGGTTCCGTGATCCAGTACTGGCACGGCGATTTCGCGCCCGTGGTCCGGCAGGCTGGTGAGGGCGGTTCCACGGTGATCATGTCCCCGGCAGCCAACACCTACCTGGATCAGAAGTACGACGACAGCAGCCCCATCGGACTCCAGTGGGTGGAAGGCGGCCCCTTCACCTGGGCCGAGTACTACAACTGGGATCCTGCCCAAGGCGGACTGGAAGACCACCATATCCTCGGCGTCGAAGGTCCGCTCTGGACCGAGACGGTCCGAAACAGCCAACAGGCCTTCTGGCTCCTGTACCCGCGGCTGGTTTCGCTGGCGGAAGTGGCATGGTCCGGCCAGGAAGCACGGAACACCGGCGACTTCCGACGTCGGCTGGGCGCCTTGGGTGAGCGGCTCGCCAAGCAGGGTGTCACCTTCCAAGAGGCGCCCGACGTCGACTGGGTTGCCAAGCCGGACTGGCCGTTTGCGGCCCCGCCCTCCCAGTACGGAACAATTGAAGTATGAGCGAGCAAAACGGAGCCCAGTGGCACGACGAACCTACCGACTACGGGCAGATCGGCAAGCTCCCCCGCACTGAAGCGGCGAGTGCGCAGGACACGGCACCGCCCGCGAGCGTCATCGGTTCCCTGAACATCACGGCGGCTTCGGCCGATCCTGAACTGCTGGATCTTCCGTGGCACATCGCTTTGGAGGATTGGCCGGCGGAGAACCTTGCGGCGCTCCCCCGCGGTATTTCGCGGCACATTGTGCGGTTCGCGCACTTGGGTGGTTCGGTCATCGCCATCAAGGAAACCTCCGAGCACGTGGCCCGCCACGAGTACCACATGCTGCGGAAGCTGGCCCGGCTGGATGTTCCGTGCGTGGAGCCGGTTGCTGTGATCACCGGACGCACCACCGCGGATGGCCGGCCGCTGAACCCTGTGCTGGTGACCCGGCACCTGAAGTTCTCCATGCCGTACCGTGCCTTGTTCTCGCAGATGCTGCGCAAGGACACCCTGACCCGGCTCATTGACGCGCAGGCACTGCTGCTGGTCCGCCTGCACCTTGTGGGCTTCTACTGGGGCGACGTTTCGCTGTCCAACACGTTGTTCCGCCGTGATGCCGGGGCCTTTGCCGCTTATTTGGTGGACGCCGAAACGGGCGAGCTCTATCCGGACCTCTCCATGGGCCAACGTGAATACGACCTCGAAATCGCCCGCGTGAACATCGCTGGTGAACTGATGGACCTGCTGGACGGCGGGCTGATCGAGGAAAAGGTGGATCCCGTGGCCACCAGTGAGCTGATCATGGACAGCTACCGCCGTCTCTGGACCGAGCTGACGGAGAAGGAGTCCTTCGAATTGGGCGAAAGGTGGCGCGTGGCTGCCCGTATCCGGCGCCTCAACGAGCTGGGCTTCGACGTGGAGGAATACGCCATCAAGACCACGGCGGACGGCTCCACCATCCAGCTCCAGCCCAAAGTGGTCGACGCCGGCCACCACCAGCGTCGCTTGCTGCGCCTGACCGGGTTGGACGCCCAAGAGAACCAGGCCCGCCGGCTCTTGAACGACATGGACCAATTCCGGGCGGACAACAACCCGGACCTGGACGAGGAAATCAGCGCCCACATTTGGGTCAGCCAGATCTTTGAGCCCATAGTCCGTTCCATTCCACGGCACCTGGCCGGAAAGCTGGAGCCCGCGGAAGTGGTGCACGAGGTCCTGGAGCATCGCTGGTACATGAGCCAGAAACAGGACAGGTACGTCCCCTTGGCAGAGACGGTTCAGTCCTACCTGGACACTGTGCTGCAACACCGTCGCGACGAGGCTGCCATCATGCTGAACCCGGATACGGAGCTGCTGAAGATCCTTGAGGTCGAGGTGGAGGAATCCGGCCGGTACGACGATGAAGACGAGGACGAATACCCGGACGCCGACGACTGACACACGGTGAGACGAACTCGACGTCGGCACTCAGGTGAGTGCCGACGTCGAGCTCTTTAACTACTACGGTTCCAGGGTTTCGGCGAGGCCGGCCAGGACTGGTTCCCGCCCCAGCTCGATGTGCGAGTATGCCAGCGAGTAAGCCAGGTCCGGCCGGCCTTTCAGAATCGCATTGCACAGTTCCGTGTGCTCGTCGCGTTGGAGTTCGTTGCTGCGGTTGTGGGCCAGCCCGAAGATCCAACGCATCCGGCCAAAGAGGGGCTTCACGGATTCGATCAGGAGCCGGTTGCCGGACAGGCGGACGATTTCGGCGTGCAACTTGGCGCTGATGACGGCAACGTCGTCTGTCCGCTCCTCGTCGATGGCAGTCTTGGACGCTTCCATGAGTTCTTCGAGTCGTCCGCCATCGCTGCCTTCGGCAACACGGGTGGCAGCCATGCGCGCGGCGAAGGTTTCAAGGCACAGCCGGATATCGAAGAGCTCATTGACATCCGTGAGTGTCAGTTGGCGCACCACGGCACCACGGCGCGGGAACGTTGCGACAAAACCGTCCTGCTCCAAGCGCTGGATGGCTTCCCGGACCGGTATGCGGGACACGTTGTAGAGCTCGGAAAGTTCGCGTTCGCGTAAACGCATGCCCTGCGCGTAGGTACCCGTGACAATGCCTTCCAACACCAGTTGGTAGACGTTTTCCGCGCGGGCCTCATCATCACGGCCGTTTCCGGTACCCGGCATCGCCTCAGCCACTGTCGAACTTCCTTTCATGCCGACGCCAGTCCTTTGAGTGACGCTAGCCCTACGGTACTTTGGTATACAAGAATTTCACAGCATCCGCTTTCACTGTCTTCGTCGAGTCGATGTTGAACAGGGGCGGCCACCAAGGGAGCAACCATTGAACACCCTGATCCGCGCCGTCCGCCCTTGGGGGCAATCACTGAGCGACGTAACCCTCGTTGCCGCCGAAGGAGGCGGCAAGATCACCGCCGTGAAGCCGCATGACCCTGCCACCGTTGTCCCGGGCGACACAACCGTGGTTGAAGGCCGCGGCCGGATTCTGCTCCCGTCGTTCTCCGACGTCCACGTACACCTCGATTCCACCCGGATCGGCTTGCCTTTCCGTGAGCACACCGGCGGTCCGGGCGTGTGGACCATGATGATGAACGACCGTCAGAACTGGCGCAACGCCGAGGTCCCGCTGCAGGATCGGGTGAATGACACTCTGGGGCGGATGATCGCGAGGGGCACCACCCGCGTACGTTCCTATGCGCAGGTGGATGTGGACTGCAGGCTGGAGCGTTTCGACGCCGTTGCTGCCGCCAAGGAGAAGTTTGCCGGTCAGGCTTCGGTGGACATCATCGCTTTCCCGCAGGCTGGACTGTTGCTTGAAGCGGGCACTGTTGTGCTTATGGAAGAGGCCTTGAAAGCCGGGGCCAACGTGATGGGTGGCATCGATCCCTGCACGCTGGACCGGGACCCGGCGAAGCACCTCGACATCGTCTTCGGCCTGGCGGAGAAGTACCAGGTTCCCATCGATATCCACCTCCACGAACCGGGCGAGCTGGGTGTGTTCAGCACGGAGCTGGTGCTTGAGCGCACGCGCGCGCTGGGTATGCAGGGCAAGGTGACCATGTCCCACGCCTACCAGCTGGGCAGCGTCAGCGAGGCCACCACCCGCAGGCTGATTGATGCGTTCGCGGAATTGGATGTTTCCCTCGCATCGGTTGCTCCGTCCGCTGCCGGCCAACTGCCCATCCCGCTCCTCACCGAGGCCGGGGTCCGATTGGGCTTGGGCGAGGACGGACAGCGTGATTACTGGTCCCCGTACGGCAACACCGACATGCTGGACCGCACCTGGCAACTCGCCTTCACTCACGGTTTCCGCAAGGACGAGCTGATCGAACACTGCCTGGCCATCGCCACCATCGGCGGCGCCAGCATCCTTGACCCCAACGCGACCCGGCTCAAGAACACTGCCCACCGTCCCGGCGTCGAGGTTGGCGACCCAGCGGAACTGCTGCTGGTGGACGGCGAAACGGTGGCCTCCACTGTGATGGACCGGGGCAAGGACCGCACGGTGATCCATGCCGGCCAGGTGGTGGCAGACCAGTTGGAACTGGTCCAGCGACGACCCTAGCGCTACTCGCTCCGCCCTGTGGGCGCATCATCCAACGGGGTCCACCAGGTGACCGGGGGTGTCACCGTGAAACGGCGGCCCGTCACGGTGGTGGGGGTGATACGGATGAACTGGTCCTTTTGCCCCGCCTCCCACGGAAACAGGAGAAGCCCGACGGTATCCAAGACGTCCTCGGTAAGCTTCACCGCGGCCGCTTGGCCCTTGACCACCACACTCCACGCCACGCCCGTTTCGACGTTGACGCCGTCAGCCTCTATGGCCACCGGGGCGTCGCTGAGGGCGGCATGGAGCTTGGTACCTTCACCCGTCCGGAACACCATGGTTCCGTGGTCCACTTTGTAGTTCACCGGGAAGATGTCCGGGTGGTCGTCCACCCAGACGGCAAGCCGTCCCACTGAGACTCCGCGGAGGAGCTCCCAGCACTGGTTGGTCTCAAGAATTTCCGTGGCGGGCGTGCCTGGTTGATTGGTCCCGGCTGGTGAAGTCGTCATACCGCAGAGGATACGCCGGGCCCCTGACATTCAACAGGCCACGGCTTACCGGACGAGGGCTGGGGTAGCGCCGGCTCCTCGGTCATGACGCGGGCGCGAAGGCCAATCTCGACAGACATCCTTCAGCGGCACCAGCCCAAGGCGCTGCTAGTGTTTCGATGTGACCACCCACGACAATGCTGGCCGCACAATGGAGGCCGCCGAAGACGAACTCCTGGATGCCATGCGAGCGAGTGACCTTGAAGCGTTGGACCGGCTCATTTCCGATGACCTGAAGTTCATCGACCCTGAGGGCACCGTCCTCACCAAGAAGGCAGATCTGGAAGCACACCGCACTGGGGCCACCAACTTTGCCCGAATCGAGGAAACCAACCGGCGCACCCTCGAATCCGACGGCAGCGGCACAACAGACACCACTGCCCGCGCTGTGCTCCACATCAACGGATCACAGATCGAGATCCAGCTGCTCTGGCACCGGGAATGGCGGATCATTGACGGGCGCTGGCAAGTGCTCGCCGGCTCCGTCGTAGTACTCGACTGAGAACTCCGGCCGGTGCCCACTTATCGGAAGAAGCGCCGGTTCGGCCAGGGGCGCAGCCGACGCCTAGCCCCTTAGGCAGAAATACGCCATCCCGAGTACACCCCGGTAGCCCTCTTCATATGCGGCGCGCTGTTCCTCATATCGCCGGCGGACCTGCCCTGCGGCGGGATGATCGGCATCATGTGATTCCAGCCAACGGGTGAACCTGCCGCGATACCCGGCTTCGAAGACATCCCACTCCTGAACGCTTGCCCGGTCCTCGTCCACCACCTCGAAACCAGCGGCGCGGATCTGCTCGCGTAACGCATCTTGGGTGAGGTACTCGTCATCGCGTCCGGCCAGAGGGGCGGTGGCAGCCGGATGAGGTGTTGCCGCCCAGATTGCCTCGCCGTAGACGAGCCGGCCGCCGGGAAGCACCAGTGCTCGAAGGGCGCGCAGGGCCGCGGCGTAGTCGAGCGGCTGCGCGTCCTCTACCGGCGGCCCCCAGATCTGACTCGCGCCGATGCAGATGACAGCGTCTGCAGGGCGATCCTGGACCTCGAGCCCGGGCATCGAATCAAACCTCGCCCTGCCGGGCAGCCCACGAGTCACAGCTTGTTGCCTGGCTCGGTCGATGAACGAGCCAGCACTGTCCACTCCGCGTCCCCGTGCCTGCGGGGCCGCCGTCAAAACCCGAAGTAGTAGTTCACCCCATCCGCACCCCATGTCCAGAACTTCAGCCGGCGCCGGCGCGGACAAGAACGATACAAGGTGCGCGGCGCGTTCCTCGGACAGCGGGGTAAGCCAGGTCAGGGACTCGTAGAGGGGCGGCAATTCAAGCAAAGTACTGTCGGTCACTCCATGATGCTCTCACGATCCACAGAAACGGCTGCTTGTCCTTAAGCCCGTGGTGCTGCGGACTGCTTGGACATCGCTCACTCGTCCTTCTCAGCCTCTGCATGATGATGGAATGCGGCAGACGTTCGTCAATCGATGGCTGACCATGACCTCAGGGCCCTTGGCAGAGATATCCCGTAGCCTCGTCGCCTTCGATGAGAGCGGCAAGGCCGTCGCGGTGACCACTGTATGGTCTGCCGGGTCAGGGCGTCCCGGCCCCATTGCGCATTTGGGCGTGCACATGGACTATCGTGGGCGCGGTTAGGGGGCGGAGATCACCCCCGCCGGGAGCCGCTGTACTGCGGAAGATGGGTTCCTCCAGTGTGGTGGTGGCCGCAGAAGGCGCCAACAAGGGCGCTCTGGCAACCTATCTCGCGGCGGGGTTCGTTCCTGCCACGCCTATTGTGGACATGTCACGCTCCGCAACCAGCCCAACCTCATCCACCCGCACCAACGGCCCCCGGATGGCAAAGAAGCCAGCGCCTGCCAGCACCACAGCCTCGGCCGCGAGCGCGCAGAACGTTGCTTCCCACCCGCCTGTCATGGAGTGCAGAAGCCCCGCTCCGAGTGGACCGAGCGACGCCGCAGCGAACCCAAATCCCTGGCTCATGGCGGACAATCGTCCCGCGGATTGCGGCCCGGCCGAGCGAATCACCACCAGGGCCATGGCCAGCCCGAATCCGGCGCTCTGGACGATTCCCAGCACCCCGACAGCAAGGAACTGAAGCTCCGCTGGTGCCACCAGAACACCGAGCAGTGCCACGGCCACCAGCACGCCAAGTCCCGGAGCCATCCAGCGCAGAATGGCCGGTCGGCTGGCAAGGACCGGGGCCAGCAGACTGGCCGGGAGCCCCGCGAGACTGAACCAGGCCAAGAGCGCTGCAGCGTCCGCGGACGCGAGCCCCCGGGACACCAGGTACACGGCCAGCCAGGATGTGATGGCAAAGTAAAGCATCGCCTGGAGCCCGAAGAATGCCGTCACCGCCCAGGCTGTGCGCTGCTTCCGCAGGGGCATAGCGGGTGCGGGGGGGACAACAGCGGACGACGCCGCATCCCACCGCGGCGTCGAAGCGTCCCCCGCCGCTGAGGTGGCTTTGCCCGCGGCAGCCAGTGCCGCCGTCGGGCGTCTTCCGGTGCGCTGGATGAGGACAGCTCCGAAGAGTGCCGGCACCGCCCACACAGCCAGCGCCCCGGCCAGGCTCCCCCCAAAGGACTGCTGGAGAGGTTGAACCAGGCCGGCCCCCAGCGCGGCCCCCAGTCCAAAGCCCATGGTGCAGAGCCCTGTCCACCAGCCTGTGCCCCGGTTGGCTTTGACGATCTGCGGAACCAGCACGCTGGCTGTCATGATCGCCATGCCTGCAACGAAGGTGCCCGGCAGCAAGAGCGCCGGGACTGTGGCCCGGAGGACCAGCGCGGCGGCCAAGGCGGTGAGCGCAATGGCCACCGCTGGACCGGTTCCGAATCGCCGAGCCAGCCAGGGTCCCATCGGCCCGGAGATTCCGAACGCCAGGACCGGCAAGGTTCCCAGGAGCGGCAGCAGTGCGGGGTCAAGGGCGAAGACGTCCGGAATCTGGCCCATCACACCGGCGATGGTGGTGATGGCGGGCCGGAGATTGATGGACACCATGACCAGCGCAAGCAGCACCAAGCCCGTCATCAACCTCGGACTTGCTCCAACCCGGGCCTGCCGCTTCTCGCGCACATCTTCTCCTCATAGCAACTTTGGTATACCAAGTAAGCCTAGGGGGAGAATGGTGGGAAGTAAATGCAGGTAATTTAGCTGATCAGATGTGACAGGCAGGCCGCATGGACCTTTTGGAATACCAGAAGACCTAAATTGCCTTTCCCGGATTCAGGATTCCCTGCGGATCGAACAGCTCCTTGATCCGCCGCTGCAACTCCCGCACGGGCTCCGGTTGTTCCAGGCCCAGCCAGCGCAGTTTGTATTGCCCCACGCCGTGCTCTCCGGTGATGGTGCCACCCATTTCGAGGCCTATCCGGATGGATTCATCCAACGCCGCGTTGAGCCGCTCCAAAGCAGCCGCATCGGTAACAGGGTCCACACGTTCCATCCAGAACGTCGGGTGCAGATTGCCGTCTCCGGCGTGCGCCACCACCTTAAGCATCACGCTGAAGCGGGCCGCCATGGCCTCGAGCTCGGCCACGAAGTCCACCAACCGCGATCGTGGCACGGCGATGTCCTCGCCAACCCTGAATTCGTCATCCACTTCCGCGCCCCGGCTGTTGCGTCGCAGTTCCACCAGCATCTCGGCTTCCTCGCTGGCCTCGGTGGTCACCGTTGCGCCGCCTGCGGCCAGCACTTGCCGCACCACGTCCGCTTCCGCAGCCGCGCCGAAGCCATCGGTCTGGATCAGGAGCAGCGACTTGCCACGGGTCTGGAGGTCACCTCCATGCATTTCATCCAACTGCACCAGGGTTCCGTTATCCAGCAGTTCCATGATGGCCGGCTGGACCCGGGCCTTGCCCACGGCGAGCACTCCGGCGGCCGCGCTGCGGAAGTCCTGGTAGAACGCCGCAATGGTGTGGACCTCTCGCGGCAGGTACTTCAGGCGGACGGTCACGCCCACCACAATCCCCAGCGTCCCTTCGGAGCCCACCAGCAGCGCGGTGAGGTCGTAGCCGGCAACTCCCTTAAAGGTCTGGTGTCCGGTGTGCATCAACGAGCCATCAGCCATGACGACGTCGAGTGCCAGCACGGAGTCCCTTGTGACGCCATATTTAGCGCATCGCAGTCCCCCGGCATTGGTGGCCACGTTGCCACCGATGGTGGACATTTTGTAGCTTGCGGGGTCAGGCGCATACATGAGGCCGTGCTCTGCGGCGGCAGCGTTCAGATCGGCGTTGATGACGCCGGGCTCGACGACGGCGGTCTCGTCGTCCGGGTTGAGGTCCAGGATGCGGGTCATCCGTACAAGGCTCAGGACGATGCAGCCTTCCGTGGCATGGGCTCCGCCGGACACACCGGTGCCTGCTCCCCTGGCCACGATAGGAATCCGGTGCGCGGCGCAGCTGCGAACGATGTGCTGGACGTCCTCCACCGATTCCGCCCAGACGACGGCGAGCGGCAGGTGCCGCTCCAGCAGTGGTCCTTGATCGACGGAGTACACGGTGAGGGTTTCTTCATCCCCTGCCACCTGCCCGGCACGTAGTCCGGCTGCGAGCTCCTTCAGGAACAGCTGCCGCCCAGTTGTGGGCTGGGAGGCTTCCCGATGGCCCGTCGTCCTGCCAGTGATGCTTTCCGCTGATGTTCCGGCCATAGCCGTTTCGTCCGACACAGTGGTCCCTCCACGTACGCACCGCGGACACGCCAAACCGGCAGTCTTCGCAGTGTTTTGGTGCTCACAGTCTAGCCAGCACAGAACGGCAGAGCACGGCCACACCCACCTGCTACCCGGCGGGGATCACCGTTCCGGGCAGCTCCCAGATCCCGGCAGAGATGCCGTCGGCGCGTAGATAGACACCCTCGACGCCGGCTGGCTGGGCAGGTGCCGACGTCACTGTTCCGGAGCGGTGCAGCGGCGATGCAAGCAACGCTTCGAGCTGCGCGTCGCTGAGAACCGAGTTGTCGAGGACAATGTCGGCGGCCTCCCTCGTGACGAACACCAGTACTGAAGACTCTGCCGTTTCCCGAACAAAGGCCAACCCCTTGAACCCTTCCAAGCCGAACTCGTCACCGGCGAACACCACGGGCACCCCCGGCAGGCAGAAGGTGAGCGCGGCGCCCACGTCCGGGCCGCCGTCGATCATGACCGTTCCCGCCCGCGCCGTGTCGTGCGTGTTCAGTGCGCTCATGTTGTTTTGTCGCACACTCCAGCTAAATCCCGCGGCGAGGTCCTGGTGCGTCGCGAGGAAGTCCTCGGCGTCGATCCTGTGCGGCCCTGTTTGGGGCGAGCCACAGAAGTTGATGTTGGGGGCGTCCTTGGCGAGCCACGGACCACAGCGGGCGGGTGAGGTTGGAGTAGGTCATGGCGCCTGGCCAGTGCTCGCCAGTGAAATCGGGGGCGGCGTCGGCCGTGGATTCCGCCGCCAGCAGGGCCGCGTTCGGGTTGATCTCACGAACCCGGTCCGCGATAAGCCGGGCAACCTCATGGTTGAGATCTACAGATCCCAGGCGTCCTGTCATATTGCCGACGTCGATCCTCCAGCTATCGAGGTTGAACGGCGGCTCAGCCAGCGGGCCACCACCGAATCAACTGCAAGCGCTTCCACTAAGTACAGGGCGGCATGCGAATTTGAAAAGCCCAGCCGTCGGTCGCATTGCAAAGACAGTAGCCTTAGGACTGGAAACGTTTACACTTTGGGGAATTCTCTTCTACGATGTGTTCATGTCCGTTGATTCATTGCTCTCGGTTGCGACCCACGAGCCCACTGCAGCTTTTACGCAGCTGACCCCGATCCACGATGCCTCCGCGGCCCACGGTTGGTGGCGTTCCGCTGTGATCTACCAGATCTATCCGCGCTCGTTCCGGGACCTCAACGGCGACGGCGTCGGAGACTTGGCGGGCATCACCGCTGAACTCGCGCAATTGGCGGCGTTGGGCGTCGACGCCGTGTGGTTGTCGCCGTTCTACCGCTCACCCCAGCGGGACGCGGGTTATGACGTCAGCGACTACTGCGACGTCGATCCCCTGTTTGGCACCTTGGCCGACTTCGACGCCCTCATCGCCGAAGCCAACAGGCTCAACCTGCGCGTCATCGCGGACCTCGTCCCCAATCACTGCTCCGACCAGCACGTCGCCTTCCAAGCAGCACTTGCCGCGGGTGCAGGCAGCGTGGAGCGGGAGATGTTCATCTTCCGCGACGGCCAGGGGCACGACGGCAGCGAGCCGCCCAACAACTGGCAGTCGCACTTCGGCGGTCCGGCATGGACGCGTATCACCGAGCCGAACGGTCAGCCCGGTCAATGGTTCCTGCACCTCTTCGACTCCTCGCAGCCGGACTTCAACTGGGACAACCCAGCCGTCCACGCTGAATTCGAACGCGTGCTCCGGTTCTGGCTGGACCGCGGCATCTCCGGCTTCCGGGTGGACGTAGCCCACGCGCTGGTCAAGGCAGCCGGCCTGCCCAACTGGGGCGGCCGCGCCGACGGCAACAGCTCCGATGGTTTCCCGGGCCAGGACGCTCCGATGTTCGGCCAGCCTGCCCTCCACGACATTTACCGCCGGTGGCGTTCCATCCTGGAAGAGTACGGCCCGGACCGAATCCTCTGTGCGGAAGCCAATGTGGATCCGCTCCCCCGACTGGCGCAGTGGGTCCGCCCTGATGAAATGCACCAGGCCTTCAACTTCCCTTACCTGCACGCCGGCCTGGACGTACATCGCCTGCGCCACATCATCACCGACTCGTTGGTGTCCCTCGACGCCGTCGGCGCCCCCAGCACGTGGGTACTGTCCAACCATGATGTTGTCCGGCACGTCTCACGCTTCGGGTACGACGGACCTGGTCCCCGCGACGGAGACGGCATCGGCCCCGATGACGCGCAGCCCAACGAAGAACTCGGACGACGCCGGGCTGCCGCGGCTACCATGTTCATGCTCGGCCTCCCAGGCGGCGCATACCTCTACCAGGGCGAAGAACTGGGCCTGCCCGATTCTTCCAGCATTCCCGGCAGCATGCGCCAGGATCCCACTTTCGCCCGCACCGGCGGAGCCCGTATCGGCCGCGACGGTTGCCGCGTGCCGCTCCCTTGGCGTTCGGCCGAACCCCACTCCGGGTTTGGCAGCGGCATGGACCCTTGGTTGCCGCAGCCCGAGTCCTGGCCCACGCTGGCGAGGGACCTGCAGGAGTCCGATCCGGCGTCGCACCTTAACCTGTACCGCGCCATGCTCACCGAACGCGCCACGCTCCGGCTCGGGCAAGGTTCCCTGGCCTGGGTTGAGGACTACTGCACTTGGTCTTCGCTGGCGTACCTGAATGGCAACACCCTGGTGATCATGAACGTAGGCCCCGATCCCCTGCCGCTCCCGGCCGGTAGCACCATCCTGCGCAGCGCCCCTGCATCAGGCGCTGATCAACTAGGCTCAGGGGAGACAATCTGGCTGACAGTCAGCTGATTTTTCACCTAGGAGCGGCATGACGGGCATCAAGGACGTGGCCGAGCGAGCAGGGCTGTCCGTTGCCACCGTGTCACGGGCGCTCAGCGGCAAGGGCAATGTATCGCCGACCAGCCGGGAGCGTGCCCGCGCCGCCGCATCAGAGCTGGGCTTCGTGCTGTCCTACCACGCCTCCAGCTTGGCCTCCGGGCGCACGCACAACGTTGGCTTGGTGGTGCCCTCGGTCCACCGCTGGTTCTTCTCAGCGGTGATCGAGGGCGCATCGGCCGCGCTGCTTGAAGCGGGGTACGACCTCACCCTGTACAACATCGGGGAAAACCCCGAGCACCGGCACAGCGTCTTCAACGACTTCCTGTTGCGCAAGCGGGTGGACGCGGTCATCGCGGTATCGCTGGAACTGAGCGAGGACGAGCTCCAGCAGCTCCACGCCATGCACCGGCCGATCGTCGGAATTGGCGGGCCCTTACCCGGAGCATCAACCATCAGGATCGACGACTCCTCGATCGCGCGAAAGGCCACCAACCACCTGCTCGGTCTGGGGCACACCAAGATCGCGCACATCACCGGCAACGAAGCCTACGACCAGGACTTCCATCTTCCAGGAACGCGTCGGAGCGGATTCGAAGAAGCAATGAACGACGCCGGCTGTCCCGTCAGGCCCGAATGGATCGTTTCCGCTGACTTCACCATTGAAGGCGCTTACGCTGCGGCACGGCAGCTGCTGGCCAGTGCCCCGGACAGGCCAACCGCCGTCTTCGCTGCCTCCGACGAAATGGCCATCGGCACCATCCTCGCGGCGCGGGACTTCGGGCTCCGCATCCCGGATGACCTCTCGGTCATGGGGATCGACGGACATGATCTCGGCAATGTCCTGGGCTTGACCACCATCGACCAGGACGCCAAAGGCCAAGGAGCGCTGGCCGTCCGCACCTTGTTGGGTGCCATCACCAAGGACCTCGTCCTGGAACCTGCCGATACCGAACACCCCACTAAGCTGGTGGTGCGCTCCAGTACCGCGGTTCCCAAAGCAGGTACCTTCTAGCAGCTTCTTGCTGTGCTCCTCGAGTCGACTGCTACGACAGCTGGCGCTCCATGGTGAGCTCAAGCTTGGAAGTGTCCTGCGGATAAGGCCTGCTGGCACCCGTGGTCTCGAAACCGTGACGCCGGTAGAAGGCCAGCGCCCTTGAATTGTCCTCATGCACCCCCAGCTGGATGCTCCCGGCGGCGAGTTCTTCCGAGGCGGCTTTGCACGCCTCGTTGAGGAGTTCGTCGGCCAATCCCAGCCCCCGGTGCCCGGGTGCCACGTAGACGCTGAGCAGCATGGCCTGCAGCGGCTTCTCCGTGCTTTGGCGGTCCTTGACCACCACACGCATCAATCCGCAGAAGGTGCTGCCGTCCTGGCCTGCATCGGCAACCAATGTAAGGCTGCAGTTCCTGGACATTGCAGCCGCACGTTCCTGCCACTGCGTATCGGTCTGCCGCCGCGCTGACTCCAGGCTCTCCACGTAAGCCATAGGTGTGTCTTTGAGCATCTCCAGCCGCACCTCACGCAGCAAACGCCAATCACTGGGTTGGAGCCGGCGGACCCTAGGCACTGGCTCCACCCATGAACCGTACGTAGCATGCCAGCACGCGGGGCCAGCCCTCGGCGTAAGATGCCCTGGACGCTACCGGATCCTCGGCACCTTCCCACCCGTCGTGGATCAGGCGTACCTCCGTGCCCTCATCCACGGCACCAAAAACAACCCGGATCTCCGTGGACCACAACGGCGTTCCAGCCGGGTACCAGCTGGCGTGGAAGGACAGCGGGGGCTGCCAGTCATCAATAGTGCCCCACACCGACGTCCGGCCGTCCTCGGCCGTTTCAAGAATCAGGTTCTCTTCAAACTCAACATGGGACCCCGCACCAAACAGGCTCTTCACGGTTCGTGGTGAACGTTCTGCCGTGAGGGATGTTCATGCCGCTGTTCTGGCGGCACTGCGCAACAGGATACGGGTTTTGTAGTTGCGTGCGTTGGTGAATCCCCGACCCGTCCTCTTTATGTGTTTTATCGCGGTGTTGTTGGCTTCCACTTTCGCGGTTGTCGCACCGGTGACAATGAGGACTTCGATCTCTTTCCACCACCGGCAGATTGTGCGCCACAGCCGGTTCGTCTCCGGCTGCGCGGCTCGCTCGACCAGGACCTGCAGCCGGTCCTTCGCGGCGGCAGCGTCGGCAAGAGAGCCGGTAGTCAGCAGGGCCCGGAGCTGTTCCTTGACCAGCCACGCGGCCTGCAGCTTCCCGGTGACATCGTCGGTCGCGAACACGTTGCTGAGCCTGTCCCGGGCCCGATCCGAGAGCGTGTCCCCGGCGCGCAGGAGCAGTCGCCGGTTGGCCCAGACCGGATCGATGGAGCGCCCCCGCCGACCATGGGTCTGCTGGGTGAGTCGTTGCCGGACTTCGGTGAGCATGTCGTTGCCGAGCTTGACCAGGTGGAACGCGTCGACTGAGACAGCGGTGCGTGGAAGCCACATCCGCAGGGCATTGCGGAACGCCGCCGAGGGGTCGATGGCAACGACCTGCACGCCCAGCCGCCACTGAAGCGGGCGGGCGAACAGCCAGTCTCCTACCCCCTCGCTGTCGCGGCCGTCAACGATCCCGAGGACTTGTCCGGTGTCGAGATCGACGATGGTGGTCATCCAGGGTTCGTAGCGTTTCCAGGCCTTCGTGGCAGGGTCGCGGAAGAACCGCACGGACCGGTAGCGGTGTTCATCGATGCCGAGCATCCGCGGTGCCAGGGCATCGACATCGGGCAGCGTCAGCGCCGCGGAATCCAGTGCCCGCTGGACAAGCCACCACGAGACACCGAATGAAGAGGCAGCCTCGGCGGCGGCCCTCCCGGAACCGATCACGGCGGCCACCAGGGCCTCACGGAGCCGGCGGGTGGACCGTGCCCGGCGCGGTACCTCGGCTGTCTCCTCGGTGAATGTCCGGCGGGGGCACAGGTACTCATCGCAGAAGAACCTCCGCTTGGCCCAGACCACTTCGACCGGGCCGGCGACAGGGATGTCACGCAGGCGTTGTGACCGGCGTGAATGCACGCGGGTGCTGATCACGCCGCAGGACGGGCAGCCGGCCTCGGCGGTGGCCACGACGCGGATCCGTCGCTGCCCGAAGGCGAGGACCTCGGTGCCGGTGACCCGGTAGTCGGGCAGGTTGAAAATGGCGGTGGCAGCATCGGGGCGCGGCGAAGTAGGCTCGTTCAAGGCTCGTAGCTCCTGACTCTTGATGAATGCGTAGAGAACATCCATCACAGCAGGGCTACGAGCCCTTCAGATTTCAAGACACGGAACCTGTTTCACCATCAACCGCGAAGAGCCACCAAACACGCTTTCCTGCTCCAGCGGCCACCACAGGTGCGGATGATCAGTGAATCCCTGGAAAGCATGCGAAACGTTGGTGGGCACCACAACAGTGAAGATGAGCGGCTGAAGTGCGTCGCCTGCCTGCTGGGACGGTTCGGGTTCAGAGGCGGGGTGGCTGAAGAGGTTTTCCATGACCACCAACTCTACCGCCGGCGCAGGAATTTGAAGGGGGTGGTAAGGGTGGTTAAAGGGGAAGAGCCCCGACCTGTGGTCGGGGCTCTTGCCTTAATGGTTGTCCGGCGGTGTCCTACTCTCCCACACCCTCCCGGGTGCAGTACCATCGGCGCTGTGGGTCTTAGCTTCCGGGTTCGGAATGGGACCGGGCGTTTCCCCCACGCTATGACCGCCGTAACTCTGTTACCCGTCCCGGCCCCCTTGTTGGTGGGGGTGGGTGGGAAGACTTTGTGGTTACAACTGTGGTGTTGTTATTTAGTTGTTGGTTCCGGCAACCCTTGGTGCGGGTTGTTGTTCGGGAACCACATAGTGGACGCGTGCAGTGTGTTGTGTGGTGTAAGTTGTTGGCCTATTAGTACCGGTCAGCTTCACGAGTCTTTAGTCCTCGCTTCCACATCCGGCCTATCAACCCAGTGGTCTGGCTGGGGGCCTCTCACACATAAATGTGTATGGAAATCTCATCTTGAAGCGAGCTTCCCGCTTAGATGCTTTCAGCGGTTATCCCATCCGAACGTAGCTAATCAGCGATGCACTTGGCAGTACAACTGACACACCAGAGGTTCGTCCGTCCCGGTCCTCTCGTACTAAGGACAGCCCTTCTCAAATTTCCTGCGCGCGCAGCGGATAGGGACCGAACTGTCTCACGACGTTCTAAACCCAGCTCGCGTACCGCTTTAATGGGCGAACAGCCCAACCCTTGGGACCTACTCCAGCCCCAGGATGCGACGAGCCGACATCGAGGTGCCAAACCATGCCGTCGATATGGACTCTTGGGCAAGATCAGCCTGTTATCCCCGAGGTACCTTTTATCCGTTGAGCGACGGCCATTCCACAATGTACCGCCGGATCACTAGTCCCGACTTTCGTCCCTGCTTGAGATGTCTCTCTCACAGTCAAGCTCCCTTGTGCACTTACACTCGACACCTGATTGCCAACCAGGCTGAGGGAACCTTTGGGCGCCTCCGTTACTTTTTAGGAGGCAACCGCCCCAGTTAAACTACCCATCAGGCACTGTCCCTGACCCGGATCACGGGCCGAAGTTAGATGTCCAAAGTGACCAGAGTGGTATTTCAACGATGACTCCACCCGAACTGGCGTCCGGGTTTCAACGTCTCCCACCTATCCTACACAAGCCACTCCGAACACCAATACCAAACTATAGTAAAGGTCTCGGGGTCTTTCCGTCCTGCTGCGCGTAACGAGCATCTTTACTCGTACTGCAATTTCGCCGAGTTTATGGTTGAGACAGCGGGGAAGTCGTTACTCCATTCGTGCAGGTCGGAACTTACCCGACAAGGAATTTCGCTACCTTAGGATGGTTATAGTTACCACCGCCGTTTACTGGGGCTTAAATTCTCAGCTTCGCCACACAAGGTGGCTAACCGGTCCTCTTAACCTTCCAGCACCGGGCAGGAGTCAGTCCGTATACATCGTCTTGCGACTTCGCACGGACCTGTGTTTTTAGTAAACAGTCGCTTCCCCCTGGTCTCTGCGGCCCACACCCGCTCACGGAGAGCAAGTCTCCATCACGGGGCAGGCCCCCCTTCTCCCGAAGTTACGGGGGCATTTTGCCGAGTTCCTTAACCATAATTCTCTCGATCGCCTTGGTATTCTCTACCTGATCACCTGTGTCGGTTTGGGGTACGGGCGGCTAAAACCTCGCGTCGATGCTTTTCTAGGCAGCATAGGATCACCGGATCCCCCCATACGGGAGTCCCATCAGATCTCAGGAACGTGCTCGAAGCACACAGGAACGGATTTGCCTATCCCTGACCCTACATCCTTAGACCGGGGCAACCATCGCCCGGCCCGGCTACCTTCCTGCGTCACACCTGTTAATACGCTTACCTCCCGGGATCAGGTCCCGCGCTCGGCCAAAACCCACAACACCACAAGGGTGAGCGGGCAGGCTCCGGGCGGTTAGTATCCCCCGCTTGGCATGGGCGGTTTTTCGCCGGTACGGGAATATCAACCCGTTGTCCATCGACTACGCCTGTCGGCCTCGCCTTAGGTCCCGACTTACCCAGGGCAGATTAGCTTGACCCTGGAACCCTTGATCATTCGGCGGACGGGTTTCTCACCCGTCTTTCGCTACTCATGCCTGCATTCTCACTCGTGTAGGCTCCACCGCTGGTTTCCACCGCGACTTCACTGCCCACACGACGCTCCCCTACCACTCCACACCCCTGAACCACGAAGGCTAGGGCAATGTGTGAAATCCACAACTTCGGCGGTGTACTTGAGCCCCGCTACATTGTCGGCGCGGAATCACTTGACCAGTGAGCTATTACGCACTCTTTCAAGGATGGCTGCTTCTAAGCCAACCTCCTGGTTGTCTTCGCAACTCCACATCCTTTCCCACTTAGCACACGCTTAGGGGCCTTAGTTGGTGGTCTGGGCTGTTTCCCTCTCGACTATGAAGCTTATCCCCCACAGTCTCACTGCTGCGCTCTCACTTACCGGCATTCGGAGTTTGGCTGACGTCAGTAACCTTGTAGGGCCCATCGGCCATCCAGTAGCTCTACCTCCGGCAAGAAACACGCAACGCTGCACCTAAATGCATTTCGGGGAGAACCAGCTATCACGGAGTTTGATTGGCCTTTCACCCCTACCCACAGCTCATCCCCTCCATTTTCAACTGAAGTGGGTTCGGTCCTCCACGACGTCTTACCGTCGCTTCAACCTGGCCATGGGTAGATCACTCCGCTTCGGGTCTAGATCACGCCACTACACTCGCCCTGTTCAGACTCGCTTTCGCTACGGCTACCCCACACGGGTTAACCTCGCGACGTAACACTAACTCGCAGGCTCATTCTTCAAAAGGCACGCCGTCACAACTACTATGCGATCACTCGCGGTTGCTCCGACGGATTGTAAGCACACGGTTTCAGGTACTGTTTCACTCCCCTCCCGGGGTACTTTTCACCTTTCCCTCACGGTACTGGTCCGCTATCGGTCATTAGGAAGTATTTAGGCTTATCAGGTGGTCCTGACAGATTCGCACGGGATTTCTCGGGCCCCGTGCTACTTGGGATACTCTCCAGGCTGCACACAACATTACGGTTACGGGGCTCCCACCCTCTCTGGCCGGCCTTTCAAGACCGTTCACCTATGCCTGCACATCACCCCAACGGTCCGGCAGAACCATCACGGAAAGTCCCACAACCCCGCCCATGCAACGCCCGCCGGCTATCACACATGGAACGGTTTAGCCTGATCCGCGTTCGCTCGCCACTACTAACGGAATCACTATTGTTTTCTCTTCCTGCGGGTACTGAGATGTTTCACTTCCCCGCGTTCCCCCCACGCACCCTATGTGTTCAGATGCGGGTCACACAATCACCTTGCAGCGTTGTGCGGGGTTTCCCCATTCGGACATCCTGGGATCAACGCTCGGTTATCAACTCCCCCAGGCTTATCGCAGATTCCTACGTCCTTCTTCGGCTCCTAATGCCAAGGCATCCACCGTGTGCCCTTAAAAACTTGACCACACAAAGATCAAAAACTTACTCGAGAGAACCACGACCACAAGGGCCAGGTTCATTCATAAGAAATTGCTGTAGAAACACACACACCAACCCCGAAAGGCCAGCCATGCATGTCTCAGATGCTCGCGTCCACTATGTAGTTCTCAAACAACAACCCCATCAACCAGACCACCACCACCCCACACAGGGACACGCGGCAGAACCGGAAGCAGGAACAAAAGAAACACCAGAACGATGCCCTCTGCATTGCTGCAAAAAGGTCCTGTTGCCTCAGGACCCAACAGTGCGCCAAACACAACCCCCACAAACCATGCACCCCGGCAGCGTTCCCAACAACACCCACCCCCACAAAAAGCAGAGACACATGCTGCCGTACTGGCACCAGGACACAACCGGTAAAGGCCATGCCAAACAAGTTTGATTCGTTGATATTCCACCCATGAGCACCCACCGCAGAACAGACGCCTGCGCAATGGGCAACACTGACAACCACCACGAACTGCATACACAGAACACGGAACAGCTGCTAGCAGCTCCTTAGAAAGGAGGTGATCCAGCCGCACCTTCCGGTACGGCTACCTTGTTACGACTTAGTCCCAATCGCCGGTCCCACCTTCGACGGCTCCCCCCACAAGGGTTAGGCCACCGGCTTCGGGTGTTACCAACTTTCGTGACTTGACGGGCGGTGTGTACAAGGCCCGGGAACGTATTCACCGCAGCGTTGCTGATCTGCGATTACTAGCGACTCCGACTTCATGGGGTCGAGTTGCAGACCCCAATCCGAACTGAGACCGGCTTTTTGGGATTAGCTCCACCTCACAGTATCGCAACCCTTTGTACCGGCCATTGTAGCATGCGTGAAGCCCAAGACATAAGGGGCATGATGATTTGACGTCGTCCCCACCTTCCTCCGAGTTGACCCCGGCAGTCTCCTATGAGTCCCCGCCATAACGCGCTGGCAACATAGAACGAGGGTTGCGCTCGTTGCGGGACTTAACCCAACATCTCACGACACGAGCTGACGACAACCATGCACCACCTGTAAACCGACCGCAAGCGGGGCACCTGTTTCCAGGTATTACCGGTTCATGTCAAGCCTTGGTAAGGTTCTTCGCGTTGCATCGAATTAATCCGCATGCTCCGCCGCTTGTGCGGGCCCCCGTCAATTCCTTTGAGTTTTAGCCTTGCGGCCGTACTCCCCAGGCGGGGCACTTAATGCGTTAGCTACGGCGCGGAAAACGTGGAATGTCCCCCACACCTAGTGCCCAACGTTTACGGCATGGACTACCAGGGTATCTAATCCTGTTCGCTCCCCATGCTTTCGCTCCTCAGCGTCAGTTACAGCCCAGAGACCTGCCTTCGCCATCGGTGTTCCTCCTGATATCTGCGCATTTCACCGCTACACCAGGAATTCCAGTCTCCCCTACTGCACTCTAGTCTGCCCGTACCCACTGCAGAACCGGAGTTGAGCCCCGGTCTTTCACAGCAGACGCGACAAACCGCCTACGAGCTCTTTACGCCCAATAATTCCGGATAACGCTTGCGCCCTACGTATTACCGCGGCTGCTGGCACGTAGTTAGCCGGCGCTTCTTCTGCAGGTACCGTCACTTTCGCTTCTTCCCTACTGAAAGAGGTTTACAACCCGAAGGCCGTCATCCCTCACGCGGCGTCGCTGCATCAGGCTTGCGCCCATTGTGCAATATTCCCCACTGCTGCCTCCCGTAGGAGTCTGGGCCGTGTCTCAGTCCCAGTGTGGCCGGTCACCCTCTCAGGCCGGCTACCCGTCGTCGCCTTGGTAGGCCATTACCCCACCAACAAGCTGATAGGCCGCGAGTCCATCCAAAACCACAAAAGCTTTCCACCACCTGACATGCGTCAGACGGTCATATCCGGTATTAGACCCAGTTTCCCAGGCTTATCCCAGAGTCAAGGGCAGGTTACTCACGTGTTACTCACCCGTTCGCCACTAATCCCCCAGCAAGCTGGGATCATCGTTCGACTTGCATGTGTTAAGCACGCCGCCAGCGTTCATCCTGAGCCAGGATCAAACTCTCCGTTGAAGAAAAACAAATCAAACAGACACAACCACACCCACCGGAAATAACGGCCGGCACGGCTGCACAAAATTCGAAACCAGCTGAAAACCAGACCACCACACACGGGGGTGCGCAATGATCCAGCCATAATTTCAACCAATCAATAAAACAATCGGTATCAACAAACTTGGCACACTATTGAGTTCTCAAACAACAGGTCACAATCCCAGAGCAGTACCACCAGCCTTCGCTGGATCGCTCCGGAGCAACTTTTCAAACTTACACGCTGCCTGCCTCCGGGTCAAATCGGCGAACTTGACTTGATTTTCCTTGCGGTTTCTTGTCAGCTTCACCGTCCTCCACTGGGGAGCAGCGCGGGTACTAACTATACCCCTACTTCCCCGCGATGGCAAAACCCGGCAACGACACGGTCGCTTAGCCTGGCAAAATCCCCGGAAACAAAGGGAAGAGGGACCGGAATCCTGGATCCGGGCCCTCTCCGCCTGAAGACCTACTGCCCTATTGGGTGATTACGAACGCCGAGGCTGCCCGGCCGGCGCGAACCAGGAGGCGCCGAGCGGAGGAAGAGTAACGGTCAGCGCGGCGGGCTGGCCATCGGTTCCGGGTGACGAGGCTTTCAGGGAACCTGCATTCACCACTCCGGAGCCGCCGTACGTTTCCGAGTCGGTGTTCAGGACTTCGGTCCATTCCCCCGCTGCAGGCACACCCAGGATGTAGTCCTTATGCGGACCGCCGGAGAAGTTCACAGCGCAGACCAACGGTTTGCCATCCTGGTCCCAGCGAATGAAGGACAAGACGTTGTGGTCGGCATCCCCGCCGTTGATCCACTGGAACCCGCCGGCATCGTTGTCCCGCTGGTAAAGGGCGGGCGTCGAGGTGTAGAGCTCGTTGAGATCCTTGATCAGGAGTTGCAGTCCGCGGTGCGCCGGAATGTCCGCCAGGAACCAGTCCAGTCCATACTGCTCGGACCATTCGGCTTCCTGGCCGAACTCGGTGCCCATGAAGATGAGTTGCTTGCCCGGATGCGCCCACTGGTAGGCGAAGAAGGCGCGGAGGTTGGCCAGCTGCTGCCAGCGGTCACCGGGCATCTTCCGGAGCATTGAGCCCTTGCCGTGAACTACTTCGTCGTGGCTGATGGGCAGCAGGAAGTTCTCGGTGAAGGCGTAAACCAGGGAGAACGTAATGGTGCCGTGATGCCACTTGCGGTTGATGGGGTCTTCGGAGATGTACTTGAGCGAGTCATGCATCCAGCCCATGTTCCATTTGAGCCCGAAGCCCAGTCCACCGTGGTTGGTGGGGGCCGTGACACCGGGGAAGGCGGTGGATTCCTCGGCGATGATGATGGCCCCGGGATGGGACTTGTAGACGGTGGCGTTGACTTCCTGCATGAAGGAGATGGCTTCGAGGTTCTCGCGGCCGCCGAACTTGTTGGGCTTCCACTGCCCTTCTTCGCGGGAGTAGTCCAGGTAGATCATCGAGGCAACAGCGTCCACCCGGAGGCCATCGATGTGGAATTCTTCCAGCCAGTACAGCGCATTGGACACCAGGAAGTTGCGGACCTCGCTGCGCCCGAAATCGAAGATCAGGGTTCCCCAGTCCGGGTGTTCACCCAACGCGGGGTCGGAGTGCTCGTACAGCGGCTGACCGTCGAACTGCGCCAACGCCCAGGAGTCCTTGGGGAAGTGCGCAGGTACCCAGTCGAGGAGGACGCCGATGCCGGCCTGGTGAAGTGAATCCACCAGGAAACGGAACTCGTCCGGGTGGCCAAAGCGGGAAGTCGGCGCAAAGTAGGACGTCACCTGGTAGCCCCATGAACCACCGAAGGGGTGCTCGGCCACTGGCATGAACTCGACGTGGGAGAACCCGAGCCATTTCACATAGTCCACAAGTTCCTTGGCAAGTTCCTTGTAGCCAAGACCCAATCGCCAAGAGCCCAGGTGAACTTCGTAAACGCTCATGGGCGAGTTATGCGGATCTTTCGCGGCGCGGGCTGTCATCCACTCCGCATCCTTGAAGCGGTAGCTGGTGTCCACAACGCGCGACGCCGTCAATGGCGGGACCTCTGTACCGAACGCCAACGGGTCGGCTTTTTCTATCCAGTGGCCGGACTTGGTCAGGATCTCGTATTTATAGCACGCCCCTGCTACAACCCCCGGAATGAAGAGTTCCCAGACTCCGGAGGAACCCAGGGAACGCATGCCATGCTGACGGCCATCCCAGCCGTTGAAGTCGCCCTTGACGCGAACTGCCTGGGCGTTCGGGGCCCACACTGCGAACGAGACACCGTCCACCTCGCTGAGCGCGGAACGGTAGTGCTGCACGTGGGCGCCGAGCACATCCCAAAGGCGCTCATGGCGGCCTTCACCGATCAAGTGCAGGTCCACTTCACCGACGGTAGGCAGGTAGTGGTACGGGTCATCGATGGTGACGGGTTCGACGTCGTACACCACTTCCAAACGGTAGTCCGGCACGTGGCCGGCCTGCAGCGGTTCCAGGACGGCGGCCCACACGCCATGGGCTTCATGTTCCATGTCGGTCCGGCCGCTTTCGGTCACCACCGCCACGGACTTTGCGAGGTGCTTCACCGTACGGACGGTGACGTGGCCGTGGTCGTCCAAGTGTGCGCCCAGGACCGAGTGCGGCGCGTGATAGGCGCCGGCTGCCACGCGTTCCAAGGTCTCGGAGTCCACGTGCAAGGGAACTCGGGGCCGTTCGGTGCGTGCAGAGCCAGTCATGTCATTACCTTCCGCTGTAGCTGCCGCATGCTTGCCGCGGCTTGTGTTGTCGAGGATTCGTCGTGATGCGTTGACCGGAATCGACAGCCAGTCGGGCCGGTTCCGCAACTCGTACACCACCTCGTATAAGGCCTTGTCCAGCCACAATGCCACAAAGAGCGGCGAGCGGCGGTCTATGGTTCCGGGGGTGACGTCGCTGTAGCCCTCAAGGAACGCTGCAGCGCAGTCATCCACCCAGGTTTCAGGCACGTTGGCATGGGAATTTTCGCGCGTAGCAGCACCCGCCGCATAGTCGAAGGAGCGCAGCATGCCCGTGACATCACGCAGGGGAAGATCAGGACTGTTGCGCTCGTCAATGGTCCGCAGGGGCTCGCCTTCGAAGTCGAGGATGGCCCACCGCCCTGGCCGTCCGTCGTCGCCGGACACCGATTCGTCTGCAGGAACCAACAGGATCTGTCCCAGGTGGAGGTCTCCGTGGACGCGCTGCAGTTGCCCCACATCGCGGGGATCCAGTGCGGCCAGCAGCTGGTCGAGGTTGCCGTCATAGGGCCCGACGGCGGATGCCGCCTCAGCCCACGACTGGCGGACGCGCCGTGCTACAGCTGCGATGATATTGGGCCCCTGTTCCTGCCCGTCCTGGGTACCGAACGTTTCCGCCAGCCTTGCGTGAACCGTGGCGGTCGCGGCCCCGAGCCCGCGGGCCTCGGCAGTGAAATCCTTACCGGCTGCGGCTGCTTCGACGGCCAACCGCCAGGCGTCCAACCCACCAAGCAGAAATTCATGTGCCACGGTCAGTTCTCCGGTAGCCGGCGCGGATCCGTTCGATGCCGGGCCCTCCCACGAGCCGGTGATCCAGCCGAGCGTCGCAGGAACTTCGGCGGTCCCGGCGGCGGTCAGGGCGGCGCCAAGCTCTACTTCGGGATTCTTTCCAGCCGCCAGCACGCGGAAGATCTTCACGATCGCGGCCGAATCGCCGTCGTCGATGATGACCGACGTGTTGGACTGCTCGCCGGACAGGACCCGTACGGAGGTGGGGTTTTCAGGGAGCGCGACGCGGCCACGGGTGAGGTGTCCCCGTGCACCTCCCACGCTGCCTTCGCTCCGCATCAGTTCCAGCCAGGCGGTGACGAAATCGGAATCGTAGACGGCGTCGTACACCAGGCGCAGGCCCGAGTCGTCCGTAAACTCCCCCAACAATGCCGCCGGGGCGTCCACCAGTGGTTGGCTCCGGTAGCTCAACGGAACCTGCACCACGTCAGTCCGGGGACCGCCGTCGGCCGTCCGGTGGGTCACCGCCAGCAGCACCACCTCAAAAGCAGTGTCGCCGTGAGTGCCAGGGAGGCTGACAGCGCCCACCTGCTCCAGCGCAAAGTCGGGGCTCTGGACCGGGAACCAGCGCTTGCCTGGCAGCCAGTGACGGAGAAGTCCTTCAATGGAGGGGTTCAAGTTTGCCTTGCTCATCTCATCCTTTGGAGGTCACCACGGGAATCGCCTGGGTAAAAGGCGACGACGGATTGGAAAAGGCCGAGCGCACCCGCAGCCAGTAGAAGCTGTGGCTGCCCAGCATCACGGTCAGATGACCGTTGTCGCCGACGGCCGGGAATGGCTGGCCGCCGAAAATATCGCGCAGGCCGCGGCCCGCGAATTCGGGGATGTCCAACGTTGCCGACACAGGGTGCTGGGAGAGGTTGAAGACGCACAGAATCGTTTCGGCGTCCTCGCCCTCGGGGTTGCCTGCCGGCAATTCCCGTACATAGGCCAATACCACTTCATGATCGGCTTCGATGTGACGGAAGCCGCCCAGACCAAACACCGGGTGGTTCTTGCGGACGCTGAGGATCTGGCGGGTCCAGCGCAGCAGCGAACCGGAGTGCGCGGCCTGGGCCTCAACGTTGGCCATGCCGTAGTTGTAAACCAGCGACTGGATGACCGGCAGGTACAGCTTGCCCGGATCTGCTCCGGAGAAACCTGCGTTGCGGTCCGGGTTCCACTGCATCGGCGTGCGGACGGCATCACGGTCATCGAGCCAAATGTTGTCGCCCATCCCGATCTCATCCCCGTAATACAGGAAGGGACTGCCGGGCAGGGAAAGGAGCAGCGCATTAATGAGCTCAATCTCGGACCGGGAGTTGTCCAGAAGCGGCGCGAGCCGGCGGCGGATGCCGATGTTTGCCCTCATCCGGGGATCAGGGGCATACCAGCCCAGCATCGCGGCGCGTTCCTCGGCCGGCACCATCTCCAGGGTGAGCTCATCATGGTTGCGCAGGAAAGTTCCCCACTGGGCGCCCTTGGGAATGTCCGGGGTCTCCCGCAGGGTCTCGATGATGGGTGCGGCCTTCTGGTCACGCAGTGCGTAGTAGAGCCGCGGCATGATGGGGAAGTGGAACGCCATATGGCATTCGGGTGCTTCCTCGGTGCCGAAGTATTCCACCACTTCATGCGGCGGCTGGTTGGCCTCCGCAATGATCACCCTGCCGGGATAGTTCGCGTCCACCATGCGCCGAAGGTCCTGCAGGAAGGTGTGCGTGGCCGGCAGGTTCTCGCAGTTGGTGCCATCTTCCTCAAACAGGTAGGGAATGGCGTCCGCACGGAACCCGTCAATCCCCTGGTCCAACCAGAACCGGATCACGTCATAGAGGGCCTCGATGACTTTGGGGTTCTCAAAGTTCAGATCCGGCTGGTGGCTGAAGAAGCGGTGCCAGAAGAACTGCCGGCGGATGGGATCGAACGTCCAGTTGGATTCCTCGGTGTCAACGAAGATGATCCGGGCGTCCTGGTATTTCTCATCCGTATCGCTCCAGACGTAGAAATCGCCGTAGGGACCCGTGGGGTCCTTGCGCGACTCCTGGAACCACGGGTGCTGGTCCGAGGTGTGGTTCAACGGAAGGTCGATAATGACGCGGACGCCCCTGGCATGTGCCTCGGCAACCAACCGCTTGAAATCGCTGATGGTGCCGAACTCATCCAACACGGACGTGTAGTCCGCAATGTCGTAGCCACCATCCCGCAGCGGCGAATGGAAGAACGGTGGCAACCAGAGGCAATCAACGCCCAGCCATTGGAGGTAGTCCAGTTTCTCGATCAACCCATGGAAATCGCCGGAGCCATCCCCGTTGGCATCCGCAAAGGCCCGCACCAGTACCTCGTAGAAGACTGCCTTGCGGTACCAGTGTGGATCATGCTGGAGACCGGGGGCGTTCAACTCGAAGGTGTTCTTCGGAGTGAAGTACTGGCTGGGGTTCTGCGGAGAAAAACTCACTAAAGCTGCCTCCGGATGCTCAGGATGTGTGCCGGTTCAACATGCGCATCCAGGCGGACGTAGTTGTGCTCGCCCCACTCCCAGCTCTCGCCGCTGATGAGGTCATCCACCCGGAACCGGCCGTCCTCGTTAAGGTCCCGTGGGTCCAGTTGCAGGGCCGCGAGGTCCAGGGAGACCGTGCTTTCGCGGGTGCTGTGCGGATCCACGTTGACCACGATGATCAAGGTGTCCTTGGTGCCATCCGGCAGCGTCTTGTGCTTGGAGTACACGATCGTGGCATCATCCGTGCTGCTGTGCAGTGTCAGGTTCTGCAGGTCGCCCAGCGCCACGTGCTTCTTGCGGATGGTGTTGAGCCTGGTGATGTAGGGCGCCAGCGTGCGTCCTGATTCGGCGGCGCCCTCCCAGTCCCTCGCCTTGAACTCGTACTTTTCGTTGTCGATGTACTCCTCGGCACCCGGACGGGCCACGTGCTCGTAGAGCTCGAACCCTGCGTAGACACCCCAGAGCGGGCTGGCCGTTGCAGCCAGTGCAGCCCGGATGCGGAAGGCTGCCGGACCGCCATACTGCAGGTACTCGGTGAGGATGTCCGGGGTATTCACAAAGAAGTTCGGGCGGAAGTACGCCGGGCTCACATGGCTGACTTCGTGGAAGTACTCTTCCAGTTCGGTCTTGGTGTTCCGCCACGTGAAGTAGGTGTAGGACTGCTGGAAGCCAGCACGCCCCAAGGCGTGCATCATCGGCGGGCGTGTGAAGGCCTCCGCCAGGAAGACAACCTCGGGGTTCTTCTTGTTGATCTTGCCGATCAGCCATTCCCAGAACCACACAGGCTTGGTGTGCGGGTTGTCCACGCGGAAAATCTTCACGCCGTGGCTGATCCACAACTGCACGATGCGCAGGATTTCCTTGGACAGTCCCGTCGGGTCATTATCAAAGTTCAGCGGATAAATATCCTGGTACTTCTTCGGTGGGTTTTCCGCGTAGGCGATGGAACCGTCCACCCGCGTGGTGAACCACTCGGGGTTGGACGTCACCCACGGGTGGTCCGGGGCTGCCTGCAGGGCAAGGTCCAAGGCAACCTCAAGCCCCAGCTCGTTGGCGCGCGCCACAAAGGCGTCGAAGTCGTCAAAGGTGCCCAGTTCAGGGTGGATGGCGTCATGGCCGCCGTCCTTGGAACCGATGGCCCACGGCGAACCCGGGTCCTGTGGTCCCGGCGTCAAGGTGTTGTTGCGGCCCTTGCGGTGCTGGAAACCGATCGGGTGGATGGGCGGCAGGTAGATGACATCGAAGCCCATCTCCGCCACGGCGTCGAGCCTCCTGGCTGCCGTACGGAAATTACCGGAGGTCCACACACCAGTGGAGTGATCCAGGACAGCGCCCTCTGAGCGGGGGAAGAACTCATACCAGGAACCACGACCCGCGAGGTCGCGCTCCACCTGCAGCGGGAAACGTTCGGAAACAGTCACCAGTTCACGGATCGGAACACGTCCGACGGCGGCCAGCACCTCAGGGCTGAAACCGGCGCCAAGGCGCTCCTCGGCAGTCTTGGTGGTATCGGCCAGCACGACGGAAGCGGCACGCAAGGTGCGCTTCTCAACAGCGCTGCGTCCGGCGTCGTCGGCTGCTTCCGCGAGGAGGGCAGCGCCCTCGGCGAGCATCAGCTCAACGTCGATGCCTGCGCCCACCTTGACCTCAGCGTTGTGATGCCAGGTGCCGTAACGGTCGTGCCACGCCTCAATAACGAAAGACCAAGCCCCGGTGCCGGTGGGCGTGATCAGGCCCTCCCAGCGGTCCAGTCCTTTCCACTGCTCACCCTCGGCAGGGGTCAGGCGGACACGCTGACGTTCCTTGCCCCGGGGATCGAGCAGCACAGCGGACACGCCGAGCTGGTCATGGCCCTCACGGAAGACTGTGGCGCCGACGACGAGGTCCTCGCCCGGCAAGGCCTTCGCCGGGAAACGGCCACCTTCAACCACCGGCTGCACGGCAGTGATGGGGAACCGGCCGAAGCGCAGTCCCTGGGTGATGTCCGTAGTCGTCTTGGATTTCAGAGCGGTGATGGTTCGCGCGGTTTTCGTCACAACCACGACGTTAGCGACAAAAATCACAGAATGCTAAGCACACGACCTATCTACTCGACGCAAGATGACTTTTACCTAAAAGAAACCCAATCCAGTTCCGACTGCCATGTCCGTCCGTTAGTGTGGCGCTCGTGAAGGCTATTCGAAGGTTTACAGTCCGTACCGTCCTCCCCGAGCCCATCCGGCCCCTGGCCCGATTGGCGACCAATCTGCGCTGGTCCTGGCACCGGCCCACACGGGAACTTTTCGGGAGCCTCAACCCGGCTCTTTGGGAGGCGTCGCAGCACGACCCCATAGCCCTTCTGGGGTCCATCAGCCGCGAACAACTGCAGGACCTCGCCAACAACGGCGACGTGGTGGAGCGGGTTCAGGCAGCTGCCTCCGACCTGGACCGGTACCTCAGCGAACCGCGCTGGTACCAGGGCCTCGGCGAAGACGCTCCCGCCTGCATTGCGTACTTCTCCCCCGAATTCGGCATCACTGAGGTCCTTCCGCAGTACTCCGGCGGCCTCGGCATCCTGGCAGGCGACCATCTTAAAGCCGCCTCGGACCTCGGCGTGCCGCTGATCGGCGTCGGGCTCCTCTACCAGGCCGGCTACTTCAAGCAGTCCCTGTCCCGGGACGCCTGGCAGCAGGAAACCTACCCGGTGCTGGACCCCGACGGCCTGCCGCTCACGCTTCTTCGCCACCCCGGCAAGGACGGCATGCCCGGCAAGCCCGTCCACATTTCCCTTCCGTTGCCCAACGGCCGCGAACTCCACGCGCACGTCTGGCGTGCCGACGTCGGACGCGTTCCGCTGCTGCTGCTGGACTCCAACGTTCCCTCCAACGATGAAGCCGCCCGCGGCATCACCGACCGCCTGTACGGCGGCGGGGGCGACCACCGGCTTCAGCAGGAACTCCTCCTGGGTATGGGTGGCGTCAAGGCCCTCCGCGTCTATCAGGAACTCACCGGCACCCCCGCGCCGGAAGTCTTCCACACCAACGAAGGCCACGCAGGGTTCCTGGGCATCGAACGCATCCAGGAAGCCATGTCCGATCCCACCGTGCCCCTCAGCTGGGACGAGGCCCTCGCGGCCGGACGCGCGTCCACCGTCTTCACGACGCATACGCCCGTCCCCGCCGGCATCGACCGCTTCGAGACCGTCCAGATCAAGCACTTCTTCGAAGCCGGACTGGCACCTGCGGTGCCCACGGACCGCATCCTGGAACTCGGCCGTGAAAACTTCGACGGCGGAAACCCTTCCGTTTTCAACATGGCAGTCATGGGCCTGCGCCTGGCGCAGCGTGCCAACGGCGTGGCAAAGCTGCACGGCGTGGTGTCCCGCGAAATGTTCGCAGGCCTGTGGCCGGGATTCGACCACTCCGAGATCCCCATCACCTCCGTCACCAACGGCGTCCACGTCCCCACTTGGGTGGACCCCCGCATCTCCACCCTGGCCCGGAACCAGTTTGGCGCCGAGGCTGAAGCGTTGGGCCGGTGGGACCTTGCCTACAACGTCAGCGACGAAGACGTCTGGGCACTCCGCCGGGAGCTCCGCGCCCAACTCATCGAAGACGTCCGACGCCGGCTCCGGGCCTCCTGGAAGAAGCGCGGCGCCGCCGACGCCGAGCTCGGCTGGACCGACTCCGTGCTGGACCCGGACGTGCTCACCATCGGCTTTGCCCGTCGCGTGCCCACCTACAAGCGACTTACCCTCATGCTGCGCGACCCCGCACGCTTGAAGGCCCTGTTGCTCGATCCGAAACACCCCATCCAGCTGGTCATCGCCGGCAAGTCGCACCCCGCAGACGATGCCGGCAAGAAGATGATCCAGGACCTGGTGCGCTTCACCGACGATCCCGAAGTCCGGCACAGGATCGTCTTCCTGCCCAACTACGACATCGCCATGGCACGGACCCTGTTCCCGGGCTGCGACGTGTGGCTCAACAACCCGCTCCGCCCGTTGGAAGCCTGTGGCACCTCCGGCATGAAGGCAGCCATCAACGGCTCACTCAACCTGTCCGTCCTGGACGGCTGGTGGGACGAAATGTACGACGGCGAAAACGGTTGGGCGATTCCCACAGCCAACAACGGCGCCTCAGCGGATGAACGTGACGACATCGAAGCGTCCGCTCTGTACGAGCTCCTCGAAAACCAGGTAGCTCCGCGCTTCTACGGCACCACCGTTGCCCAAGGCGCTGGAGCTGCGGGACCGTCCGAGTCCAGCCGCGAGACCGTTCCCACTCACTGGGTATCCATGATCAAGCACACCTTGGCAAACCTCGGCCCCGCCGTTTCCGCGGAACGTATGCTCCACGACTACGTCAACAACCTCTACTGCCCGGCCGCTGTTTCCGGGCGCAGGGCTGTTGCCGAATCCTTCAAGGAAGCAAAGGAACTCGCCGCCTGGACCACCAAGGTCCGGAACGCGTGGCCCCAGGTAATGGTGGAGCACGTTGACTCCGTGGGGGTCTCCGAGGAACCCCAGGTAGGCGACAGCCTCCAGGTCAACGCCTACGTGGCCCTCAACAGCCTCACCCCGGATGACGTGTCCGTCGAGGTAGCTTTTGGGCGGGCCGAGGAGTCCGACGAACTCGAGGACATCGTGGTGGCTGAACTGGACTCCGTGGAAGACCTCGGCAACGGACGGCATCTGTTCAACGGCTCCGTGGTCATCAATCGGTCCGGTTCCTTCGGCTACACCGTCCGGGTGTTCCCGAAGCACTCGGCGCTGGCTTCCAAAGCTGAGCTGGGGTTGATCGCGAACGCCTAAGCCTTTGAAAGTGTATGGCCCCGCTTTTCCGTTGTTGCTCAACGACGGAAAAGCGGGCGGCCGCTGGGGGAGGGTACTGTTTAGCATCCACGAAGCTGGTTCGGGGGGAAACTCAGGTGGGATTGCTACGCGCGAATCGCAATAGCGGGATCTTGGCGACTGGCGACCCACGCGGGGTATATGGCGCTCACAATACCGGTGGTCGCACCCAGAAGGACTCCCACCAGCCATAGCTCCGGGGGCAATACGGGCGGCCAGGCCTGGATCCAGGAGACGCAAAGCGTGGTCACAGTTCCGATGATGCCGCCGAGCGAACCTGCTGTCATTCCAACGATGAAGCCCTCAAGGATGAAGGATCGGCAAATTAGCCATCGACTTGAGCCGATCGCTCGTCGAAGGGCTATCTCTGCCGATCGGTTCTGAACGGTCAGGTACATCGAGGAAGCCGCAGTGATGATCGCCAGGAGCATCAGGACCAGCGATAGCAATGCGATGAGCGACCCGAGATCATTTGAGACATCCTGCCTGATTGACTGAATATCGGCTGTGACGTCTACTTTTGCCTTCCCCGGGTCGCTCGGCGAGTATGCAAGCGGTGCTACTCGGGCAATCGCAGCCGAGAAGCCCTTTTCGGTTCGAACTTGAACTTTTAGGTCTGATCTTGAGACGGCACGCATGATGCTGGCGTTTACGAATACGGAGTCAGCGTACTCAGGAAAGTTTGGGCCAGGTTCGAAGACACCAACAATCGGCACAAGTTGGTCATCGATCCATATGCTCACCCCTGTCGCCGGCCCGGATTTCTTGCTGAACGGTATGTCGAGCGCAATTGCCGCCTTTGTCGAGACTACTGCGAGTGGACCAGCTAGTGGGTCATCGAGGGCACTTCGGATGTTGTGGGGAATTAGCTCGATTCCGAAGTCATTGAAGTAGTTCTTCGAGGAGGAGTGGAGTGACAATGGCGTTTCGGGTTCCAGGTCGGAGGGCTTAACCCGTGTTATGTGTACGTCTGCCGGAACCGCTGAGTACACATAGGATGCGCCGACTACATGAGGAAGACGGGCAATGCGATCTACCCCGGAGCGAAGCCCATCGAAATCGTCTCGAAGCACGGCAGGTCCGTCTTCGATGGAGATGGACAGCCGATCCTGTGAGGCGATAGCCAGCCGATTGTTTATGGCATTCGACGTCGTCGAACTGATACCCAGGGCACCCGTCATCCCCCCGATGGCAATCGCAAATGCAAGAATGAGAAGCATTGTTCGCAGGGTGCGGGCCGAGAGCGCGCTCAGTGCATCGCCCCAGTCATCCATGAGGGAACACACGGTGCGAGAGACCCATGACTGCTGACTGGCTGCACCAAACGGCTCGAGGTCGACCGGAACCCTAGGTTGCGGCATTGGTTGGGACTTCGTTTCGACGTCACTCGTGATTCGACCGTCCCGGATCTCAATTCGGCGATCCGCTTGGTTCGCCACGTCCACATCATGGGTGATGACAATGACGGTGACACCTTCGGAGTTGAGTTTCCGAAGGTATTCAATGACCCGTCTGCTGTTGTTTGAATCAAGATTGCCTGTTGGCTCGTCGGCAAGAATGATCCGCGGGTGTGTCGCAATTGCCCGTGCTATTGCAAGTCGTTGCCGTTCGCCGCCTGATAGGAGCTTGGCTTGGACCTTGCGTTTATGCTCCAGACCTACGAACTCCAGCGCGTCCAAGGCAGCCGACGCCCGCTCGTCCATCGGCACGCCTTGGACCCGTAATCCGATAGCAGCATTGCTGATCACACTATCGTCACCGATGACGTTTGAGGACTGGAAAACGAACCCAATCAGGCGTAATCGCATCGTGTCGAGGCTTCGTTCTGAAGCGGCGTCGACGGCTTGCCCACGAATGGCGAGACGTCCGGAGCTTGCTCTGTCCAACAAGCCCAAGACGTTCAAAAGCGTCGATTTCCCTGAGCCTGAAGGGCCCACAATGGACACGAACTCACCGGACTCAATTGCCAGTGAGACGTCAGATAGAGCGGGGGAATCGGCACCTGGATATGTACGCGATACTCTCTCCAGGCTGATCGCCAATGCGTTATCGGAGCCTGTATATTCTGCTCTGCGCGTGAGAGGCCCCGGTCGTGAAATCGTCACGATATTTGGACCTCGTCACCTTGGCTGAGATCACCAGAGACTGCGGCGAAACCTCCCCCTGACCGAAGAATCGTGATGGCGACGCGCGTTGCGGGGACCTTTGAGTTTCTTCCGTCGCCCGAGCTTCTGAGAACGTAGGTGCCTTCGGCATCCTGTCGGATACCAGATAACGGCACAGCGAGGGCTTCTGCCGCGCTACCTTGGCCAGCCACCGTGACACTCAAATTGGGAGTCAATAAGACCAGATCCGCCTTACTCGTAGGCTCAACCGTCACGGGATGTCCCGCACGTCGGCCATCTCCCGCATCAGTGAATGGACCCAGCCCAGTTATCCGTCCTGTCATTTGCTTTTCCGCGACCCTGACAGTGACATCCTGGCCTGCCTTGAGAGACTCAGCCTGCTGGACCTCGGCGATAAACTCCACGAAGTTATCTTCGGCCTGGAACATGGCGAGAGGACTCTCGGGCGTAACTTTCTGCCCTATGTTCAGCGCGGAGACAACGGTCGCGCTGGCGACGGGGAGGGCTATCAGTTGCCTGTACGGGATCGAGAGCGTGGCGGTTTTAGCGTCGACTGGTGCCGTGGTTTTTGGTGTAGCTCCCGGTTCGACTTGTTGACTTTGCTCGGTAGGCATTCTCCCGCTGCTCAAGGCGAAACCCTCGCTGGCAAAGAAAGAGGATGCAGCATCCATGGTTGCGCTGTCCATGTGACCAGATTCGGAGGAAGGGTACCCCAACTGCAGAAGTGCCCGTTGCAGCGCCAAAACGTCATCTCCCGCATCTCCTCGGGAAAGATTGCGATACAAAGGGAGCGGACCAGGCAGGACGAAATAGGGCTTGCCTGAAACCACACCTGCAAGGTCGCCCCACTTCAACGTGTCCCCCGCCTGAAGCGTCTGGCGCACGACAATCGGTTCCTGACCCTCTAAGTCAATGTGGATAGGCACCGCCGGTCCGGCCTTAACAACTCCTGAGTAGGTAAGACGGTCGTCGACGACACGGTTTTCAACCATGGCATAGACAGGAATCTCAGCCATGGAGTCCTCTGGCCGGATGATCTCTGATTGATCAAAGACGATTCCAGCGAGCAACCCCACCCCCGCGGACATAACTGCGGTGACTGCCAACAGGACGATTAGCCACCGTCGCGAGAGTCGACTCAATCCGACAGCTTCCGCAGCTCTCTGCCGGGGATGCTCATCGATCACTGCGTCTCTTTCAGTAACTTCTCAGCGGCATCTACATAGTTCTGGCTCTTCTTCTTGAGCTCGGTAAGAACTGCCTCATTCTGCTTGATAAGCGGCAGCTGGTAGCTTGCCTGAATATCACCGAGCGTTTGGGTGAGTCGGACTTCCTGGTTGCATTCGGCCTCAATCGTGGCGATTCGGACGCCCTCGGCTGTGTCCGACTTCGACGGGTTTTGCTGATCTGTCCTCGCCTGCAGGTCAAAGGACTGCTGGCTCGACCACTTGGCGTTGGCGGCGTCCCGCCCGGGTGTCAGGCCAGCCGCTGAGATGCATTTGTCCCAGTCGCCCTTGGCATTCTTCCAAGCGTCAGTTTCTGATGCCATACCGAGACTTTTCACAGCGATCTCCGCTGCAGCACCACCATTCATCAGGTCATCAGGTGGAGTGACTTCATCGATCTTGCTCTTTTCACTGGCAAGACACTTGTACCTGGCATCCCCCCACGTACCTGCCTCGTCGTGCTTCTTGTTCGATTGAGCGTCTTCTCCAATAAGCCGAAAGCCGTGCTGTCTCACGCGATCAACGTTCCACACGCCGAAGTTCCGGTTCTCTGCCTTCGGATAAGCAGCATTCGGATCATCGATGAAGCCAAATTTCTTCATGCACGTGGTCATGATGACTTCCCTCGCCAGGAGAATCTGAGAGCGATCACGGGCCGAAATCCTATACGCGTCCACTGGGAATACGATCAGAGAGTTCTCGTAATCCAGATTCACTTTTCCCGATGAGTCCGGCGTGATTGAACTGTCCACACCCTCCGAACACGACGAAATAGCCAACGCTACGCCTATGGCAAGCGAGGCCACAAAATACCTTTTCCAGCATGCCCGTCGCTTAAGAGTTGTCCTCGACACCATCCCGCATCCAATCTCGTTTCTTACGCCTCGACTTAGTAGTAGCCGAGCCTCTTCACAGACAGGAACTTTGACCTGCCAATTCTTTGATCAGCAGGTCAAAACATGGTGCTATTCACATTTCGTTATGCGAACGGCCGTGTAGGTTTAGCCCCTGTGGAAGCTGCTGATGTTGTCATTCCACGTACCCAGGAAGGGTACATACCAACCCATGGCGCTATAGTCGTTAGCGCTGCCAAAGCCGGCACCGCCATAGTTGATGTCCTGCCACCAAGTGACGTAGTAGCCGAAGTTCTTTACCGAACTTGCCTTGTTATCAAACGACCCCATCCAGGTCGAGTTGTCGGCTCCGTATGTAGCACCGCCGTAGTTATTGTCTGCATAGAAAATACTGGCATTCGCCGACTGACTGGCGGCAAAGAGCACCGAGGTAGATAGTGCGATGACAGCAGCCATCCGTGCAAGCTTCTTCATATCGTGATCCTCATTTCAGCTGGTGCGGAATGAGGTCAGCAATTAATCCTGCGCGTTCCCCAACACGCATTGACGTAGACCCTAAAGGCCCCTCAAAATGTATCGCTCGACACATTTAACGTCAAACTATGGTAATAACCGGAGAAAGCACAGAAATGTTTAAATTCTTGCGTCACGATTGGGTGGCACGCACCACTTAAGCGTCTCGGCGGGCATCACGAACGCACGGGAATCAATGCTGAGCCACATCCCAGCTCTCCGTCAGAGCACGCAAGCCGCTGTTTGTGCAGTGGCCAGCAACCTTGGCGCGACTAATTCTCGAAAACGGCGATGACTGCGAGGTCGCGGCCGGCGTAGCGCTCTGCGTCTTGGAGGACTTCGCAGACTACCCCGAAGGATCGGTCTGTGCGGTAGGCGGCCGGGACCTGCCAGATCATGGTGACGGGGCCGCCGTCGTCCTCAGAGAGGGCGTCGGCGTAGTCGTGCAGGGAGTCGTTCAGGGCGTCCAGGTTCACGCCGTAGTACTCAGGGAAGTCCAGGACCTGGGCGAAGACTTCCAGGACCGCCTGCTTGGTGGTTGCCGGGGGGACCATCACGGTCCTGCGGCCGGCGTCGGAAATCTGTTCCTGCAGTTCTTCCAGGGTCCAGGTGTCTGCTGAATATATCTTCATGGGCTCCTACTTGCCTTCGACGATGAACTTGAACGACTTGTAATGGTCCGGGGTGTAGTACTTGGCTGAGTCCTTGCCCACGACGATTCTGCGGGCGCCCCGGTCCGATTCTCCTGGCGTGGTCACCGTGTATTCCTTGTAGAAGCCGCTGGTCTTCTTGGGCAGGCGGCCTTCAAAGTTGCCGAAATTTCCGTTGTCTTCCCTATAGGGATAAGGGCCGCCTTTGGCGATCAGCGCCAGCGTTTGACGGGCTTCCTTGGGCAACTGGGAGGCATTGATGGCGGGCAGCGTTGAGGGGTTTGCCACCGCTGCGGCCGACGTCGACACGGAGCCAGGTTCCGGCGTCGTGCTTGGCGCTGTGGGTGTGGCCGTGAGCGAGCCACCGCCCACCATGGCGACCACCAACACGACGACGGCGATCACCAACCCCGCGAACGCCACCAGTTTGCTGCGGCTGCGGTTCATGCGAAGAGCTCCTGAAGGGTGAGTGCCTACGTGCGGTAGATGTTGATGGTGTTGGCTTGCAGGATATCCCGCTCGCCTGAGGCCACCAACGCGCCCTTCCGCCGTTCATGCAGCACCGACGTTGTGAAGCGGAGCTCAAACATGCGCTTGCCGATGCCCGTTTCACTCAGGATCTCCGGCAGCACCATCTTCACATCCTGGTTGCTTCCGTTCACTACGATCAAGCCACGGATTTCGCTGTCCTCGTGCCCCATCAGGAGCTGGACGGAGCGCACATTGGGATCGTTCCAACGTGCGGGAGTCATCCGCTGGCCTTTGTCGTCGAACCATTGCAGGCTGGAATCGTTCGCGTTGCCGGGGAAACTCTCAGGCTGGTGGCGCAGGAACCAGCGGCGGAGCCGGACCAGCTCACGCGTAGTCCGGAACATGGCGTTGGCTTCCTGGGTGCGGCTCCAATCCAGCCATGCCGTGGGGTTGTCCTGGCAGTAGGCGTTGTTGTTGCCCTGCTGGGTCCGGCCGATTTCGTCGCCTGCCGTGATCATGGGGACGCCGAAGGACAACAGCAGGGTTGCCATCAGGTTGCGGACGGACAGGGCGCGGGCGGCCACAATGGCCTCGTTCTCGCTCCGGCCCTCAACACCGTGGTTGTAGCTGCGGTTATCGCCGTGGCCGTCGCGGTTCTGCTCACCGTTGGCCTCGTTGTGCTTCCGGTCGTAGCTCACCAGGTCCTTCAACGTGAAGCCGTCGTGGGCCGTGATGAAGTTGACCGATGCAAGCCGCGTGCGTCCGGAAGATGCGAAGAGGTTCGCGGAACCGGCCATGAGTTCAGCCAACGATGCCACGGAACCGCCCTGGCCGCCTGCTTCGATGGCGGCACGGTCGGACAGCCAGAAGCTGCGGACGCCGTCACGGAAATGGTCGTTCCAATCCGACCAACCGTGGGGGAAACGGCCTGTTTGCCAGCCGCCGTAACCGACGTCCCACGGCTCGGCAATGAGCTTGACCTCGGACAGTACCGGGTCCTCCGCGATGGCCTGCAGGAAGGGATGCTGGGGGTCGAAGGTGTTGCCCGCGTCCCGGCACAAGGTCACGGCAAGGTCAAAGCGGAAGCCGTCCACGTGGAAGTCGTTCACCCAATACCGCAGGGAATCCAGGGCCAGGTCCACCACCACGGGATCGCTGAAGTCCAAGGTGTTTCCACAGCCGGTGGTGTCCAGGTAGCGCCCATGGGCATCGTGCCGGTAGTAGCGCTTCTCTGCCAGTCCACGGAAGCTCAGGGGCGGTCCATCCGGACCAGCTTCGGCGGTGTGGTTGTACACCACGTCCAGGATGACCTCGATGCCCGCCGCATGCAGCAACTTGATCATGCCCTTGAGCTCGTCCTGTACCGCGTGGGGACCGGCCTTGCGCGCCGCCTCTGTGGCATAGTCCGAATGCGGTGCAAAGAAGGCGGCTGTGTTGTAGCCCCAGTAGTTGGTCATGCCCAGGTCCTGGAGGTGGGACTCATCCAGGTGGAAGTGGATGGGCAGGAGCTGGACGGCCGTGATGCCGAGCTCGGTAAGGTGCTGGATCATCACCGGATGTGCCATCCCGGCGTAGGTACCTCTTAGGTGTTCCGGTATCTCCGGGTGCAGCATCGTCTGACCACGGACATGCGCTTCGTAGATGACGGAGGTTCGCAAAGGAATGCGGGGCGGCCGGTCCTCGCCCCAGTCAAAACCTGTTTCCACGTGCACACTGGTGAGGAACTCGCCCCGCTGGTCCACAGCGCGGCCGTAGGGGTCAAGCAACAGGCGATGTTCGCCGTCGTCGTCCAGGTCCACAGCCGGCAGGGACAAGGGGAAGCCGCGCTCGGAAGGGGCCTCGCGGAAACCGTAACGGGTGCCCGGAGGCATCCCACTGACCAGCCCGAAATGCACTCCATCCTCAAGGTTGGGAAGGATGTGGGCGCGCCACGGCTCTCCGGGAGCCTGGAAGGCGATCTCCACCTGTTTCAGGTCGGGCGCGAAAACTGCCACGTTCACCTGGTGGTCCTGCGTCATTTCGGCATCGTCAAGGCCGGGCTGGGGCGTGCTCAGTCCGAGGGGCCGTGGCCGCGAGGCGTCGACGGCGGCTGCTGTGTCAAAAATAGGCATAACCATTGCTTGCAAGTTTAGTTCCACGCCAAGTATGTGCCGCGCCGGCCGCGCATGTGACGACGTTCCTCGTCGCGATTTGATTACTTGCCTGCTGATGGCCGGATTACTTGGGCCGCTCACGTGCTGGAACGCTGTTCCGACGCCAGCTGCGCGGCGGGGAGACGACGCGAATAAGTCGCATGGACCAGCTGTTGTCCCACCCGCTTGGCATACTGGGACGGAGACAACAGGAGGTTCTATCGTGCGCGTGGCACTCGCCCAAGTCATCACCGGCCGGGATCTGGCCGACAATCTGCGGCTCCTGGAGGAGTACGCCCGTCTGGCGAAAGGCGGCGGCGCCGAACTTGTGGTCTTCCCCGAAGCCATGATGCGCGCGTTCGGGAATTCTCTTCTGGATGTCGCTGAACCCCTGGATGGGCCGTGGGCCGGGCGGGTGCGCGCCCTCGCCGACGAACTGCAGATAGTGATCGTGGCCGGCATGTTCACCCCCGGCACTCCTTCGGATTCAGGAGCGCGTCGCGTGCGGAACACGCTGCTGGCCACCGGGCCTGGCGTCGAGGCTAGCTACGACAAGATCCATCTCTTTGACGCGTTCGGCTTCGCCGAGTCGGACACCGTTGAGGCAGGTACAGACCCCGTAACGTTCGACGCCGGCGGCCTCACCTTTGGTTTAGCCACCTGCTACGACATCCGGTTCCCTGCCTTGTTCACGGCCAACGCTGATCGTGGCGCGGTGGTGAACATCGTCTCGGCGTCCTGGGGAGCCGGGCCGGGCAAAGCCGAGCAGTGGCAACTTCTTGCCCGGGCCCGCGCCGTGGACACCACCACGTTCGTGCTCGCGTGCGGCCAAGGAGATCCCGCCACGCAGGGCGTTGAGCCCAAAGGTGCCGCGCCCACGGGGGTGGGGTACTCCGCCGTCGTATCCCCGTTCGGCCAGGTCCTGGAATCCCTCGACGGCGAACCCGGCCTGATCTTCCACGACCTGGATCCCGCCGTGGTGCAGGAAGCCCGCCAAAAACTCCCGGTGCTGGCCAACCGCCGCGACTTCTGACTCCCCCACCGATCCTCTCTCACATCCCTAGCCCTTCAAACCAACGCTCTCTCACATCCCTAGCCCTTCAAACCAACGCTCTCTCACGTCCCGAGGTTTCTGAGTGAAGGAAAGCTCGCTGGGTACTGGGACTACTACCGAAAGCAAGAGGCCCCGAAGAGTTCAGAGCGTGCCACTCAAGCCCGAGGGACGTGAGAGAGCGTGCCGCTCAAGCCCGAGGGACGTGAGAGAACGTGCCACTCAAGCCCGAGGGACGTGAGAGAACGTGCCACTCAAGCCCGAGGGACGTGAGAGAACGTGCCACTCAAGCCCGAGGGACGTGAGAGAACGTGCCACTCAAGCCCGAGGGACGTGAGAGAACGTGCCACTCAAGCCCGAGGGACGTGAGAGAACGTGCCACTCAAGCCCGAGGGACGTGAGAGAACGTGCCACACTCAAGCCCGAGGGACGTGAGAGAACGTGCCACTCAAGCCCGAGGGACGTGAGAGAACGTGCCACTCAAGCCCGAGGGACGTGAGAGAGCGTGCCGCTCAAGCCCGAGGGACGTGAGAGAGCGTGCCGCTCAAGCCCGAGGGACGTGAGAGAGGGTTATAGCCGCCTACGGCACTCCAGGCACACAAAAGGCGCCGCAGGGGCCATCCGGAAGCATGCGTCCAAGCGGAGAACGATCGAGCATGCGAAGGATGGCGCTTGCGGCGCCTCAGCAAGGACTACTTAGCGGCGCGCTGCCTCGACACTTCGTACAGCGAAATGCCTACGGCCATGGAAGCGTTGAGCGACTCCATGGCGGAGTCGATCGGGATGGAGACGATCTGGTCGCAGTTTTCGCGGACGAGCCGGCTTAGGCCCTTGCCTTCGGAGCCGACCACGATGCAGACGGGCTCGGTGGCAACGGTGAGGTCAGGCAGGGAGACATCGCCATCGCCGTCCAGGCCCAGGACGTAGATGCCCATGTTCTTGAACTGCTTGAGCGCATTGTTGAGGTTCGACGCGCGGGCCACAGGTACGCGGACAGCGGCACCGGCGCTGGTCTTCCACGCGGACGCGGTGACGCCTACGGAGCGACGCTCGGGAACGATCACGCCGTGGCCGCTGAACGCGGACACGGAGCGGATGATTGCACCGAGGTTACGGGGGTCGGTGATGCCGTCCAGGGCAACGAAGATGGGGGCGTTGGAGATGTGCCCCTTCTTCCACTTGGCCAGGGTTGTCTCTGCGAGGTCATAGGCGTCCTCGTACTCGTACGGCGGGATCTGCAGGACGAGGCCCTGGTGGACAGCGTCCTCGGTCATGCGGTCCAGCTCAACCTTGCCGGTTTCGAGCAGGGGGATGCCACGCTCAGCTGCGAGTTTGAGGGATTCCTTGACGCGGTCGTCCATCTCGATGCGGATGGCGACGTGCAGTGCCTTGGCCGGGATGCCGGCGCGGAGGGCTTCGACCACCGAGTTACGGCCGGTGACCAGCTCTTCGGTTGCACGTCCCTTAGGGCCGGAGCGTGCACCGGCGCCACCGGGACGGGTGCCGGATCCGCGCTTGGCAGCTGAGCGTTCAGCCAGCTGCTTGTTCTTGTATGCCTTGTGGTAGGTGCGTTCCTCCGCCTTGGGCGTGGGACCCTTGCCCTCCAGGGCCTTGCGGCCGTGGCCACCGGTTCCGGTGGTGGGGCCCTTCTTCTGCTTGACCGACCGGCGACCATTGTTGGCCATGAGATTCCATCCTTGATTTTGTGAGTAAGTCTGGAATCAAGTCTACTGACCCGATGCAATTCGGCCGCCGCGCGGGTTCTTCAGTCGCGTTTAAGGCTCCAGGTGGCCCCGTCCGCACCGTCTTCGACGACGACGCCGGCTGCGGCCAGGGTGTCGCGGATCGCGTCGGATGCGGCCCAGTCCTTGCTGGCCCTGGCGGTGGCCCGGGCTGCGAGTTGAGCGTCGATCAGTACCTCCAATGCGGCGTGCTCGCGTCCCTGCACGGCTTCCGGACGCTTGACCGCATCCAAGCCAAGAACTTCGGTCATGGAGAGCACGCTGTAAAGGGCAGCCTTGGCGGCATCGAGGTCGCCGGACGCCAAGGCGGTATTGCCCGCGCGGACGGTCTCGTGGAGCACACCCAGCGCCTGCGGAACATTCAGGTCGTCGTCCATGGCAGCAATAAAGGCCGCCGGCATGTTGGCCTGCGGTGCCACCTCAGCGGCGGAGCCGCCGCTGAGCCTGGCCGACGCTTTGGCAATGAAACCGTCAATACGCTCGACGGCGGCAGCTGCCTCCTGCAGCGAGGTGGGCCGGTAATCCAGGATGGAGCGATAGTGCGCCTGGCCCAGGTAGTAACGGACCACGCGGGGCGATGCGAGCTCCAGCATTTCGGCCGGGCTCACCGTGTTGCCGATGGACTTGGACATCTTTTCGCCCTCGAAGGTGACCATGCCGTTGTGCATCCAGAAGTTGGCGAATTCATCGCCGGCAGCCTGGGACTGGGCCATCTCGTTCTCGTGGTGCGGGAAACGGAGATCCAGCCCCCCACCGTGGATGTCGAACCGCGGGCCAAGGTATTTGGTGACCATGGCAGAGCATTCGAGGTGCCAGCCGGGACGTCCGGCACCCCACGGGGAGTCCCACTTGGCGGTAACGGGCTCGCCGTCCTTGAAACCCTTCCACAGCGCGAAGTCCCGCGGGTCACGCTTGCCGCGAGGGTCGGCGTCGGGGGCTCCCTGCATGTCATCGATATTCTGCCGCGTCAGCGAGCCGTACTTGCTCCAGGAGCGGACATCGAAGTAGACATCGCCGGAATCGTCCAAGGCAGGGTAGGCATGGCCGCGGTCGATGAGGCGCTGGATGAGCGCGTGCATTTCCGGGATGTGGCCGGTGGCGCGGGGCTCGTAGGTTGGCCGCTGGACTCCCAGGGAGTCGTAGGCGTCCTCGAACTCCTGCTCGTAGCGGTAGGCCAACGCCCACCATTCTTCAGCTTGGCGCGCGCTGGGTTCGGCGTCCCAGTCCGGCCCAAAGGACTGGGCGGACTTGGCAAGGATTTTGTCGTCGATGTCGGTGACGTTCCGCACCACTGTGACGCGGAGGCCACGGAATTCGAGCCAGCGGGTCAGCTGGTCGAAGGCAATGGCCGACCTGACGTGGCCCACGTGCGGCATTCCCTGGACAGTGGCCCCGCAGTAGTAGACGCTGGCCTTGCCGTCTTCGAGGGGAACGAAGTCGCGGACTTCGGCGGAGGCGGTGTCATAGAAGCGCAGGGTCACCGCTCCAGATTAGCCGATGACACGGCATGACCTGCCTACTTGCAGTATTCGCCGATCTTGTTGAACTGGACGGTGAGCTTCTCCTGTTGGTCCTTGGTGGCCGCGCCGAGCGATGAAGCGGCGGCTTCGTCCATGATCGCCGCCATGTCCTTGATCGGGTTGCCGATCTCCGGAGCCAGTTTGTCCGCGATCCCGTGATAGTGCGCAGCGATCTGCTTGGACTGCTGCTGCTGGTTGCCCTCGGGCTTGAAGGTGTCGTTGTTCAGGAACTCGCAGCTGGCCGCCACGTCCATCTTCGGTGTCCCGGCACAACCGCCCAGCAGGAGGACCGCGGCAAGGCCTGCGGACAGCGCCACTGCGGAACGCATGACGTCGGCAGGCAGCTTACGCATGCGGCGCACCTTTCGCGGGACTCGGCTCCGCCGGCGCCACCTCGTGGGCGCTGACCGGGTAAACGAGGGCCGTGGCGACAGCGGAGATTCCCTCGCCGCGGCCGGTGAAGCCCAGGCCATCGCTGGTGGTGGCCGTAACGCTGACGGGAGCACCCGCGGCCTCGCTCAAAACCTGCTGGGAGTCTTCCCGTCGGGGGCCGAACTTGGGTCGGTTGGCAACGAACTGCACGGCGACGTTCCCGATCTCGAACCCTGCTGCACGGACGATGCGGGCTGCCTCGCTGAGCAGCGTCACCCCGGAGGCTCCTGCATATTCGGGTCGGTCCGTACCGAAGTGCGTGCCGAGGTCCCCGATCCCGCAGGCGGAGAAGAGCGCATCGGCTGCCGCGTGGGCCACACAATCGCCGTCCGAATGCCCCGAGAGTCCTTGCTCGCCTTCCCAGAAGAGCCCGCCCAACCAGAGCGGTTGGGGATCATCATCGGGGGCGAACGCGTGCACGTCCACACCGATGCCGGTACGGGGCAGGATCATGTCCCGGCTCGACGTCATCAGCCCTCCACCCATCGAATCCCCAGCGGACCTTCCAGGAGGCCTTCAGCGATGATGAGGTCCAGCGGAGTGGTGATCTTAAGGGACTGGCTGGCCCCGCGGACGGAGTGGACCGGAACACCCAGCAGCTCCACCAGCATGGCGTCGTCCGTCACGGTGGCGGCTTGTTTGTCGTCAAAGAGTCCAGCAGCCTCGTGGGCGCGGCGCAGGGTGGCCAGTTCGAAGCCTTGCGGCGTCTGCACGGCCCTGAGGTGTTCGCGCGGCGCCGTTCCCGTGACTATCTCCGGCGCAATGGACGAGTCCCTGCCCGTGGTCTCGGCGACGGTCTTAATGGTGTCCACCACCGGCATGGCCGGAATGACAGCTTTCGCACCGGAGGCCAGGGCATCGGCTACGCGCTCGAAGACGCGCTCCGGGGCCAAGGCGCGGGCTGCATCGTGCACAAGGACGAATTCCGTGCCGTCTTCCAAAGCAGCCAAAGCGGCCCGGACGGAATCAGCACGGGATGATCCGCCGTCGACCACTGAGATTTCCGGGCCACCATCCACCAGGTCAATGGTGAAGTCGGCGATCAACTCGCGGAGTTCGGTGTCGCCCTTGGGCACTGCAATGCAGATCTGGCGCGCGACGTCCGCTGCGACCACCCCACGGAGGGCATGCATCAGGATGGCTTCGCCGCCCAGCGGAACCCGGGCTTTGGGCATGCCGTAGCCGAGGCGCTCACCGGAACCGGCGGCAACCACGATCACGGCCGTAACGGCGCGCTTGGAAGGATTACTCATGGTCACCAGAGTACTTTGTGGCAAAAAGAAACCCGGCGGCGCTTTCGCACCACCGGGGCTCAATTCTTAGGAAGCCAAGACCTCGTCAAGAACGCTTGCAGCCTTCTCTTCGTCTGTCTTCTCAGCCAGGGCCAGTTCTGAAATCAGAATCTGCCGCGCCTTGGCCAGCATCCGCTTCTCGCCTGCGGAAAGGCCGCGATCGTGATCACGACGCCAAAGATCGCGAACGACCTCCGCCACCTTGATGACATCGCCTGAAGCAAGCTTCTCCAGGTTCGCCTTGTAACGACGTGACCAGTTGGTAGGCTCTTCAGTGAACTCGGCGCGGAGAACGTCAAAAACGTGCTCCAAGCCTTCTTTGCCCACTACGTCCCGGACCCCAACAAGGTCAACGTTCTCTGCTGGAACTTCAATGGTCAGATCACCCTGAGCCACCTTGAGCTTGAGATACATCTTCTCTTCGCCCTTGATGGTGCGCATCTTGATTTCCTCAATTTTTGCTGCACCGTGGTGAGGGTAAACTACTGTCTCGCCGACCTCAAAAACCATGTGGACTTTCCCCTTTCCCGCAGATTAGTCTATCACGATTAAGGCATACGACTGGCACCCAGCAGGCCGTTCTACCGCGCCAATACAGGGAAAAAGGCCTTAAACGACTTCCTCCAAGGTCTTGACGTAATCCGGGAAAGATGCTTCGAGCAAGCAACGTGCGACCAAGATCTCCTCCGATGCCCGCGCCATAATGGCCTCCCGAATCCTTATTTTGGCGGGTTTGCCGATAGGCTATGGCTGAAAAGTGTTCCAATGACTCTTGAGGAGTAGGTGTCGTGCGCAATACTGCGATGAACCCTGTCCAGCGCGGCAAGCTGGCAATTGCGGCGGCTGCAATCGGCGTCGGTCTTCTGTCCGTCACCGGCTGCGGATTCGTCAACGCCCAGCAGACTACCCACCAGTACTCGGCATCGGACGGGATCAAAGCTGATCTCGGTCAGTTGCAGTTGCGCAACATCCTGATTGTTGCCTCCGGTGAGAACGAGCCCGGCCGTGTGATCGGCGCCGTCTTCAACCAGTCCAGCACTGATGCGACGCTCACGATCAGCGGCGCGAACGGCGCCCAGACGGAGATCCCGGTCAAGGCCAACTCGGAAACGTTGTTGAACGACACCACGGACGCCGCCATCCTGAGCACCGCAGGCGTGATCCCGGGTGGACTGACTCCGGTCACCATCCGCAGCGGGTCGGATTCCGCCACGATCAACGTTCCGGTGGTCGACGGCACGCTGGCTGAGTACACCAAGTACCTGCCCACCACGCCTACTCCCACGGCAACGCCGACGTCGACGTCGACGTCCACCGAATCCGCAGCAGCCGGCCACTAGCAGGCAGCGCGCTGCAAGACAGACAACACAAGGAAGGGTCCCGCCGAGGCGGGACCCTTCCTTTTGTCATTACCGCAGCTATTGCAGCGAAATCTTTACGGCTCGAACTTGTAGCCGAGTCCACGCACCGTCACCAGGTAGCGGGGCGCAGAGGGATCGGGCTCGATCTTGCTGCGGAGGCGTTTCACGTGAACGTCCAGCGTCTTGGTGTCGCCAACATAATCCGAACCCCACACACGATCAATCAACTGGCCGCGCGTCAGCACCCTGCCCGAGTTGCGGAGCAGCATCTCCAACAGTTCGAACTCCTTCAACGGCAAAGATACTTGTTCGCCGTTGACGCTGACCACGTGCCGTTCAATGTCCATGCGGACAGGACCGGCCTGCACGGTGGATGTGATGAGCTCCTCCGGCTCGCCCTGACGGCGCAGGACCGCACGGACACGGGCCACCAGCTCACGGGAGGAGTAGGGCTTGGTGACGTAGTCGTCGGCGCCGAGTTCCAGGCCAACCACCTTGTCGATCTCCGAGTCCTTGGCCGTGAGCATAATGACGGGCACGCTGGAACGCTGGCGCAACTGTCGGCACACCTCCGTTCCCGGAGTTCCTGGCAGTTGCAGGTCCAGGAGGACCAGGTCCGCACCGTTCCGGTCGAACTCCACCAAGGCATCGCTGCCGTTGTCCACTACCTCGACGTCAAAGCCCTCTTTGCCCAGGAGATAGGACAGAGGGTCGCTGAAGGACTCTTCGTCCTCCACAATCAAAATCCGGCTCAAGCGCTGGCTCCTTGCTCTTGGGCGCCGCTGGCGCCCCCTTGTTGACCCGCGATATGGGGCTGTTGCCCCGCGACAGGGGTTTGTTGAATCGCAGTGTTGGCTTGGTTAACCGCCCGGTGGGGTTCGACGGCGGCAGCAGGCGCCTTAGGTTCCCCGGACGCGTCCGCTGTGCCAGCGGGAGCCGGGAGGGCGCCGTCGTCCTCCTGGCCTTCCATCTCCGGCAGGCGGATAGTGAACGTGGACCCTTGGCCGGGCTGGGACCAGACGGTCACCTCGCCACCGTGGTTGGAGACCACATGCTTGACGATGCTCAGGCCAAGACCGGTGCCGCCTGTATGCCGCGAACGGGCGGCGTCAACGCGGTAGAAGCGTTCAAAAACGCGTTCCTGGTCCTCGGGTGTCAAACCCTCGCCCTGGTCCGTCACTGAGATGGCGACGACGCCTTCCCGGGTTCGGATGCCCACTCCCACCCGGGTGTTTTCGGGTGAGTAGCGGATGGCGTTGTCTATCAGGTTGCGCAGCGCAGTCACCAGCAGGTCGCGGTCGCCGAAGACCAGTGAGTCTGAATGGCCGCCCACGACAATCTGGATGTTCTTGCTCTCCGCCGGCAGCTGCGAGCGGTCCACTGCCTCGGTGATCACGGTGTTGATGTCCACCGCATGCCCTTGCTGGGCGACGTTGGCACCCTGCAGGCGGGAAAGTTCAATGATGTCCTGTACCAGGGCCGCGAGCCGGCCGGACTCCTTGTGCATGCGCTTGGCGAAGCGGCGTACGGCTTCCTCGTCATCCGGCGAGGCTTCCAGAGCTTCAGCCAGGAGGGAGATGGCGCCGACGGGAGTCTTGAGCTCGTGGGACACGTTGGCCACGAAGTCGTTGCGGATCTCTTCGGTGCGGGTGATTTCCGTGCGGTCGTCCGCGAGGAGCACGATGTATTCCTGGCCCAGCATGGCCGCCCGCACCTGCACCACGATGGTTCCCTTGCCCAAAGGACCACGGGGAAGCTCGTACTGCTCCTCCAGGATCACGCCGTCGCGGCGGACTTTCGCAGTCATGTCCAGGAGCTGCTTGTGCACCACTGTGTGCCCGCGGACCAGGCCGTAGGCATACGCAGCGGGACTCGCACGCACCACGCCGTCGATCACGTCCACCACAACAAACGCGCGCCCGACGACGGCTAGCACTTCCGCAGCTCCGTCAGGAAGGCGGGGCTCAGCAACGTCCAGGTCCACAATGCTCCGCTGCCGCTCACTGATCCTGAACGCGAGCATGCCAAAGACGCCCAACGACAGGCCAACGAGGCCGGCGACGACACCTATGAGCAATGGATCCACGGCTCCAGCTTATGCTGTGGAAAGACGGACAAGCATTGATCCGGCGCCAAACGCGGACGGTTCAACTAACGTTCATCTAAAGGTGCCGAACAGTTCACTGGCTCCTGACACAGTTACTGGTTGGACTGCCAATGGTTTTGAAGTCCGGCCCGCATCCAGGGAACCGGATTTCCAAAGAAAGGACGCCTTAGTGCGCAAGGTTTTTCAGGAGGAGCTCACCCAGGTAGGTGACGACCTCATCGAGATCTCCAAGCTGGTTCACGAAGCAATCACGAAGGCCACAACGTCCTTCGAAGGCGCCGACGTGGATCTTGCCCAGGACGTCATCGCGGCGGATGCACGGATCGATTTCCTGCAGAACAGCCTCGACGAGCGTGCCATCGACATCCTTGCCCTGCAGGGCCCTGTGGCCAGCGACCTCCGCATGATCGTGGGTTCGCTGCGCATGAGTGCGTCGCTGGAACGCATGGGTGACCTGGCCCGACACGTAGCCCAGCTGGCGCGTCTCCGCTACCCGGCCACCGTGATCCCTGCTCCGCTGACCCAGACCTTCAAGGCCATGGCGCAGCACGACATCGAGATCACCTCCAAGGTCATCGAGCTCCTTGAAACCCGCGACCTTGAGGTCGCCCGCGACATCCTCAAGATCAACATCGCCGTGGACGACCTCCACCTCAGCGTCTTCAAGGCCATCGCCGCCCCTGAATGGAGCGAGAGCCCGTCCACCACCGTGGACGTTGCCTTGGCCAGCCGGTACTTCGAGCGCTTCGCTGATCACGGTGTATCCGTAGCCCGCAAGGTCACCTACCTGGTGACGGGTGAATGGCAGCCTGAAGGCTTCTAGCCCTTCCTATACCGCAGAAACAACGACGGCGGCCGGTCACCTGGCCGGTTCTAGCGGTCGTTGCAACACCCAGAATTTTTGGGAGTTGCAACGACCGTGTCGTCTTTAAAGAAGGTACCGGTAAACCGGCGGATGTACGCGCCTGAGCTAAGGACTCAGTTCTTTCAAGCCCTTGATCGTCTTGGCAGCGTCACTGCCGCAGCTTCGGAACTTGGACTGAATCGGGTGACTTGTTACCAGTGGTGCCGGAAGGCCGGCGTCCGGAACGAGAAGGTCGTCAGGACGCAGTACGCGCCAGAGCAGAAGGAAGAGTTCTTCACGGTCCTCCGGCGCGTGGAGAGCGTGACTCTGGCCGCTGCCGAACTTGGTTTGAACGTCAATACCTGCCACCGCTGGGCCTCGGAAGCGGGAATTGCCAGCAAAGCCCCAGGATCCGACCGGCGGGAAAAATTCCTCCGGCTGCGGAAGGTCGGAATGAGCCGAAGCGAAGCCATCACCGCCGTAGGTGTCAATCCTAAGACCGCCCGGGAGTGGGAACGCGGGATCAGGAAGTCTGGTGGGCGACGCATTTATCCGGATGGCCGGGTGGTCGATTACAAACGTGGTGTGACCACTAAGACCTCTTCCACCGGCACACCAGGAGTGGTGCCGGTGGAAGTATCAGCGTTAGAGAAACCTATTGACCCGCGATACCTCAATGTTCAGGAACGGGAATTGATCCGGGATCTGCAGGCAGCTGGCTCCTCGGTGAGGGCGATCGCCCGCACCATCGGCAGATCGCCTTCAACAGTCAGCCGGGAGCTGGCACGAAATACCGACCCCCTCCTGGGCTACTTGCCCCACGGAGCGCATCGCAAGGCAGCTACCCGGCGGAGGCGGCCCAAGTCCGCCAAACTGGCCATCGAGTCGGGCCTGCGCAACTACGTGAAAGACAAGTTGCTCCTACGCTGGTCTCCAGAGCAGATCAGCCACACCCTGGTCGAAGAATTCCCCGACAGACCGGAGATGCGCGTGAGCACCGAGACCATTTATCAGGCCCTCTACCTCCAGGCACGGGGCGGACTCAAACGCGAGGTCCAGGCAGCGCTACGCACCGGCCGGACCCGCCGGAAACCCCACCGCACGGACGAGCAGCGCACCCCCAGATTCGTCGACCCGATGATCATGATTTCCGAACGACCACCCGAGATCGAGGACCGCGCGGTGCCCGGCCATTGGGAGGGCGACCTCATCACCGGGGCCCTGAACCAGTCCGCGATCGCGACCTTAGTCGAGCGCACCACCCGATACGTGATGCTCGTCCACCTCCCGGGCGACCACACCGCCGAAACTGTCCGCGACGGCCTCATCAAAACAATGGCGACATTGCCGGCACACCTGCGAGGCTCCCTGACCTGGGACCAAGGCGCCGAAATGGCAGCCCACAAATCCTTCACCCTCGCCACCGACATGCAGGTCTATTTTTGCGACCCCGCCAGCCCCTGGCAACGCGGCTCAAACGAAAACACCAACGGCCTGCTACGCCAATACTTCCCCAAAGGCACCGACCTATCCGCCTACGGACCCGAAGACCTCGAACACGTCGCCCAGGAACTCAACGGCCGCCCACGCAAAACGCTCGGCTGGAAAACCCCAGCCGAGCGCCTACGTGATTTACTACTAACCACCTAACCAACAGGTGTTGCAACGACTCCTAGAAACCGCCCCTCAGGTGACCGGCCGCCGTCGTGTGGTGCTCAGGCGCTACTTTTTGCCCTGGTTGGCTACCGCGAGGATGGCCTGGGCTGCGGCGTCGGGATCCAGGTAGGTTCCGCCGGGGTTGATGGGCTGGAAGTCCTCATCCAGTTCATAGACCAGCGGGATGCCCGTGGGGATGTTCAGCCCGGCGATGGCGTCGTCGCTGATGCCATCCAGGTGCTTCACGAGGGCACGCAGGGAGTTGCCGTGCGCGGTGACCAGGACGGTCTTGCCGGCTTTGAGGTCTTCCTTGATGTCCGATTCCCAGTAAGGGAGCAGGCGTACCAGGACGTCCTTGAGGCACTCGGTGCGCGGCAGTGCGTCACCAAGATCCTTGTAGCGGACGTCGTGTGCCTGGGAGAATTCGCTGTCGTCGGACAGGGGCGGCGGCGGAGTGTCGTAGCTGCGGCGCCATTCCATGAACTGCTCTTCACCGAACTCGGCCAGGGTCTGGGCCTTGTCCTTGCCCTGCAACGCGCCGTAGTGGCGTTCGTTCAGGCGCCAGTCGCGCTTGACCGGGATCCAGCCTCGGTTGGCTTTGTCCAGTGCCATGTTGGCGGTGTTGATGGCACGCTTCAAGAGCGAGGTGTAGAGGACGTCCGGCAGGATGTTGTTCTCCACGAGGAGCTCTCCACCGCGGACTGCTTCTTCGCGGCCTTGATCGTTCAGGTCTACGTCCACCCAGCCGGTGAACAGGTTCTTGGCGTTCCAGTCGCTGTGGCCATGGCGCAGCAGAATCAGCTTGTAAGTCATGGTTTTCATCCTAGCCGAGCGGCTCCATTGCCTGCCCGGCATTACGTCCGCGCGAGATAAAGTGGGGGCCGTGGTGCAAAAAGCGGAACGGGTGGGTTCTCCCCGCAGTCGGGGCGGCAACCTGTCAGGCAAACCGATCGGCAACATCACCCGCGGCACCACGAATCCCAACCGCATGCGCCGCCTGGACCGTTGGCTTGCCGGGCCTCAGGCGTGGCGGCTTCGCGCCGCCGTCGAGCCCCTGGTGGTGGACCTGGGGTATGGCGCTTCGCCGACCACCGCCGTCGAGCTTTTTGAACGCCTGCAGTCCGTACGGCCGGATGTCCGCGTCTGCGGGATCGAGATTGAACCGGAACGCGTCAGGACCGCCAAAGCACTGGAGCGGCCCGGGCTGAGCTTCCACGTTGGGGGCTTCGAGGTTCCCGTACCCGGAAATCCGGTGCTGGTCCGCGCCTTCAATGTGCTGCGCCAATACGAGGAAGCCGACGTTGCCCGAATTTGGCGGCTGGTGCAGTCGCGGCTGGCGCCGGGAGGCCTGTTCATTGACGGCACATGTGATGAGATCGGCCGCCGGGTGACATGGGTGGCCCTGGATTCCGAGCGCCCGTTGAGCCTCAGTTTTTCAGTACGGTTCGGCAGTTTCGAACTGCCGTCCGAAATCGCTGAGCGGCTGCCAAAAGCCCTTATTCACAGGAACGTTCCCGGCGAACCGGTTCACGCGTTCCTGCAGGCGATGGACAAGGCGTGGCTGGAGGCGGCACCTCTGGCGTCGTTCGGAAACCGGCAGCGGTGGACAGACATGTGCCGTTCACTGCGCGACGCCGGATGGCCGCTTCACGACGGGCCGGCGCGGTGGCGCCTCGGTGAAGTGACCGTGGCGTGGGACGCTGTGGCGCCCCAGTAGCGCTTTCCGGAAGTGCTTACCAGGGACCGTAAGGGCCAACGTTGCGGTTGCCGCCGCTGCCGGCCTCGCGCAGGGCGGGGCGGACATCGGCAAGGTACACGCAGGCCGCGGTGACTGCAGCGATACCGAAGAGGCCCAAGCCGCTTCCGCCGGTGAAGACCGTCAGTGCCCCGATGGCGAAAGCAATGCCGGTGAGCGCAGTCCAGAACGTCTTGGTCCGCTTGGAAGCGGCCACGAAGAGCGTCGGGCGGTGGCGCAGGCAGTCAGCGAAGGCCCACACTTCCAAGGCAAGGGCTACCAGGCCAAGGATGAAGTACACCGCATTGGTGACAATCGCGATCAAGAATTTTCCGTCCACGCCCTTTAGCCTAGCCGTCCAGCGACTTCAGCGCTTGCTCAAGGTCGGACCAGAGGTCCTCCGCGTTCTCGATTCCAACGCTCAACCGGACCAGGTTCTCCGGAACGCTCAGCGGCTCAGCGGTGTGCCGGCGCCGGCGCTCAATCAGTGACTCGACGCCACCCAGCGACGTTGCGGGCAGCCAGAGCTGCAGCGCCCGGACCAGTTCGTCCGCAGCGTCAGCACCGCTGCGCTGTTCGTCTCCGGCAATCTGGATGCACAGGATGGAGCCGAAGCCCTTCATCTGCACCTTGGCGCGCTCGTGTCCGGGATCGGTGGGAAGGCCCGGATAGCGGATCGCTTCAACCCGCGGGTGGGTGCTGAGGCGTTCGGCGAGGGTTGCAGCCGTTGCCTGCGAGCGTTCAATCCGCAGGGCGAGGGTGCGGAGGCCGCGCAGAGCCAGCCAGGCTTCGAACGGCCCGGCGATGCCACCATGGATGATGCGGTGGTGCAGAAGCGTGGCGCGCAGCTCCGGATTGGATGTCACCAGGGCGCCAAGGACCACATCCGAATGTCCGGCCAGGTACTTGGTCACCGAGTGAAGCACGACGTCGGATCCCAGGCTGAGCGGTTGCTGCACCAACGGCGTCGAGAAAGTGTTGTCCGTGACCACGATTGCGCCCACTGCGTGCGCGGCATCGGCCAGTGCACGGATATCGGCGATGCCTAGCATGGGGTTGGTGGGGCTCTCCAGCCAGAGGAGATCGGCTTTCTTGCCGGTCTCCGGGCTGATGAGGGCCTTCACGGCATCCGTGTCCGTGATGTCCACAGTGCGCAGCTCCAGGAAACCCTTCTCTGCCAGCTCCGTGGCCATCACCAAGGACCCCGCGTAGCTGTGGGACGGCATGACAACCACGCCGCCTGCAGGTACCAGCGATAGTGCGGAACTGACGGCCGCGAGGCCGGAGGCGTACAGCAGGCCCGGGAGGGTGGCACCTTCCAACTTGGCGAGTGCATCCTCGAACGGGTCCCACGTGGGGTTGGCATACCGTCCGTAGCCGCGGTCCCCGTCGCTTAATGAACCTGTGCCGAAATAGGTCGAGGACAGGACGATAGGCGGATTCACCGGCTCATCGTGGGCCCGTTCGGGGCGGCCTGCAGCAACGACAACGGTTTCCGGAGACAAATCGGCGGCATGCTGATCGGAAAGGCTCATGGTTTCAGCGTAGCCGCGGGCAAGGCTGCGGATGAAAGGCGTTACGCGTCTTGATGTCAGTGAAGCTCGGTAGGCTAGACGCGTGAGTATTCAGAGCCCAGGTCTTTTTATTGCCTTCGAAGGCGGGGATGGAGCGGGCAAGTCCACGCAGGCCGCCCGGCTCTCTGACGCCCTTCAGTCGCGGGGATTTTCCGTGCTGCACACACGGGAACCCGGCGGCACCCCCATTGGCGAGAAATTGCGTTCCCTGGTCCTGGACCATGGGCACGGAACCATCGATGCCCGTACGGAAGCGCTCATGTTTGCTGCGGCCCGCGCCGCCCATGCGAGCCAGGTGATCCGCCCTGCATTGGCTGAGGGAACGGTAGTCATCACTGACCGCTACATCGACTCGTCAGTGGCCTATCAGGGTGCTGGACGCGGTTTGGGTGCCGAGGGAGTCTTGACGCTCAACCAGTGGGCCACTGATGGCTTGCGCCCGGACCTGACCGTACTGCTCGACGTCGACCCCTCCGACGGCCGCCGGCGGCGGACTGCCGGGGACGCCGCGGAGGACAGGCTGGAGTCCGAGCCTGATGCCTTCCACGCCGCCATCCGCCATGCTTTCCTGGAACTCGCCGAGGCCACACCGACGGGCTACTTGGTCCTGCCGGCCAATTCCGACATTGACACCCTCGCCGCCCAGATCCTTGAACGGGTGGAATCTTTGCTGGGTGACCGCGTTCCGGGCGACCGTCCGTGAGTGTTTGGGACGACCTCCAAGGGCAGGCACCCGTCGTAGCGCAATTGAAGCAGGCGGCGCAGGGTGAAACCGGTCTCACCCATGCGTGGCTGTTCACCGGTCCGCCGGGATCCGGACGTTCCAATGCAGCCAAGGCCTTCGCGGCAGCGCTGAATTGCGAGCAGGACGACGTCGCCCTTCGCGGTTGCGGTCAATGCGCGGCCTGCCACACGATTCTCGGCGAGACACACTCTGATGTGACGTTCGTGCGGACCGAGAAAGTCACTATCACCATTGACGAGGCCCGTGCACTGGTATCCAAAGCGGGCGACAGGCCGGCGACTGGCCGGTGGCGGATCATCGTGGTGGAGGACGCAGACCGCATGGCCGAGCGGACCACCAACGTGCTGTTGAAGGCCATCGAGGAACCCACGCCCCGCACCATCTGGATGTTGTGTGCCCCCTCCCCCGCTGATGTCCTGGTCACCATCCGTTCCCGGTGCCGTCCGGTAAGCCTTCGACTTCCGCCGGCATCCGACGTCGCCGATCTCCTGGTAAGGCGCGACGGCGTCGAACGGCAACTCGCTGACCGCGCCGCACGCGCTGCGCAAAGCCATATCGGTATTGCCCGGCGGCTGGCACGCGACGCCGATGCCAGGCAACGCCGCTTGGATACGGTAAAGATTCCCCTTGGCCTTCGCGGCGTCACCGCTGCGGTGATGATGGCCGAGAAGCTGGTGAAAATCGCCACCGAAGAGGCCAACAGCTCCAATGACGAGCGTGATGCGGCGGAGAAAATCGCCCTGTTGGCAAGCCTCGGCGCCCCAGAGTCCGGCACGTTGCCGCCCTCCATGCGCAGCCAGGTCAAACAACTTGAGGACGACCAGAAAAGGCGGGCCAAGCGGTCCATCACCGACTCCCTGGACCGTACCCTGACGGATCTGCTGTCCTTCTACAGGGACGTGTTGATCATCCAGTTGGGGAACGCTGTGGAACTGGTCAACGTTGAGCTCAAGAGCGAACTGGAAGACTACGCCGGCAGTTCAACCCCGGAAACCACCCTGGCCCGGATGGACGCCATCAACAAAGCCCGTGTCCGAATCACCACCACCAATGTGGCTCCCCTGTTGGCGGTCGAGTCCATGGCCACGAGCCTCATCCAGCAATAGGAGAACCCATGACGTCCGCACCCCACCGGCCCGCCGGTGCCCCTTCAAGGGACCGGTCCGCCCAGCGTGGGGCCCGTCGCGGCTTCGTGGCTGCTGGTGTTGCCGTAGCTGCCGCACTGGTGCTGAGCGCCTGCACTGTGCCGTTCCTGCCGGCACCCACGGCCAAGCCGTCCACCAGCACCGTGGATCCCTCAATAGCGGCCTCGGCCCCCAAGGGCCTGGAGAAGTTCTACTCGCAGCCGGTGGAGTGGAGTTCCTGCGAAAATGGCTTCCAGTGCGGCGAAGTCCAGGTGCCCAAGGACTACGCAAACCCAGGGGCCGGCGACATCACGCTCTCCGTCATCAAGTTGCCCAGCACCGGCAACAAGCAGGGATCAATCCTGGTCAACCCCGGTGGCCCCGGCGGCTCCGGGGTGGATTACATCAAGGATGCAGGCAACACCAACTTCACCGAAAAACTGAAGAACAACTTCGATCTGGTGGGCTTTGATCCCCGCGGCGTGAAACGCTCAGCTCCCGTCAAGTGCATGACCGACGCCGAACGTGATGCTGCCCGCGAAAAGGTGTTCCGGAAGAACACCGACGAAGGACTGGAAGCCGCACTGGCCTTCAACAAAGCCTTCGCTGAACAGTGCTTGGAGCAGACCGGGGATGTCCTGGGACAGATTGATACCGTCAGCGCGGCCAAGGACCTGGATGTCCTTCGCGCCGTGGTCAACGACGCCAAGCTCAACTACTTGGGCTTCTCCTACGGCACCTTCCTTGGATCCACTTATGCTGCACTTTTCCCGGACAACGTGGGCCGCCTGGTCCTGGACGGCGCCGTGGATCCGTCCATCAGCAACGAGGAACTGACCGCCGGACAAGCACGGGCCTTCGAACGGGCGATCCGCACCTACGTAGCCAGCTGCCAGGGCCAGAACCAGTGTCCCCTCAGCGGATCCGTAGATAACGGCGTCCAGGAGATCAGGGACCTCATCAACGCCGTGGACCAGAATCCCCAGACCGCCAAGGACGGCCGTTTGGTGACCAGCAATGACTTCGTCAACGGACTGATCCTGCCGCTGTACAACGACCAAAGCTGGCCCGCCCTGACCCAGGCTCTGGAGAGCGCCTTCTCCGGGGACGTGTCCCAGATGATGCGGCTTGCCGATCTTGGGGCCGACCGTGAGGCCAACGGCACCTACAGCTCCAACTCCGCCTTCGCGTTCCAGGCCATCAACTGCCTGGACTACCCCATGGTCACTGACACCGCGGGTATGCGGGCCGAGGAAGCCCGCCTGATCCAGGATTCCCCCACCTTCGGTTCCTTCTTTGCCTACGGCGGAGTCAACTGCAAGGACTGGCCGTACAAGAACACCCGCACGCCTGCACCTGTTGAATACAACGGGTCCGCTCCCATCGTGGTGGTGGGCACCACCGGCGACCCCGCCACTCCCCTGGAGTGGTCCCAGTCGCTGCGCAAGCAGTTGGAAAACGCCTCACTGGTCACTTGGGAAGGTGAGGGGCACACCGCCTACGGCCGCTCGAACTCCTGCGTCAGCACCGCCGTCGACGAGTACTTTGTTGATGGCAAGCTGCCGCAGGACGGCCTGAAGTGCTAGAGGTGCCTGGCTTCGCGTTTTTCCACCAAGAGCGGTAGTTGCTTAATGGAATCCACCACGACGGTGGCGCCGGCTGCTCGCAGCGTCGCTTCGGAGTGCGAGCCCGTCAGCACCCCGGCGATGAGGGACGCGCCCGAGCGGATGCCTGAGAGCATGTCCGAGCTCGTATCGCCGACCACCGCTACCTCGCGCACGTCGTCAAGGTCCAGGGCGAGCACGGCAGTCAGGATCATGTCCGGGTAAGGCCGGCCACGTCCGGCATCGGCAGGACACAGGCTGAGGTCGGCCAGGCCCATCCATCCCAAAGATTCCAGCACCATGTTCTGCGTGTGCCGGCCAAAGCCCGTGGCCAGGCACACCTGCATGCCGGACTCACGCATCCACAGGATGGCGTCCTCCGCGCCCGGAATGGCGCGGACGCCGCCGTCGTCGATCATTTCGTCGTACGCCTTCTCAAAGACCTTGTTGGCACTGGCAGCCACCTCTGCGTCGTCGAAAAGGTGGCTGAACACGGTCATTTTCGAAAAGCCCATGGTGTCCCGGGCATAGCCCAACATGCTCTCGAATCTGCTGCTGCCGGGTTCGATGCCGTGCTCGGCCAGCGCCCGGGACATGGCCAATTCCGTGCGGCCATCATCGGTGATGGTGGTGCCCACCATGTCCACCACCGCCAGCCTCAGCCGGTTGGATGTGTGGCTGGCGTCCCTGGTCAATGCGTCCCCGGTCATTGAGCGGCTCCTTTGGCTTGTCTGTGTGGCGGGTGTACCTCGCCACAGTTGATTCCCCAGCTTCCGGCGGCAGGGAAACGCCTGCCTGAACCCGGCCCGACGCTGGGGTGAACATCCCTGCAACGGCCGCCACCGCTCTCGTTTTGACCCGGATGCGGTGCCTCTACTACAGTTGTGTCTTGCGTGATCGCCCGGGAAACCGGTGATTGGCGCGGTGCTTCCTTAGCTCAGTCGGTAGAGCGTTTCACTCGTAATGAAAAGGTCATCAGTTCGATTCTGATAGGAAGCTCAGAGAAAAACCCCGCTGGTTCGTTGAACCAGCGGGGTTTTTGTTTGTTAAGTCCGGGACTGAGCCGCCCAGCTTAATGGTGGAAATATCGAACATTTCCCCAAATTCTCGAAATGTTTGAGAGCGCCGGTGCCGTCCAGGTCCTGCCGCCCGGGGAAGCCCCCGCTCGGGAAGGCGCTGCAGAGCCCATGACCGAAGAAGAGGTCATCAGCGTGGTCGAATCCCAAAGGATCTTCAATTTCCCCCATGGGCCCCCTCCTAGGACGCTCCAGGCCGTTCAGATCCTGGACTGTCTGGAACCCGGAACGTGGGTCGCGGGAGTCAGCTGCCCAGCCGGGACATCAGCACGGCGACGGCGGCCGATACTCCCCCGGCCAGAGAACCTTCCAGCTCGGGTGCGAAGAACGGCGAATGGTTGACGGGCACTGGACCTTCAATCCCCGAGGCGGGCGTGCCACCGAACATCCAGAACACCGACGGCACTCCGATCGCGGTACCCAGGTGCCCGAAGTCCTCGCTGCCCATCATCGGCGGTGTGATGTCCACTGCCTCAGCCCCCAACGCCAGCCGCAGTGCCTCGATGACGGGAGGGACGGCGTCGGGATCGTTGAAGCACTGCGGGAAGCGGTACATCTCCTCGATGTCCGGTGCGGGCGCCCCCGAGGCAGCGGCCTCGGCCTCGATGATGCGGCGAACGGCAGCGAGGACCTGGCCGCGGACGTCGTCGTCGAAGGTTCGGATGTTGAGCGTGAACTCGGCCGAGGCCGGGATGATGTTCTCCTTAAGTCCCGCGTGGAAGGTCCCCACAGTGACGACGGCGGACTTCCGCGGATCCAGCTCACGGGACACTATCCCCTGGAGTCGCGTGACCATATGGGCGGCCATGACGATGGGATCGATGGAGTCCTGCGGCTGGGAGCCATGCGACTGCTGGCCGTACACGGTGACCCGCAGCGAATCTGCCATGGCAGCCACCGGGCCGCTGGAAATCGCGACAGTGCCGACAGGCCGGGGCATGACGTGCTGCCCGAAAACCACCTCCGGCCGCGGCGCCTTGTCCCACAGTCCGTCGTCGAGCATGGCGAGCGCGCCGGCGGCAGTTTCCTCGCCAGGCTGGAAAATCAGCACCAGCGTTCCCGACCAAGCCTCCGGATTCCCTGCCAGCACCTCCGCGGCGCCAAGCAGGCTGGCTACATGCGTGTCGTGACCGCAGCCGTGCATAACGGGGACCACTGTGCCGTCCGGGAGGGTTCCGGTATCGGTGCTGGCGTAGTCCAGCCCGGTGGCTTCCTCGATCGGAAGGCCATCCGAGTCGGCACGGAACGCCACCACGGGACCCTCACCGTTCCGCAGGATTCCCACCACGCCCGTCCCGCCGCATCGGAAGTGCTCGAAACCGAGCCCGTCCAACTGTTCCTCAATCAATTCAGCAGTGGCGAACTCCTGCATGGACAGTTCCGGATGTGCGTGGAGGTGCCGGTACAGGGAGTGAAGCTTGGCGGTTTGTTGGGCGTCGAGCTGGAGGGCTGTGGCGGTGTGGGTCATGGGCCTGTCTTCCTGGTGATTGTGGGGACGGGGTGCTGGAGAGTGCTATTCGATGTGGATCGGCTTCGCTTCGGTGATGGTGGTCCTACCCCGGAAGAACCATGCGAGCAGGATGGTGCCCAGCACGGCGATAGCGGTTGACACCATGGCGAGCGACGGCGCCAGGGGCAGCACAACAAACACGACGACGGCCGAGACGACCAGCGCAAACACTGTGGTGCGGGGCTGCTTCATGGACACGATGGCCTGCACGAGCACTGCGCCAAGAACGGCGGGCAGCACGTACAGGCGGGTCACCAGCAGCACCGACGGCGGGATGACGCTGATCAGCCAGCTCCCCAGGAGTCCCACGAAGATCGCAAGCGAGATCAGGTGGACTGCCGCGGCACCGCAGATGGCGACCACGGCGGCCAGCTCGGCGCGCTTGCTGCCCGGCTTGGCACCGATATTGGTTTGCGCGATCAAAGCGGCCGGCAGGAGCTTGTTGGAGATATTGCCGATCATGAAGGCCTGGTACATCGCGGCAGGCCCGAGGATCGGGTAGTACGTGAGTGGCTCAACGATCCAGATGATGCCGAAGGTTGCGGCCACCGCAGCAAAGGCGATCCAAAGCTGTGCGGGGCCTATGTCCAGGCCACTGGCGAAGACAAGAAACAGTGGACCAGCTACCGAGACCAGCAGTCCGAAGATCATGGTGATCTGACCCCAACGGGACGTGGTGCGGCCGAACTCAGCCATGGCGGAGGTGCTGGTGGTGATGGGAGCGGAAGTAGTGGAAGACATACGGGGTGTTCCTTTCGTGCTCAAAGACAGGGGATGGACGTGTGGATCAGGCGCCGACGGCGAGGTAGGTAGCGCCCAGTCCGATGACGATGGAGAAGCCGAGCCCCCACTCGCGCAGCCAGCTCTTGCCGAGCTTCCTGGCCAGCAGCAGACACAACCCCATGACTGCGGCGGAGATAAGGAAGGACACAACGTGAACGCCGGACTTGGGGAGTTCGGTGAAGCCCAGGCAGGAGAAGGCTCCCATCAGGGCAGCCGCTGGGACGATGGCCATGGCCGCAGGGTTCACGGAGCGGATCTTGGCATCACCTTTGCGAAGCAGCGGTGTCAGGATCAGGGTGGCGAGCATCCACATGGCACCGCCGATACTCATGGCGAAGAACGCGACGGCGAAGACACTCTGCGTGTAGCCGGCGTCGCCGAGCTTCGCGCCTATGGAGCCTGCGGCGATGCCGGCCGCAGAGACGTCGTACGCAGCAGAGCCGATCAAACCAATCCTGGAAAGCACAGCCGGGGCGCCGAAGAGGCCCAGCAGGGCGATGGCAACGAGTGATACGGCCAGGGATGGTCCGATGGCGGAGACCGCACCGGAACGGAACGAAGTCTTGATGTCCTGCGGACTCATCTCTACGGATGGCGCTGCGCGTTGGGCAGCCTTCATGAAGATGACGGACTGGATGATGATCACGCCGAAGACACCGGCCACGCAGATCCACAGGACAGGATTGTTGGCGATAGCCATGATGTCGGTCGAATCGGTGGGGGTGAACGGTTGCAGTGCCAGGGGTTGGTGCATGGGAACCTCCGGGTGTGAGCCCCCCAGTCCGCGGCCGGACGACGCTGTGCGGCCCGTGGCGTTGTGGGGCAAATCCATACCCAGTAACCAGATCGGCCATGGGGTTACCAACACCATTTACTATGAGCCGGATCACACACAATAGCTGACGGAATCAGCCGGAATGTTGGCTGAATCCGTCACGGCTTGCTTTCTTCGGGTTCCGGCTTCCGCGGTCAGGTGTGACCGGGCACACTTCAAGCAGTAGACATCCAGCAAAGGAGCACCATGCCTGACACCATCGGCGAGCTGTCCGCCGTCGAACTTTCCGCAGCGATCCGGGAGAAGAAGATCTCTGCGCGCGAAGCCCTTGCCGACCACCTGGAGCGCATCGCGGACGTGAACCCCGTGATCAACGCAGTGGTGACTCTCGACGCCGAAGGCGCCCAGGCCCTGGCCCACCGCGCGGACCACGTGACGGCTTCGGGAGCAGACCTTCCGCCCCTGCACGGCGTGCCCATGACCCACAAAGACACGAACAATACCGCCGGGATGCGCACCACTCAGGGCTCGCTTGCCTTGCGCGACTTTGTGCCCGACGCCGATGACCTCATCATTGCCCGGCTGAAGGCGGCCGGGGTTGTCAGCACCGGGAAGTCGAACGTTCCCGAGTTTGGCGCCGGATCCCACACGTTCAACGACCTTTTCGGAACCACCACCAACCCGTACGCACCCACCCTCAGCGCCGGCGGCAGCAGCGGCGGGGTGGCCGCCGTCGTCGCTTCCCGCGTCCAGAGCATCGGCGACGGCAGCGACATGGGCGGCTCGCTCCGCATCCCGGCCTCCTTTTGCAATGTGGTGGGTTTCAGGCCATCGACGGCAGTGATCCCCATGCCGTCCGACGTCAACGCCTACGGGTGGCTGGGCCGAACCGGACCCATGGCACGCAGCGTGGAGGACATTGCCCTGTTCATGTCCGTGACGGCCGGCAAGGACCCTCGAGTGCCCCATCCGGAAGGCCTTGATCCGGAGGTTTTCCGAGCTGGGCTCGAGGCCGATATGCGCGGGGTCCGGATTGGCTGGTCACGGGACTTTGGCATTGGGGTGCCGGTGGACCCTGAAATCCTGGAGCATCTCGAACGGCAACTCGCGGTCTTCGAAGGCCTCGGCGCGATCGTGGAAGAAGCCACCCCCGATTTCAGCGAAGCCGACCTGGTGTTCGGGAACACCCGCGCCATGGACTTCGCCGCAGGACTGGGTCCCATCCTGGAGCGCTCTGGTCACGTTATCAAAGCGGAAGTGCACTGGAACGTCCACAAAGGTTTCGACCTCACCGCCCGCGACCTGATCGAGACAGCCGCAGCCCGCACTCGCCTGGAACGCAGCGTCCAGTCATTTTTTGGGCGCTACGACCTCTTTGCCAGCCCCTGCGCCCAGGTCCTTCCCTTCGACGCCGCACTGCGGTACCCCCAGGACATCGCGGGTGTTCCTTCACAGACCTACCTCGACTGGATGCGCTCAGCCTGCCTGTTGTCCGCCACAGGGCTGCCCGTGCTCAGCGTCCCGGCAGGCTTCAGCTCCGCAGGGCTCCCCATCGGCTTGCAGCTCGCCGGCAACCACTACACGGACATGCAGTTGCTCCGCTACGGCCGTGCCTTCGAACAGCAGACCGGCTACGCCGCGATCGCTCCTGTTTTTTCTACGGCAGGCGAGGCCATCACTACCGTGCGCGCATAACCCGCCCGCCACGCTTTCGGGCGTCCAGCAGGATGGACACGTCCACAGTGACAGCATGCTGCGCCCACTCCGAGTCCGTGATGAAGCGGTAGAGGTCTGCCATGTCCTCCACCGTGACATCGGCCATAATCTGGTAATTACCGGCGATCGCCGCCGCATAACGGACAGTAGGCAGCTCCGCCAGGCTCTTGCCAACCTGTTCAACGTGCTGCGGAGAAGCCCGGATCCAGAGCAGTGCCTCGACATACAAGCCAAAGGATGCCGGCTCAACGATGGCGCGCAAGTGAACCTGGTTATTGGCAAGCAGCCACTCAGTACGGCGGCGTGCTGTTGCTTCAGAAACACCCACCCGGCGGCCCAACGCTTCAAAACTCATCCGGCCATCGGCACAGAGGGCAGCCACGAGCTCGTGGTCCTGCCTGCTCAAATCCTGCCGCGGCACCAGGATGCCGGAGTCCGGGGTGAGACTGGAGCGGAGCGCCTCCGCCTTGTCACTGGTGAGGATTTCCGGCCGCCACCCCCGGATGGTGCGGAAGTAACGCAACACGGGGTAGCTGGTGGAATCGCGCAGACCGATGGTGGCGGGCAACTCGTCAGAGAGGACATCGGCCATGCGTGCAGGCTCGGTGAGGATCTCTGCCACGCAGTCTCCGGTACCCGTGGTGGTGTAGACAAAGGTGGTATCCGGCCTCTGCCCCAGTGCGTGGGCCGCGGCCCGCACAGTGCCGGGCATGCATCTCATCTCCACCAACACCACGGACGGCCGGGGCCGGATGCCCACTACAGCGACAGCTCCGGACTCCACAAGCTGTGAACCCCGGCGCGCGACAGTTCGTTCTGCTTCCCCAAGGACCGCCGCCATCTTCCGCCAGGGGCACCGCGGATCCAGTTGGAGCGCGGCAACGATCTGCCGCTCCAATGCGTCAAAAACCTCCATGCAAGCTCCGTCCTCCGTCCGCTGGGGTTGCTCAATTCCACCACGGACTGAGGTGCGTTACGTCACGACGGCGAATGCCGGCGTCGTGCCTTAACGGCAGGTGCCCCGCCCCCAAGGAGGGGACGGGGCACCAGGGTCAAGGCTTGGGACTTAAGCGAAGTCGGAGACTGCCGGGTCCGGTCCGATGCGGCCTTCGGCACCGCGGTCGAGGCCGTTGATGGCCTCGATGTCGGTGGCATCCAGCGTGACGTTGAGCGCCGCGAAGTTTTCTTGGATGCGGGACTCGGTGACGGACTTGGGAATGACCACATTGCCGATGGCCAGGTGCCAGGCGATGACCACCTGGGCGGGCGTGGCATCGTGCTTGGCGGCGATTTCAGCAACTGTGGCGCTTTGAAGGAGCTCGCCACCCTGGCCCAGTGGGGACCAAGCCTGGGTCAGGATGCCCTTGGAAGCGTTGAATTCGCGAAGGTCAGCCTGGTTGAAGAAGGGGTGCAGTTCCACCTGGTTGATGGCCGGAACAACGCCGGTTTCATCGATGATGTGCTGCAGGCCTTCCTTGGTGAAGTTGGATACACCGATGGACTTGACGCGGCCACGCTTCTTGAGCTCGATGAGCGCCTTCCAGGTGTCAACGTACTTTTCCTGCTTGGGCTGCTGCCAGTGAATCAGGTAGAGATCCAGGGTCTCGAGGCCGAGTCGGTCCATGGACTCCTCGAAGGCTGCGAGCGTGGAGTCGTAGCCTTGGTCTGCGTTCCACAGCTTGGTGGTGATGAAGATTTCGTCGGCGGAGAGGCCGGAGGAGGCGATGGCCCGGCCGACACCTGCCTCATTGCCGTAGATCTTGGCGGTATCGATGTGGCGGAAGCCGGCTTCAAAAGCCTGGCGCACCACCTTTTCGGCTACATCGTCTTCAACTTGCCACACCCCGTAGCCGAGCTGGGGGATGGTGTTGCCGTCGTTGAAAGTAAGTGTTGGTGACGAAGTCATGATTGCCATACTGCCAGCACGAACCTGTGAAAAGCCCGGAATGTTACGGAGATCAGCTATGCGCTTAACTTCTTGTGCAGGAGGAATAAAGGCGCACGCTTGTAGTTGCTCACGCCTTGCATCTTTCTCCCGGCCCTTCAGGCTCCGAGCTGGCGCTCTGCATCGGCAACCTGCTCAAAGACGGCTTCCGAGCGCCGCCTCACGGAGAGTGCGCCCACAGGAACCGGGCCAACGGCCAACCTCAACATCGCGGCCGCCTCCGCGGTGGTGGCCAGGGAATTTCCAGCCTTGGACAACGCACGGTGCACCCCTGCCAGGGCCCCCGGAACATCCAGGCCGTCGCTTGGGGATCGTCTTTGCGCCTCGACGCAAATGGTCCTCACGCGCGGAGACAACTCGGCAAGATCATTGGCGATCTGCACAAGCTCGTTGTACAGCTGCTCATCATCAACGCCCTCAAGAACTTGGTGGTACCGGTCCAGGCCGCGGTGGAAACGGTCGTGGGCGCGTCGCCACAACCCCTTACCGAGCTCCAGATCGTCCTTCCGTCCTTGGCGGACGGCCCCAAAGAAACCCACGAGCGAACTCAGAGGTACTGACCCGGACCGTGGTCGGGGTCTTCCGGCCGGCCGTGCGAAGCAGCACCGGGAGCCCCCGGCGCTGCGGCACGCTGCGGCTGGCCATTTTCGCCAATGACGATGCCCGGCGCGATGACAGTTCCCGGCGGGAGCTGGCGAAGTTGCATCTGCGCGGCGGCATGTTCCTTGGCGGCCTGCTGTGCGGCGATGGCGGCCTGGATGCCGTGGAACAAGCCTTCCAACCACCCCACCAGCTGTGCCTGGGCGATGCGAAGTTCCGCATCGGAGGGCGCCTTTTCGTCGGGAAAAGGCAAGCTGATGCGTTCCAGCTCCTCGATGAGTTCAGGTGCGAGACCGTCCTCGAGTTCCTTGATGGAGCGCTCATGGATTTCGGCGAGGCGCCCACGTGCAGCGTCGTCCAGGGGCGCGGCTTTAACTTCCTCCAAAAGTTGGCGGATCATGGTGCCGATCCGCATCACCTTTGCCGGTTCGTCAACAAGTTCGTGAAGATTGCCGCCCTTGGGCTTGGCATCCTTTCCGGACTCTCCCCCGCCGGGTTGCTGTCCGTTGGGCCTATTGTGGCCCTCTTCCAGCATGGTTCCCTCCACGGGGGTGTCGTCCGAAGCCTCATCCGTGGGCTGAATGTCGTTCAGATCGCTCATTCGTTCATACTCTCATGGGGTTCACGCGAACCCCCGTCCAGTTCCTCGATTCCGACTTCGTTCGTAGCGAAACTTGGTTCTCCGTCAGCAGCAGCGGCCCTGGGGATTGCTGTCCTGCCGGTCCATCCGGTCCCGCCAAAACTCACGCTCCGTCATGGCAGGACCGGTATGGCCGCTGGCATTGAAGTGTTCCAGATACTTGCGGTAGGCGTCTGCACCCATGAGCGAACCCATGTAGGTGGCGAACCCGCGAAGCCCTTTGGCCACCGCATTCATCAGTGATGCCCGGCCTTCTGCGTGCGCTTCTCCGCAGGCAGGGCATTCCACTCCGCCAGCAGGGCCTTCTCCGCTGAGGTGGGGATCAGTCCGGCCGGAGCATACACCTTGGATGGCAGGGCCGGGTCCTCATGGTCTTGTCCGCCGCCTGCACGGATTGCCCTGATGGTCGCCAACAGGGCGGCGACAATCACGATGATGCTCAACGTCACGAAGATGACCGAAAGGACGCCCTGGATCATGGTGTTACGGACCACCGCTTCCATGGCTGCAACGGTCTTTGCCGTGCCGAACTCCGTCTTGCCGTCCGCCAAGGCCTTGGAGAAGGCCTGGTTGTTGGCGAAGTAGCCCACTGCCGGAACCGGCGAGAAGATCTTGTGGAAGCTGGCAGTAATCGTCACTACTGCCGCAAAGGCCAGAGGGACCGCCACGATCCACAGCCACTTGAAGACGCCACGCTTGGCAGTGATGGCCAGGCACACCGCCAGCGCGATGGCCGCAAGGAGTTGGTTGGCGATGCCGAACAACGGGAAGAGCGTATTGATCCCGCCCAGGGGGTCGGTGACACCCATCAGGAGCACTGCACCCCATGCACCCACCATGATGGCGGTGCATAGCCAAGCGCCGGGACGCCAGGAGGCTTCCTTGAACTTGGGAACAAAGTTGCCAATGGAATCCTGCAGCATGAACCGGGCAACACGCGTGCCGGCGTCAACTGCGGTCAGGATGAACAGCGCCTCAAACATGATGGCGAAGTGGTACCAGAAGGCCATCATGCCGGGTCCACCGATGAACTGCTGCATGATGTGCGCCAAGCCTACGGCCAGTGTGGGTGCACCACCGGACCGGGAGACGATGCTCTCCTCGCCCACGTCCTTGGCCGTCTGGGCCAGCACGTCCGGGGTGATGTTCACGTTGGCCAGGCCGAGGCTGTTCACCCACTGCGCTGCGGATTCCACCGTGCCTCCGGTGAGGGCAAGGGGTGCGTTCATGGCGAAGTAGATGCCGCGGTCGATCGAAATCGCAGCTACCAGGGCCATGATGGCCACAAAGGACTCCATGAGCATGCCGCCATAGCCGATGAAGCGCGTCTGGCGTTCTTTCTCGATCAGCTTGGGAGTGGTGCCGGAGGAAATAAGGGCGTGGAATCCTGACAGGGCGCCACAGGCGATGGTGACAAAGAGGAAGGGGAACAGCGCCCCGGAGAAAACGGGTCCGTTCTCACGGCTGGCGAACTCGCTGAACGCGGGGACAGTGATTTCCGGACGAACCACAATGATGGCCAAAGCCAGCATCACGATCACGCCGATCTTCATGAAGGTGGAGAGGTAGTCGCGAGGGGCCAGGAGCAGCCACACCGGCAGGATGGCAGCAATGAAGCCGTAGATGATGATGCCCCAGGCAATGGTGACCTTGTCGAGGTGGAAGAAGGCTGCACCCCATTCGGTTCCGGCCACTGCGCCGCCGCCGATGATGGCCGCCATCAGTAAAACGAAGCCGATGATGGACACTTCCATCACCTTTCCTGGCCGGATGAAGCGCAGGTAAACGCCCATGAACAGTGCGATGGGGATGGTCATCCCCACAGAGAAGACACCCCACGGACTCTCGCCCAGGGCGTTGACCACGACGAGCGCAAGGATGGCCACAATGATGATCATGATGAGCAGGGTGGCCACGAGGGCCGCCGTGCCGCCAATGACGCCAAGTTCTTCACGTGCCATCTGGCCGAGGGAACGGCCACCGCGGCGCATGGAGAAGAACATGACCAGGTAGTCCTGCACGGCACCGGCAAGAACGACACCGATGATGATCCAGATGGTGCCTGGCAGATAGCCCATCTGGGCTGCGATGACAGGTCCCACCAGCGGCCCCGCGCCGGCAATGGCGGCGAAGTGGTGGCCGAACAGCACATTCCGGTCGGTGCGGACATAGTCCTTGCCATCAGCCTTGTACTCGGCAGGAGTGGCGCGGCGATCATCCGGCTTGAGCAAGTAGCGCTCAATAACCTTGGAATAGAACCGGTAGCCAATCAGATAGGTGCATACCGCAGCGAAAACGAACCAGATGGCGTTCACGGTTTCGCCGCGTACCAGCGCCAGCATGAACCATGCCACCGCTCCCAGCAGCGAGATCGCCACCCACAGCCCGATCTTTGCCGGGGTCCATCTCCGCTCTTCTGCCTCACGGACTGAGTCATCCACGGCCGGGGAAGGCAGCGTAGGATCCAATCCTTCCGTGAGTCCGGCCTTGTCAGAAACCTTGCCCATATCTCCTCCTTGAGAACTGCTGCAGTGATGGGTGCTGCCGTTGGTGGCGATCTTCGCGGTGGGGGCCGCATCGCCGGGTGCCTTCCAGCACAGTAACAACCGTCACAGACAAGTAAAGGGGGAACGCGCCAACGTGGAACAACGCGGCGGTGAACGGTCACAGCCTTGCGGCGGATGACCATGCTCCCGCACCGGAGGAGACTAGGTGGCTCCCCCGTTGGCCTGCGCCTGCACCATGCGCGCTTCACACAGGTCCAACCAGCGCACTTCGGCTTCGGCTTGGAAAATCAAGGAATCGAGTACCAGCAGCCCCGCGGTGTCCACGGAACGTTGGTTGGCGGACACTGCCTTCCTCGCCAGCGTGTGCTCCTGCAACGCCCTGACGGACACCTCACGCTGGGATTGGATCACCGCGGAGGTATCCACACCGGGCAGCGTCACGGCAAGGGCAAGCTTGATGGCGATCTCGTTCCGCGGCGGGGCGCCACGGTCCACGGCGCCGCCAAACCACGCCTCGACTTCCTCGGCACCGGCGTCAGTGATGCTGTAGATGACGTGGCCACCGCCGTCGTCGCCGTCTTTACTGACCAGGCCATCGCGCTCAAGGCGGTCCAGGGTGGTGTAAACCTGTCCGATGTTCAACGGCCAGGCGGCACCGGTCCGGTCCTCGAATTCGACGCGCAGTTCGTAGCCGTACCGGGGCTGGTCCTGAAGCAGGGCCAGCAGACTGTGCCGGATGGACATATGGCTCCTCGCAGCGGTTGGACGGAACGATCAGAGGAGCAGCAGGACCTTGCCCACGTGCTCGCCCGAGTCGAAATACTGATGGGCTTCCCGGACATGTTCCAGTGGGAAGGATTTGGCCACGAGCGGCCTGATCCTGCCGTCGGTGAGCATCGGCCATACGGACTCGCGGACCGCGGACATGATGATGCCTTTTTCGGCCACGGACCGCGGCCGAAGCGCCGTACCAATCACGGCAGCCCGTTTGCTGAGGAGTTGGCCGAGGTTGATCTCGGCGGTGGTCCCGCCCTGCAGGCCAATGACGATCAGGCGGCCGTACTCGGCGAGCGCGTCGACGTTCTGCTGGAGGTACTTGGCACCCACGACGTCGAGGATCACGTCCGCGCCTTTGCCCCCGTTTTGCGCCTTGAGGCTTTCAGCGAAGTCCTCTTCGGTGTAGTTGATGGCGATGTCGGCGCCCAGGAAGGCCTTGGCGGTTCCCACCTTCTCGTCGGTTCCGGCAGTGGTCGCTACCGTTGCACCGCAGGCCTTGGCCAACTGGATGGCCATGGTGCCGATGCCGCCGGTGGCGCCATGGATGAGTACTGTCTCCCCGGGCTGCATCTGCGCTGTCATGATGAGGTTGGAATAGACGGTGGCCGCAACTTCAGGCAGGGCCGCGGCGGTAATGAGGTCCACACCTTCGGGAATCCGCAAAACCTGCTCCGCAGGTACGGCCACCTGCTGGGCGTAGCCTCCGCCGGAGAGCAGCGCAACGACTTTATCCCCCACGGAGAACGCCTTGGTGACGCCGGGACCAAAGGCTGCGATGCGTCCGGAGACTTCAAGCCCTGGAATGTCGGATGCGCCTGGCGGTGGCGGGTAGAAGCCGCGCCGCTGCTGGACGTCCGCACGGTTCAGTCCGGCAGCCACGACGTCGATCAAGACCTCCCCGGCGCCTGGCACCGGTGCGGGGACCTCGCGGATTTCGAGGACTTCGGGCCCGCCTGGCTCTGAGATGTAGACGGCTTTCATGACGAACTCCCGGTTTCTTGCTGGTCCTCAAACCCCCGGGGCAGGGGCTGGAGGACGTGATGTTTTGGAACAGCCAACTCCCTATGAAACACTACTAGGCGAGGAAGGTTGTCCGAGCGGCCTAAGGAGCTGGTCTTGAAAACCAGTGTGCGGTAACCCCGTACCAAGGGTTCAAATCCCTTACCTTCCGCCAATGAGATGCCCCGGGTTCCAGGACCCGGGGCATTTTTGTTTGTTTGATTGTTGTTCCGCAGGGCCGCCAAGCGCGCAACTGAGAACTGACACCCGGTAGATCATTGAAACTGTCAGACCCCCCGCATAGTGTTCTTTCTGTCTCCACACCACTGACATATGCCGTAGCTTTGGCCGCGGAATAACAACAGGAGCCTGACCCATGCCTAAGCCTGACATCACTCCCGGCGCACCCTGCTGGATTGATCTGATGACGTCCGATACTGAGAAAGCGAAGACGTTCTACAGCGCGCTTTTCGGCTGGACGTATGAGACCGGGGATGAGGAAAAGTACGGCGGCTACATCACGGCGCTGAAGGACGGCCGGATGGTGGCGGGCATCATGGCGAAGCAGGCTGACATGGGTGCCATGCCGGATGTCTGGTCCACTTACCTTCGTACCGATGACATCAAGGCAACCACCGAGGCAGCAGCCACCCATGGGGGTCAGGTGTATTTGGAACCCATGGAAGTTCCCGAGCAGGGCACCATGGCCATGTACGGTGACGCCTCAGGCGCGTCCATCGGAGCTTGGGAATTCGGGGAAATGACGGGCTACGAGCTGGCGGCTGAGGCCGGCGCTCCTGCGTGGCACGAACTCCTTTCCAAGGATTACGAGGCAGCGGTCACCTTCTACCAGGAAGTCTTTGGCTGGGACACGGACGTCATGAGCGATACTCCGGATTTCCGGTACACCACCCTCGGCGCCGGAGACGACGCCAAGGCGGGCATCATGGATGCCTCCGGTTTCCTTCCGGAACAGGTCCCCTCCATGTGGAGCGTGTACTTCGCCGTGGAGGACACGGACGCCACAGTGGAGCAAGCAACAGCCTTGGGCGCCACCATCACACAACCTGCAGAGGACACACCGTTTGGTCGTTTGGCTACGCTGCAGGACCCCACGGGAGCTGTCTTCAAAGTCATCCAGGACCTGGGCCAAACGGCCTAGGGTTTCACTGCACCGGGTCTGCCCGGCGCCCTCCACCGAGGGCAGCCGGCCGGATCCACTCATTGCCGGCGTTGGGGGATCAGCCGGCGTGGGTCCTTGTCAGGTCCCTCACTGTCGATCGCAGGCCCCTTGCCTGCTGTCCCGCGGGGAATGAGGACCCACATGCACCACTTTTCACGACGATTGAGGACCGCTGCCGTGCTGGGCATGGCATCGATTGCGCTGGCGGGCTGTTCGTTGATCAGCAGCGGCGACGCCAAGCGGGATGAGTCAGGAAAGCCTACGGAATCGTCCAAGGCCGATGCCTTCAAGGTGAAGTTGGGCGACTGCATCGCCAATCCGGACAGCCAGGAAGTTATGGATGTCACCATCATTCCGTGCGATCAGAGCCACGACCTTGAGGCCTACGCGCTGACCAACATGGACGCGTCTGCGTTCCCCGGCGACACTGAGGTGGGCACCCAGGCTGAAGAATACTGCGGTGCCCAGTTCGCAACGTTTGTTGGCCTGCCGTTCGAGGAATCTGCGCTGGATGTGACCTTCCTCCACCCCACCAGCGACTCCTGGAAAAACGGTGACCGGGAGATCGTCTGCCTGATCGGTGGCGAGGCCGGAGCCGCCACCACCGGCACCCTTAAGGGTGCCGCCAGGTAACGCACGAGTGCCAAGGGAACCCAGCGGCCACCCCCGGTCCACCTCCCATTCATTCCATCGTGTTCTGCTATGCCCGAGCAATAGGTTTACCCCGGAGTAACTTCCGGAACAACGCCCACTTCACAAGATTGTGGGCGTCGTCCAAAGGGCCCCACAGGGTCCCCTAATGAAAGTTAGAGCGGATGCACCAACAACAGTGGAAAGTACTGGCAGGAACGGTCTTGTCAGTGGGGTTGCTCGCCGCCCCGCTGACGGCCGCTCCGGCCATGGCGGCGGATGATCCGTCCGCCCCTGCCGGCTCATCGGCGGTAGTCATCAACGAGGCTTACCTCAGCGGTGGCAGTGCCGGCGCCGCGTTCAAGAACAAGTTCGTTGAGCTCTACAACTCCTCGGATTCCCCGGTCAGCCTGTCAGGCTGGTCGTTGCAGTACCGTTCAGGCACAGCCACCGCCGCACCCACGGGGATCACCCCCCTGACCGGCACCATCCCTGCCAAGGGCTACTTCCTGGTCCAGGGAGCCACCAACAGCGGAGCCTCCACCGCCCCGGCCCTTCCCACGGCCGATGTCCAAGCCACCGGGACGCTGAACCCCAGCGGAACCACAGGAACACTGGTCCTGGCCAAGCAGTCCACCGCTGTGTCCCCGCTCCCGGCTGGATCAGTGACCGGCAACGCCGCCATTGCCGACCTCCTGGGCTATGGCACCTCCAACACGTTCGAAACCGCCGCGGCCACTGCGCCCACCGGCAACTCGGACGTCAAGAGCCTGAACCGCACCAACGGGGCGGACACGGACTCCAACGCCACGGACTTCAGCCTGAACGCCACCATTACCCCCACGGCCTCCAACGGCGGTGGAACCCCTCCCACGGATCCGGAGCCGGAGCCCGGTGTCAAGGCCATTGCCGAGATCCAGGGAACGGGTACGGCGAGCCCCCTGGTCGGCAGCACCGTGACCACGCGCGGCAAGGTCACCGCACTGTACGCCACCGGCGGGTTCAACGGCTACTACGTCCAGACCCCCGGAACCGGCGGCGATACTGCCGGGGCGGCCAGGACGGCGTCGGACGCTTTGTTCGTCTACTCACCCACGACCACGGGAACCGTCCAGCAGGGCGACTACCTGGAACTCACAGGCGTCGTCAGCGAATTCGCCAACCAGACCCAGCTCACGGTTGAAGCTGCAGGGTTGAAGAAGCTCGCTGAGGCGGCCCCCGAGGTCAAGTCCACGCCGTTTGCCTTGCCGGCGAATGAGGCCGCGAGGGAAAGCCTCGAAGGCATGCTCGTAGCCCCCCAGGGCGATTTCACGGTCACGGATAACTACTCCCTGAACCAGTACGGCGAAATCGGCCTCGCGGCCGGGACCTCGCCCTTGGTGCAGCCCACGGCCGTGGCCGCTTATGGCTCGCCGGAGTACGCTGCCGTGGTGGCGGACAACGCGCTGCGGGGCATCAAGCTCGACGACGGTGCGTCCACCAACTTCCTCAAGGACGCCACCACCAAGGCCCAGCAACTGCCGTACCTGACAACCTCGGATCCCGTTCGTGTGGGTTCGCCCGCACAGTTCCGGACCGACGTCATCCTTGGCTACGGCAACAACTCCTGGAAGTTCCAGCCGCTCACCGCACTCAACGCGGCCAATGCTGGTTCGGTCCAACCGGCCAGCTTCACCGCCACCCGGCCGGAAGGTCCTGCCGATGTGGGAGGCAGCCTCAAGCTCGCTTCCTTCAACGTGCTCAACTACTTCCCCACCACCGGTGACCAGCTGGCCGGCTGCGTCTTCTATACCGACCGCGAGGGCAACCCCATCACGGTCAAGGAAGGCTGCAACGCCCGCGGTGCTGCCAACGCGGAGAACTTCGAGCGCCAGCAGGCCAAGATCGTAGCGGCCATCACCAAGTCCGGCGCCGACGTCGTATCCCTCGAGGAAATCGAGAACTCCGCGCAGTTCGGCAAGGAGCGCGACTACGCGTTGTCCAAGCTGGTGGAGGCCCTCAACGTCAAAACACCTGGCGTGTGGGACTACGTGCGGACGCCCGCCAACGCTCCCCCGCTGAGCGATGAAGACATGATCCGCACCGCGTTCATCTACAAAAAGGCCGTGGCGGAGCCCGTGGGCGAGTCCATCATCCACAACGACACCGTGGCTTTCGCCAGCGCACGCAAGCCGCTGGCCCAGGTCTTCAAACCGGTTGGCGGTGCCGATGACAAGAAGTTCATCGCGATCGTGAACCACTTCAAGTCCAAGGGCTCGGCCGCTACCCCGGACGATACCGACAAGGGCCAGGGTGCCTCGAACATTGCCCGCACCAAGCAGGCTGAATCGCTGCTCGCTTTCTCGAAGGATCTTCAGGCGTCCAAGGGCACGGACAAGGTCTTCCTGATCGGTGACTTCAACGCCTACGCCAAGGAAGATCCCATCAACGTCCTCACGGGCGCCGGCTATGCCGATCTTGAGGTGGGCACCGGCAAGCACTCATACCTGTTCGGGGGCATGGTGGGTTCCCTGGACCACATCCTGGCTTCACCCGCAGCGGCCAAGGCCGTCACGGGAACCGACATCTGGAACATCAATTCCGTGGAGTCCGTCGCACTGGAGTACAGCAGGTATAACAACAATGTGACCAACTACTATGCCGCGGACGAGTTCCGGGCCAGCGACCACGATCCTGTGGTGGTGGGCCTGGACCTGACTGCGGAGGCACCCGCAAGCGTTGACCTGCAGTTCCTGGGGATCAACGACTTCCACGGCCGCATCGACACCAACACCGTGCTCTTTGCCGGAACGGTGGAGAAGCTCCGCGCGGCAGCTGCCCCCGGGGCTACGGCCTTCATCTCGGCCGGCGACAACATCGGCGCCTCCCTCTTCGCTTCTTCAGTGGCGAAGGACCAGCCCACCATCGACGTCCTGAACACCTTGGAGCTGCAGGCTTCCGCTGTGGGCAACCACGAGTTCGACGGCGGCTGGCAGGACCTGCGCGACCGCGTCGTCGCAGGAGGTACCAACGCAAAGTTCGCGTACCTCGGTGCGAACGTCTACCAAAAGGGCACCACCACGCCGGTCTTGCCGGAGTACAAGGTGCTGGATATGAACGGCATGCGGGTGGCCGTCATCGGCACTGTCACCCAGGAAGTTCCTTCACTGGTGACTCCCGCCGGAATCTCGGACCTCGAATTCGGGGATCCTGTGGAGGCCATCAACCGGGTGGCCGCGAAGATCAAGGCCGACGATCTAGCCGACCTCATCATCGTGGAAAGCCACGACGGCGCCGCGTCCGGCACTCCTGAGGGCGCCACGCTGGAGCAGGAAGTCGCCGCGGGCGGCCCCTTCGCCAAGCTGGTCAACGAAACCACTCCCGACGTCGCTGCCATCTTCACCGGACATACCCACAAGGAATACGCCTGGGACGCACCGGTACTGGACGCCAACGGCCAGCCGACCGGCAAAACCCGTCCCATCGTGCAGACCGGCAACTACGGCGAGAACGTGGGCAGCGTGACGCTCACTGTGGACACCGCCAGCAAGTCCGTGACGGCGTACAAGGCCGCAATCGTGGATCGGACCACCGAGACCGCCGAAAGCCTGGTTGCTGCGTACCCGAGGGTGGCCGCAGTGAAGACCATCGTGGACAAGGCGCTGGCCCAAGCTGCTGAAATCGGCAACCAGCCCGTTGGTGCAGTGACCGCCGATATCACCACCGCCTTCACCCCGGATCCTGCCGGAGGCGCCCCCAAGCGGGACGACCGCGCGAATGAATCCACGCTGGGCAACCTGGTGGCAGACTCCCTGGTGGATACGCTCAAGGCACCCGAACTGGGTGCGGCGGAGATCGGCGTCGTGAACCCCGGAGGCCTGCGTAACGAGCTCTACTACGCCCCGGATGGCACCATCACCTACGCAGAGGCCAACGCGGTCCTGCCGTTCGTGAACAACCTGTGGACCACGTCCCTGACAGGTGCCCAGTTCAAGACGCTCCTGGAGCAGCAGTGGCAGACCAACGCTGACGGAACCGTGCCCAGCCGCCCCTACCAGCAGCTTGGCCTGTCCAAGAACATCAACTACACCTACGACGCCGCCCGTCCCGCAGGAGACCGCGTCACCGGCATCTGGGTGAACGGCGCCGTCATCGATCCCGCGAAGCAGTACAGGATCGGCACGTTCAGCTTCCTGGCCACCGGTGGTGACAACTTCCGGGTCTTCAAGGAAGGCAGCAACACCAAGGACACCGGACTGGTGGACCGGGATGCCTGGATCAAATACCTGCAGGAGCACAAGCCGGTGTCGCCGGACTTTGCCCGTCGTTCCGTCGCTGTGGTGAACTCCACCGCAGCCGGGGTTAAGGCCGGCGAACCCATCGCACTGGCTGTCTCAAAGCTGAACCTGACATCGATCGGCAGCCCCGCCAATGCCACCCTCAATGCCGTCTTTGTTGACAGCAAGGGTGCAGCGGTGACGCTCGGATCCGTACCGGTAACAGCAGGTGCAGCCACGGTGGACCTCAAGGTTCCCGCCTCGGCAGCGGCCGGCACTGGCACGTTGGTGCTCACCGCCGTCGAAAGCGGAACCGTGGTGAAGACGCTCGTGACGGTTGCTGAGAGCGGCCCGAACCCGCCGCAATGCACCGCGCCCACCAAGCCGTCCAAGTGGTACGACATTGTGGGGTGGCTGCGGTACGCGTTCGCCTGGTTGGAGTACCAGAGGTGCCTGCGGGGCTAGCAAACCCGTAACGCCATAAGGCAGGGCCCTCACGAACTTACCCTTCGTGAGGGCCCTGCCTTTGTGCTGAACGCTATGACTTAGTGCCGAACGCTACGCCGATCCGTAGCCGTGCGTGGCTCAGCGGGCCAGAATACTGCGGGCAATCTCGTCGGCATCCCTGAGGGTCCGCTGTCCGCTGGCGTAGGCCGGTCCGGTCCGGGGTCGGGCTTCCGCAGCGATGGCCGTGCCCCACTGCACCGCGGAGAGCTGAAGACCCAAGACGTACAGGTTCCTTGTGACGGATCCATTCGCCGCCAGGGGCCTGTATGGATGCGGTTCAACGTCCAATCCCGTGGTCTGCACAGGAGCGCCTTCGCCGCCCATCATGATCTTGGTGCGCACCAGGCCATCAGCCATCAGCTGCTCCAGCAGCGGGGAGACGTTCATTCCCACCCTGTTGGCCGGCGACATCGCCTCGATCAAGGTAGGTGCTTCGGCCGGCGCATCGTGCACCCACGGCGAAACCGCCCGGAACACCTTGGCTGCCCGGTCCACGCTGAACTTCGGGTCGGGGCCCACGAAACTCACGACGCCGGCACGCGCCAAAGCGGCCAGCTGCTCCGAGCGCAGTGCAGGGGCTCCGCTGGCCAGCCCTTCGACGAAGGACTCGAACCAGCCGCGCAACCCTGAGAGCCACGATTCGTCCGTGATGCCGCCGTCTGCCACCACCGATTTGAGGATGGCCCGGCCGGTGTGGAGCGCACCGATGGCCATCTTGACGGGGTCCGCCTCCCCGAGGGCCGATCGTCGCGCGTCATCATCCAGGTAGGCCGTGATGGCTGCGTCCAGCTCACGTCGAGAGGCAAAGGTGCGTCCTGCCAGTGGAGCGGCCAGTCCGCGGAGGTTCAACCGGCGGGAAGACACAACATGCTTTTCCACGAGGTCGCCCACGCTGCTTTCCCAGTGCGTGGTGGTGTGCGCGTGCGGTTGGAGCGCATCCTCAAGATCAGCCAGGAACTGCGCAGGGTCCTTGATTGCCGTCGGCTGGGAGCGGGCCAGCGTTGAGTAGTAGGCCCAGAAGGCGTCGCGGTGCAGGAGTGGCCAAAGATCATGGTCAAAACCAGGTTGGATTCCCGCTGCACGGAACCGGTCCACTGCGTCTTCGGTCAGGTACCGCATGGTGATGCTGCCCGGATAGTAGGCATCCAGGCCGGCCTTGGCCCGGTACGGCGTGCCACGGCGGGAGGCGGCGATGATTTTCGGTTCGCGCCCCGATGCCCTGTACTCCAATACCCCGGCTCCCGGCGCACCGGCGTCAACAAACTTGCCCCCGCGCCCCTCCGTCAGCTGGCCCATGACGTCAAAGAAGTTCAATCCCATGCCCCGGACCAGCACTGGCTCGTTATCCGGCACGGATTGCCAGTCCACGTCGGCCGGCGGTGCGGGCGGAAAATACAGCAGGCCCTGTTCGTCAGCGGCGCGCTTGAATGAGCGCTGTTCCGGATTCAGCCGGGACTCAATGTGCCCCAGGGCGAGGACCACGGAGCCGACGGTGAGGGTGAGGCCATTGGCGAGTTCGACGTCGAACCCGTCCCCCGCGCTGTTCGCCGTGCTGTTCACAAAAGGGCGTGCCGCCACGGCGGTGGTCTCATGGAAGGTGACCTCGACGCCGTCGGGAAGCCGTTCCAGCAATCCCGCCAAGGTTTGGCGCAGGTACCTGCCGTACAGCGCGCGGCTGGGGAAATTGTTCGACTCGAGGGTGGCCAACTCGGCCTTCTCAGCATCGTTCAGTCCCGCACCATCACGACGCCGGGCCTCACGCCACTGGTCGAAGGAACCACCTGCCAGCGGCGGGGCCAGCCTCGGGTCTTCGGGGATGAGTGTCGGATAGAAAGACTGGGTGTTCATCAGATACAAGCGCGACTGCTCGGGCTGCCACACGTGGCCCGATCCGGCCGGAAAAGGATCCACCACATCAAGGTGCAGGGTGGTTCCCGGAGGGCTACCGGCAGCCCAATTCGCAAGCAACCGCTCAAGGACGCTGGTGCCCCGAGGGCCGGCCCCAATAAGGGCAACACGGATGGTTTGCGATTTAGCCACGCTCAAGCCTAACTTCCTGTGACTTGCTTACGGTCGAACAGTGTTGCTTGGATGGGGCGATGACCACCACAGAAGCTGATCAGACGCCACTTCCCGAGAATGACACCGCCACCACCTCCGGGCCCCGCCATGCTGCGGACGTGGCGGCTGAGCCCACGGATGAAAACGTCTGGCTCGAGGACATCCACGGCGAGGAACAGCTGGCGTGGGTCCGCGAACAAAACGCCCGCACCGAGGAATTGCTCGAGGATGCCGAATATGCGGCTGTTGAAGCCGGCATCCTTGAGGTCCTCGACTCAACAGACCGCATCGCCATGGTCTCCAAGCGGGGCGACTACTACTACAACTTCTGGAAGGACCAGGAACACCCCAAAGGCCTCTGGCGCCGCACCACCTGGGAAAGCTACCTCACCGACGAGCCCGAGTGGGACGTCCTGCTGGACGTCGATGCCCTTGCCGCCGCCGAAGGTGTGGAGTGGGTCTTCCACGGCGCCGGTTTCCTCCGGCCGGCCGATGGCGACGAGTACCGCCTGGCCATGGTCTCACTCTCCCCCGACGGAGGCGACGCAGACCGCCACCGCGAGTTCGACGTCGAATCCCGCACCTTCGTGGAGGGCGGCTTTGACCTCCCCACTGCCAAGGGAAACGTCAGCTGGCTCGATGCCGACACCCTGCTGGTGTCCAGCACTGCGGAGGGACTGCCTGCAACGACGTCTTCCTATGCGAGGACCGGCGTGAAGCTGAGGCGCGGACAGACGCTGGCCCAGGCCGAGCGCCTCTTTGAGATTCCCGAGGACCACATGCTGGCCATGGTGGCCCACGATTCGACCCCGGGCTACGAGCGGACCTTCGCCGTGGACTACATCGACTTCTACAACCGGAGCACCTGGCTGCTGCGCGAGGACTCGTGGGTGGCAATCGACGTTCCCACCGACGTCAACATCAGCGCCCACCGCGACTGGCTGCTGTTCCGTCCGCAGAAAGACTGGGAGGTTGAGGGCTCCGTGTACCCGGCGGGAGCTCTGCTGGCGGCCGATTTCGACTCCTACCTGGCGGGGTCCCGTTCGCTGTTGGTCCTGTTTACGCCGGATGCCCAAACCTCGCTGCAGTCCTGGAGCTGGACCAAGGATTACCTGCTGCTGAACCTCCTGCGCGACGTCTCCTCGGAAATCCGGGTGCTGGACCCTTCCACGGTTGACTCCGCGGGTGCATGGGCATCCACCCTCCTGGATGCCTGCCCGCCGCTGCACGATGTCAATGCCTATGCCGTGGACGACGAAGACCTGGGCGCAGCCGGCAACGACTTCTGGCTGGTGGCCACCGGCTTCACCACTCCCACCACTCTCACCCGGGGAGCGCTGACACGCGGCGATGACGGGCAGTCCAGCGGCGTGGTGAGCCGGCATGCCGAAGTGAAGCGGTCGCCGTCGTTCTTCAACGAAGCCGGGTACGAGGTCCAACAGCACTTTGCTGTCTCTGCCGATGGAACGAAGGTTCCCTACTTCCAGGTGGCGTCCAAGGATCTGGTACTTGATGGCCAGAACCCCACGCAGCTTTCCGGCTACGGCGGGTTCGAGATCTCGCGGACCCCGGCCTACAGCGGATCCATCGGCCGGGCATGGCTTGAGCGGCGAACAGTGGGCGTTGCCTCCGAGGACGGCACCGGCACGCACTCGCGCGGCGGCGTGTACGTTGTGGCCAACATCCGGGGCGGTGGCGAATACGGGCCCTCATGGCACCGCGCTGCCCTCCAGGAAAACCGCCACCGCGCCTACGAGGACTTCGCTGCGGTGGCCCGGGACTTGATCTCCCGCGGCGTTACCAGCCGTCCGCGTCTGGGCTGCGTCGGAGGCTCCAACGGCGGGCTTCTGGTGGGAAACATGCTGACCCAGTACCCCGAACTGTTCGGTGCCGTGTCCTGCGGCGTGCCGCTCCTGGACATGCGCCGGTACACCAAGCTCTCGGCCGGGTACTCGTGGATTGCTGAATACGGGGACCCCGATGTCCCCGCGCAGTGGGAGTTCATCCGCACCTTCTCGCCGTACCACCTCCTTCATGACGGCGTGGATTACCCCGAGACGTTCATCTGGACTGCCACTTCGGATGACCGGGTGGGACCCGTCCAAGCCCGAAAGATGGCTGCACGCATGCAGGCCATGGGCATCCCGAATGTGTGGTTCCACGAAGCCCTCGAAGGTGGCCATGCCGGTGCCTCGGACAACAGGCAGGCTGCGGCGTTGCAGGCGCGGAGCAACCACTTCTTGTGGCGTTCGCTGGCCGGAAGCAACTAGCCGCTCCGTCAGGTCCGATTCGCTGGTTCGCTGCCTGCCAGGCCGTTCGCACGGCCCGTCCCGCCGCGAACCAGCGAAATGGGCAGGAGAATGGCCGCGTTTTGCGCTCGACGGCACGTTCTGCGTATCCTTGGTGGGCTAGCAATAGCAAAGGGAGACGTGCCAGAGCGGCCGAATGGGCTTCACTGCTAATGAAGTGTGGGGCACAACTCCACCGGGGGTTCAAATCCCCCCGTCTCCGCGAAAAGGTCCCGGTTTTCAAACCGGGACCTTTTGCGTTTAACGCCGCTTTGAACCGCCGCTGACTTCAGCCCCCGCATGGCGGTGGAGGGTGAGGCTGTCCACAGTGCTGATCAGCATCAGAACTGCCATGGCCACGAAGGCCCCCTTATAGGCCGCCACTTGATCCGGACCGAACACCTCGGTGGCCTCGAACAGGCGCAGGAACAAAGCACCCACGGCGATCCCGGCCGCTGCCGCCAACTGAACCAGCGTTGCCGATATGGCGTTGGCCGAGGGCAACTGCCCCGGGACGATATCTGCGTACTGCACCGAGGCGTAGGCGGAGAAACCAATGGAACGGAAGGCGCCGCTGAACAGCAGCAGGGCGAAAATGAGCGGTTCGGGTGTTTGGGCGTCAAGGAAAGCGCACATGGCAAACGTCACGGCCGACGCGAACGAGGCAAAAACGAGCACCGGTTTGAATCCGAAACGCCGGATCAACGGCGTAGTGGCCGGTTTGATCCCAATGTTGCCCACGAACACCGCCGCCACCATGACACCGGCCTTCAGGGGATCCCAGCCAAACCCGTCCTGGAACATCAGGGGCAGCAGGAAAGGGACCGAGCTGATGGTCAACCGGTAGATGAAACCCCCGGTGGATGTTGCCCTGAAGGTCCGGGTACCGAAGACGCTGAGGTTGAACAGGGGAACTTTCGCTTTGCTCATCCACCAGACCGCGCCGGCCAGCGACAGTACTCCGGCAAAGACAACTCCGGCGGCCAGGACATTTGATGCGTGCCCACCCAGGGTCTCCAAGCCCACCACCAACGCGCCTACACCCAGCGTGGTCAGCAACAGGCCGAACCAGTCCAGTCGGCGCTTCCCGTCGAATTGTGTCCGCGGCACCAGCCTGAGGGCCGCAATGAAGGCAGCCAGCCCCAGTGGGACGTTGATGATGAAGATCCAGTGCCATGACAGGAAGGTGGTCAGGGCGCCGCCAACCATCGGAGCCAGCACGGGAGCAAGCAGGCCAGGCCACACGAGGTAGGCGGTGGCCCGGAGAAGTTCGGATTTGGGAGTGCCCCGCAGCACCACCAGGGTCCCCACGGGAACCATCATGGCTCCGCCCATGCCCTGGGCCACCCGGCTGAGCGTGAGCATGGTCAGGTCGGTGCTGATCGCGCAGAACAGGGAGGCAAGAGTGAACACCGAGATTGCGAGACAGAAAATCCTGCGCGCGCCGAAACGCTCCGCCAGCCAACTGCTCAACGGGATGCCCATGGCGACCGTTACCAGATACGCCGTCATGGTGATGTTGATGTCGGCCGGTGCTACCCGGAAATCGGAGGCAATGCTGGGAATGGCCGTGGTGAGGATGGTCCCGTCCAGGAACTCCATGAAAAACGTCGCAGCCACCAGCAGCGCCAGGCGCGGCCGCCACGTCGTCTGGTCGGCGGCATCGACGTCGGTGTTGCTCGGGTTTGCGCTCATGGCTCCGGTCCGGGTTCTGGCGTGTGCCTGCCACGGTGAGCAGGCTGTTTGCTCGATCCTATAGATGCAGCGTGGGAGCGATCACAACATGACGTAGTTCCAGCGGAGAGGGACCGATGGGCTACCCAGCTTGGGCGGCACTACCCGGCTCTCGCCGGACTACCCAGCTTGGGCCAGCGCGAGCGGCAGCACCGCGCCCACTCCGGCTTGGCGCAACGCCCTGGCCGAGACCGTCATGGTCCATCGGCTGTCAATGAGGTCATCGACCAACAGCACGGGTTGGCCACCGAGGCCCGCCAAAGCCTGGGCGAGATCGGGACCGACCACCAGCCTGTCCCACACCCCTGCCAGCCGGTACGCACTGTTCCCTCCACGTGCGCCGGTGGGCCCGCCGTGCTGGGGTTGCAGTTGTCCGAGGTAGGGCATTTGCCCTATGCCCGCGATTCCTTGAGCCAAGGTCCCGACCAACTGCGGCTTGCTCCGTGAGGGGACACTGACCACGGCTGCCGGACGGCCGACTCCGCTCCAGGGAGTCCCACCCTCAGCACCTGACCATTCGCGCAGGACCTGGACACATGCCTGCAGCATGGCTGGATCCACCGCCCGGTCCGGCGCCCCGGCAGCGAACAGTTCGCGGAGCGACCCACCCCAGCCAAGGTCGGTGAGCCTGGCAAGAATCCGTCCCTCGGACACACTCTCATCGGGCTTGATCTTTCCCTTGACCGCAACACCGAGACGGTCCATTCCACTGGGCCATTGAAGGCGTGGTTCCACGGCTATTCCGGCCCGGCGCAGAGTCTGTCCTGCGGCATCGGCGGCGGAGGCTGCCACGTCCACGGGAAACCATCGGCCGGCGCAGTTGTCACAGCGCCCACACGCGGCCGCGGTTTCGTCGTCCAGCACCGAGGTGATGTATTCCATGCGGCACCCGGCGGTGTCCTGGTAGATCACCATGGAATCCTGCTCGTCCACGCGTGCCTCGGCAATACGTGAGTAACGATCGGCGTCGTAGTTCCACGGGACCCCGGTGGAGCGCCAGCCCCCACCGACGCGTTCCACGGCTCCATCGACCGCCAGGACTTTGAGGAGGAGTTCCAGCGGTGTTCGGCGAAGATCCACCCTGGCTTCCAGAGCCACCGTGGACAGCGCCGAACCGGCTTCGCCGAGGACAGTGAGGACAGCGTTCGCTTTCTCGGCCGACGGCATGGAGGCCGTGGCAAAGTACTGCCAGATTTCACGGTCCTCGGAGCCTGGAAGCAACAGGACATCTGCGTTGGCCGCTCCACGTCCTGCACGGCCAACTTGTTGGTAGTAAGCCACAGGCGAGGACGGCGCGCCGAGGTGGATGACAAAGCCCAGGTCCGGCTTGTCGAATCCCATTCCCAAGGCGGACGTGGCCACGAGAGCCTTTACCTGGTTGTCCTTAAGGAGTTGTTCTGCGCGCTCCCTGCCGGCAGGGTCTGTGCGTCCGGTATATGAGAGAACATTGTGTCCGGCTTCAGCCAGAAGCCTGGCAGTATCCTCAGCCGCCGAGACCGTGAGCGTATAAATGATGCCACTGCCAGGCATATCCGCCAGATGCGTCAGCAACCAGCCCAAGCGGTCCCGGGAATCGGGCAGTGTCAGGACGCCCAGGCGCAGCGATTCACGGCCCAGGGCGCCACGGATGGTCAGTACGCCATCACCGAGTTGCTCCTCGATGTCATGGACCACCCTGGAATTGGCGGTGGCCGTGGTGGCCAGGACGGGAACCGACGCCGGCAGTTGTGCAATGAGGTCCGCAATCCGGCGGTAATCCGGACGGAAGTCATGTCCCCAGTCCGAAATACAGTGAGCCTCATCAATGACCAAAAGGCCGGTACGGCGGATGAGTTCCGGGAGCTGGTTCTCCCGGAAGGAGGGGTTGGTCAGCCGTTCAGGAGAGACCAGGAGGACATCCACCTCATCAGCGGCCAATTGGGCCAGGACGGTGTCCCATTCCAGGGCATTGGCGGAGTTGATGGCCACAGCCCGGACTCCTGCCCGTGCGGCAGCGGCAACCTGGTCCCGCATGAGCGCCAGCAACGGCGAAACAATCAGAGTGGGGCCCGCACCCCGCCTGCGCAGCAGCAGCGAGGCAACGAAGTAGACAGCCGATTTTCCCCAACCGGTACGCTGAACCACCAAGGCCCGGCGTCCGGCATCAACCAACGCTTCGATGGCCTCGTACTGGCCGTCATGGAACTGGGCTTCCGGGTGCCCCACCAACTCCCGCAGACATTCCAAAGCCTGGTGCTGGGTAGGTGATTGCACGGAAACGGCAGCGTTCTGGGAGTTGTTGGCCATCACCCCAGTATTCCAGCCGACCCTGACAGCCATAACCTGCAGGTCCTGCTATGTGGACAACGATTATCCACAAGCCAGGTTCCGCATTCCAGCCCGTTTGCGTTGCCACAGTAGGATTGAGCGCGTGACTAGCGAGCAGAACAAGACATTCGACCTCTCGGCATCCTTTAAGGCGTATGACGTCCGTGGGATCGTTGGTGAGTCCATCACGGCGGAAATCGTCGAGGCCGTGGGTGCTGCCTTTATCGACGTCCTGGGCCTCGAAGGCGAGACCGTCCTGGTCGGAGGGGACATGCGTCCGTCCTCTCCGGAGTTCAGCCAGGCCTTCGCCAACGGCGCAGCAACGCGCGGAGCGAACGTCCTTCTGTTGGACCTGATCTCCACCGATGAGCTCTACTACGCTTGCGGTGCGTTGAACGCTGCCGGTGCCACGTTCACGGCCAGCCACAACCCGGCAGAATACAACGGCATCAAAATGGCCAAAGCCGGCGCCCAGCCCATCTCCTCGGAGTCCGGCCTGAAGGAAATCCAGGCCTTGGCAGAGCAGTACCTGAACTCCGGGACCATCCCGGCTGCGGGTACCCGCGGCGAGATCGGCGTGCGTGATGTGCTGAAGGACTACTCGGAATACCTGCGCCAGCTCGTGGACCTTTCCGGCTCCCGTCCGCTGAAGATCGTGGTCGACGCCGGTAATGGCATGGCGGGGCTGACCACCCCGGCAGTCCTTGGCGACAAACTGCTCCCGGCACTGCCGTTTGAGATTGTCCCGCTGTACTTTGAACTGGATGGTTCTTTCCCCAACCACCCGGCCAACCCCCTGGAGCCGGAGAACCTGCGCGACCTGCAGGCCGCCGTCGTCAAGCACGGCGCGGACATCGGTCTGGCATTCGACGGCGACGCTGACCGCTGCTTCGTGATCGACGAGAAGGGCGAGTCTGTCTCGCCGTCTGCAATCACCGGCATGGTGGCCCGGCGCGAAATCGCCCGTGCCCAGGCCGCAGGGGAAGAAACCCCTGTGATCATCCACAACCTCCTCACCTCAAAAGCCGTCCCGGAGCTCGTCGCCAAGGATGGCGGCCGTGCGGTACGGACCCGTGTGGGACACTCCTTCATCAAAGCCGTCATGGCCGAAGAAGGTGCCGTGTTCGGCGGGGAGCACTCCGCTCACTTCTACTTCCGGGACTTCTGGAACGCCGATACCGGCATGCTCGCCGCCATGCACGTCCTGGCTGCTTTGGGCGAGCAGGACGGTCCGTTGTCCGAACTCGGCCGCCAGTACGAGCCCTACGTCTCTTCCGGAGAAATCAACTCCGAGATCGAGGACAAAGCAGCCGCCGTTGAACGCGTCCGCGCCGACTTTGAAACAGAAGACATTGACATCGACCACATGGACGGCAGCACCTTTACGGCCAAGGACGGCAGCTGGTGGTTCAACTTGCGCCCCTCCAACACCGAACCCTTCCTCCGCCTGAACGCCGAAGCGAAGGATCAGCCCACCATGGAAAAGATCCGCGACCGCGTCCTCGCACTGGTCCGGGCCTAGGTTCAGGCATGAACGATCAGCACGCTGCCACAGACGTCCCGGAAGAAACCGACCAGGACCGCGAACTCCGTGAAACCTTGGGCACCGCTTTGGGCACTGCCCAGGAACACATCCAGCAGAACGGCGGATTTTTCCCTTTCGGCATCACGCTGTCCAACGACGGCGAACTGCGGATAGTGATGATTGCTCCCGGTGAGCCGGACGAAAACGGTGACGTCGACGCCGGCCAAATGCTGACCGACGTCCATGATCTGCTGCGACAGGGCCGGGACGATTACCGGGCCGTAGCAGTGGTGAGCGACGTCAGCCTGCCGGACCATGGGTCCGACGGTATCCATGGTGCAGCCGAACACCGGAACGGCGAAGTCCTGGCAGCGATCATTCCGTACACTCCCACGGCGGAGGGCTTTGCCTTCAGCGCGATGGAACCCGATACACACGAGCCATCCATCTGGGTGGACTAGACCCTGCCCGTGAGCTGGACCCTACCCGGGAGCTGATGCCATGAAAATCAACGCGTTCGCAGATGTCAGCCTCCGCGCCATCATGGTGTTGGCCGCGGCCCCCGAAGGTTTGCTCCTGACCACCCAGGCAGTGGCGGATGCCGTGGGTACACCGTACAACCATGTCAGCAAGGCCATGGTCCGCCTCCGTGCCCTGGGATATATCGACGTTGAACGAGGACGGCTGGGCGGTTCCCGGCTCAATGAATCAGGGCGGCGAGCCACCGTTGGGGAAGTCCTGAGGCATCTGGACAGCCGACAGGATCCAGCGGAGTGCCAGTCCCCCACCAAGAACTGCCCGCTCATCAATGAATGCGCCCTTCGCCACGCGATGAATCGGGCCAGGGAAGCGTTCTACACCGAACTGGATACCGTGGTTATCGCTTCTCTCCCCCACGCCCGCCAGATGAACCCGGTGTTCCAGTCCATCGGGCTGCGGCCGGAGTTCAGGGTACCGGCCGCCCAGCCATAAGGGGCCACCGTTCCGGCACCTTGGGTGGGCTGGGCACTCAGTGGGCAATGACGGCAGACGCTGCGAACACCGACTTCCACCCGGATCCACAACGAAGTCTTGGGCCCGGACGTGCGGCCCGCCAACCAAGGCAGGAAAACCCGCCGGTGACATCTGCCGCAAGAACGACGGCGGCCCGCCACCTTTCAATCGAAAGGTGACGGGCCGTCGTCGTTCACTTAAGAACGCCGTTGTTCCTAAGAGGTCTAGCCCAGACGGGTCTTCAGACCGTCCAGCTCGGACTGGAGCGCCGCCGGGAGCGAATCGCCGAAGTTCGCGAACCATTCTTCAATGGATGCCAACTCAGTTGCCCATTCCTCAGGATCGACTCGAACAGCCGACTCAACCTCGGCCGGGGTCATGTTCAAGCCCTCCAGGTCGATGGATTCGCCGGTGGGCACGAAGCCGATCGGCGTTTCCACAGCGTCGGCCTTGCCCTCGAGACGCTCGATGGCCCATTTGAGCACACGGGCGTTGTCTCCGAAGCCAGGCCAGGCGAAGCCGCCTTCGGCCGTGCGACGGAACCAGTTGACCAGGAAGATCTTTGGCAGTCGCTCCGGATTGGCCTTGGCGGACAGGTTCACCCAGTGATTCAGGTAGTCCCCCGCGTCGTAGCCGATGAACGGCAGCATGGCCATGGGGTCGCGGCGGACGACGCCGACGGCACCGGCGGCAGCAGCGGTGGTCTCGGAGGACAGCGTGGAACCCATGAAGATGCCGTTGGACCAGTCGCGGGCCTCGGTGACCAGCGGGATGGTGGTCTTGCGTCGGCCGCCGAACAGGATTGCGGAGAGCTCCACGCCTTCCGGGCTGAAGTATTCCTCGGCCAGCATGTCGATCTGGTCGATCGGCGTGCAGAAGCGGGAGTTCGGGTGCGCTGCCGGGGCGTCGGAGTCCGGAGTCCAGGACTCGCCGCGCCAGTCGGTCAGGTGCGCCGGAGTTTCCTCCGTCATACCTTCCCACCAGACGCCACCGTCGTCGGTCAGTGCCACGTTGGTGAAGATGCTGTTGCCCTTGGCGATGGCGCGCATGGCGTTCGGGTTGGTGCCCCAGCCGGTACCCGGTGCAACGCCGAAAAGGCCGGCTTCGGGGTTGACGGCGCGGAGTTCGCCTTCCTTGCCGAAGCGCATCCACGTGATGTCGTCGCCAAGGGTCTCAACCTTCCAGCCCTTGATGGTGGGGTCGAGCAACGCAAGGTTGGTCTTGCCACAAGCGGACGGGAATGCCGCGGAAACGTAGTAGGTCTTCTGCTCCGGCGAGGTCAGCTTAAGGATGAGCATGTGCTCGGCCAGCCAGCCTTCGTCGCGTGCCATCACCGAAGCGATGCGCAGCGCGTAGCACTTCTTGCCCAGGAGGGCGTTTCCGCCGTAGCCGGAGCCGAAGGACCAGATGGAGCGCTCTTCGGGGAAGTGCACAATCCACTTGTCCGTGTTGCACGGCCAGGCAACGTCAGCCTGGCCGGCTTCCAGCGGTGCACCCAGCGAGTGGAGGGCGGGGACGAAGAAGGCGTCGGTCTGTGTGATGCGGTCCAGGACATCCGTGCCGATGCGGGCCATGATGCGCATGGAGGCAACAACGTAGGCGGAGTCGGTGATCTCGACGCCAAACTTGGGGTCCTCGGCATCCAGGTGGCCCATGACGAACGGAATGACGTACATGGTGCGGCCGCGCATGGAGCCGGCGAACAATCCGCGCAGCTTCTGCTTCATTTCGGCCGGGGCCATCCAGTTGTTGGTGAAGCCTGCGTCGCGCTCGTTCTCGGAGCAGATGAAGGTCTGCTCTTCTACACGGGCAACGTCAGCAGGGTCGGAGAATGCTGCGAAAGAGTTCGGGAACGTCTCCGGGTTCAGCCGCTTCAACGTGCCGGCCTCAACGAGTTCGTCGGTGAGCTTCTTGTTTTCTGCTTCGCTGCCATCAACCCAGTGGATGCGGTCCGGCTGAGTCAGCTCGGCAACTTCCTCAACCCAGGCCAGCAGGCGTGCATGCGTAGTAGGTGCCTTCTCAAGCAGCGGCAGTCGCGCCAGATCGCCCATTGCGGTTCCCTTCCTCGGGTTCAGTGGTGTGTCCTAAACGATAGGGGCCGCGGACCAGACCAATCCGTTGTCAGACATCGGACATCCACACAGCCCAAAAGTAAAAACCGCTAGAAATAAGGGGTTGGGTTAGCCAGAACGGAGATTTAAGTGACTAAGGTCACGTAGACCGGTCTAGTTGCGCAGATTACAGCTTTTCGATTTGGAACTTCACATGAACTTCTGTAAAGTTTATTGAGGTTCGAGGGGGTCAGAGAAACAGACCGCCGAGAATCACACGAAATGCGCCCATAGCTCAGCTGGATAGAGCGTCTGTCTACGGAACAGAAGGTCAGGGGTTCGAATCCCTTTGGGCGCACAAATCAAGACCCGCACCGGTTCGCCGGTGCGGGTCTTTTGTTGTGCCCGGGCCAGCCCCACTGACTTGCATGTGCGGTGACTTGCACGCCGAACGCAAAGGGCCGTCGTCGTACTTTTCAAAAGTACGACGACGGCCCTTTCGTTAAGTACGGGGCGTTTACTCCCCGACTGCCTCGCTGATGCGGCGGCGGATGCCATCGAAGTGTCGGTTGAGCAGCTCGGACGCCAGGACCTTGTCCCCTGCCGCCACAGCTCCGTAAATGTCTCGGTGCATCGCAGCAGTCTTCGCCAGGTCCTCGTTCCCTGGACCGATCTCCACGTGGATCTTCCGGTACACCTTCCAGAACACGCCCATGAGGTTGATCAGGAGCTCGTTGTTGAGGGGTTCGAAGAGGCGACGGTGGAATTCGGCGTCCGCGGCCACGAAGTTTTCGCCGGCAGCGGCCAGCTCTTCCATCTGCTTCACGGCTTCTTCGATGGACGCGAGCTGTTCTTTGGTCATGACATCCATGGACGAGCCGATCAGGCCGGACTCCAACGCCTGGCGCACATCCACCAGCTGCAAGGCCTCCAGCCCCTGATGCCGCAGTGAGAGCCGGCCCCTGAACGTCAGGCCGTCAGCCAGTGCGTCAAAGTTGCTCGGCGCCACGAACATGCCGAAGCCGTGACGGATTTCGATGACACCCAAGGCCTGCAGCACCTTGAGTGACTCTCGGAGCGTGTTGCGGCCCACGCCCAGGGCACCGGACAGCTCGCTCTCGGTCGGCAACGGATCGCCCGCCTCGAGCTCGCGCTCAAGAATCAATTCCATAATGTCCGACTGCAACGCACGCAGCCGGGCCTGTGCACTGAACCGCGCCTGCGGAACCACACCGGAAGTTGTCATGGCTTTCTCCTTGCCGATGCACCGGCCCGCAGACCGGCAAAGGCCGGTTCCGAGAGCAGGTGCGGTGTTAATATTGAGGCGAGCTTAGTGCCCACCCCAGAATGAGTGACTCGCAACATACAATATCGGATGTCCCACCTCCGTCATAGCTATGTACTGGGAAATCGTTGAGATTTCCCCTCAGGACCGGCCGCAGCCGGCAGGCCGCCAGGCGCGCGGCAGCAACCCAAGCGCACATTCTCACTTGACGTTCCGTTGTGACCGCCCTTACAGTTTCCATACGAGCATCGGACGTCCTACATCCGATAACCCACGAAACGCGAATGGTGAGGCACCCTATGAGCAAGACGATCCACAGCCTGCCGCTGGTCAACGACGCCAGCCGCCGGAACTTCCTGAAGCTAAGCGGCGCAGTTGGTGCAGCAGCCGCCTTCACGGCAACACTCTCTGCGTGCGGCGGCGCTGCCAGCACCACCACCGGTACCACCACCAACACTGCCGCGGTCAATAAGGACCTCACCATTGAGGCCGGCATCTCCTACGCGCTGTCCACCGGTTTCGATCCCCTCAGCTCCTCCGGAGCCACGCCGATGGCCGCCAACCTGCACATCTTCGAAGGCCTCATCGAACTGCACCCGGCCACCCGCGCGCCTTACAACGCCCTCGCCGCAGCGGACCCCAAAAAGATCAACGACACCACCTACCAGGTGACCATTCGCGAGGGCGCGAAATTCCACGACGGCTCCCCCGTCACCACCGAGGACGTCGCTTTCTCCTTCACCCGTGTGATGGATCCGGCCAACAAGTCCTTGTTCTCCCAGTTCATTCCCTTCATCCAGGACGTCAAGCCGCTGGACGCCAAGACGGTGGAGTTCACCCTTAAGTACGCCTTCCCCGGCTTCGGACCCCGCATCTCAGTGGTCAAGATCGTCCCCAAGGCACTCGCTACCGACCTTAAGGCGTTCGACGCTAAGCCAGTCGGCTCCGGACCGTACAAACTCATCTCCGCAGTCAAGGACGACAAGATCGTCTTCGAGGCGTTCGCCGACTACAACGGCCCCAAGCCTGCGCTGGCCAAGGGCATGACCTGGCTGCTGCTCTCAGATGCCGCAGCCCGTGTCACGGCGGTCCAGTCCGGCCGTGTCCAAGCGATCGAAGACGTTCCTTACCTTGACGTCGACGGACTGAAGTCCAAGGTCAAAGTTGAATCCGTCCAATCCTTCGGCTTGCTGTTCCTCATGTTCAACTGCGCCAAGGCCCCGTTCGACAACAAGCTGGTCCGCCAGGCCCTGCACTACGGCATGGACAAAGAATCCATCATCAAGAAAGCGCTGTTCGGCAACGCCAAAGCCGCCACTTCCTACTTCCAGGAAGGCCACCCGGACTACGTCAAGGCCAAGAACGTCTACAGCTTTGATACTTCCAAAGCTGTAGACCTCCTGAAGCAGGCCGGCGTCACCACCCTCGAATTCGAGCTCCTCACCACGGACACCGCTTGGGTCAAGGACGTTGCACCGCTGATCCTCGAGTCCTGGAACAAGATCCCGGGCGTCAAGGTCACCGTCAAGAGCCTTCAGTCCGGCGCGTTGTACAGCGACCGCGTGGGCAAGGGCGACTTCTCCGTAGTCGCGGCCCCTGGCGATCCCTCGGTCTTCGGCAATGACGCAGACCTTCTCCTGAGCTGGTTCTACTCCGGCGCAACCTGGATGGACAAGCGCGCCTTCTGGACCACCCCGGAACGCGCCAAGCTGCAGGAACTCATGAACAAGGGCTCCCAGGCATCCGGTGACGCGGCCAAGAAGATCGTGGGTGAAATCGTGGACATGGTTTCCGACGAGGTTCCGTTGTACCCGGTCTTCCATCGCCAGCTCCCCAGCGCCTGGGACGAGAAGAAGCTCAACGGCTTCCAGCCTCTGCCCACCACCGGCTTGTCATTTATCGACGTCGGACGAACCGCCTAAGCACCCTCCCTGTTGTGAGGCCCGCCCTGCGGCCTGAATCTCCCTAATAGCCCCGCAGAGTGGGCCCCACAACCAGCACCACCCCAACCAACCGGAGAACACATTGGTCACGATATTGCGTTTGCTTGGCCGCAGACTTGCAGCATTGCCATTAATGATCCTGGGCATTACGTTGCTCGTCTTCCTCGTCCTGCAGGCCGCTCCCGGCGACCAGGCCAGTTCGGCCCTCGGCGACGGCGCCAGCGAAGAAGCCAAGCAGCAGTACCGCCAGGACAATGGCCTGAACGATCCCCTGGTCCTGCAGTACTTCCGATTCCTCGGCAAGCTCCTGCAGTTCGACCTCGGTGTCACCACCCCACCGGCAAAGTCGGTGGCGTCCATGATCGGCTCAGCGTTTCCCCTGACGCTGCAGCTGACCTTCCTGGGTGTCCTTATCGCGATTGTGCTCTCGCTCGCGTTCGGCATCCTCGGCGCCCTGTATCGCGACAAGTGGCAGGACCAGTTGGTCCGCGTCTTCTCCATCGCCGCGATCGCCACGCCGTCCTTCTGGCTGGGCATCCTGCTCATCCAGTGGTTCGCGCTCGGCGCCAACCCCATGTTCCCCTCGGGCGGAATCGCGACGCCGGAATCCGGCTTCGGCGGTTGGCTCAACTCCATGGCCCTCCCGGCCTTGGCGCTCGGCATCCCGGTGTCTGCGTCGCTGATCCGCGTGGTCCGTACCTCAATGGTGGAAGAACTGGACCGCGATTACGTCCGCACCGCCATCGGCAACGGGGTCCCTTACCGCGAGGTCGTCTCCAAGAACGTCCTCCGCAACGCGCTCGTCACCCCGGTGACCGTGCTGGGACTTCGCGTCGGCTACTTGCTGGGCGGCGCCGTCGTGATTGAAATGATTTTCGCCCTGCCCGGCATGGGCCAACTGATCCTCAACGGCATCACCAACCTTGACGTCAACCTGGTCCAGGGCGTGGTGCTCACCATCTCGGTCACCTTTGTCTTGGTGAACATCGTGGTGGACCTTCTCTACCTGCTCATCAACCCCCGAATCAGGACGGTATAGCTCATGCGCAGCAAGCTCGCAGAACGGCTAAGTGCCCCGGGCATTCGTTTCAAGGCCCTGCCCTGGGGCTCGCGTATCGCCCTGCTCTTCCTCATCGTGATTGTCCTCGCCGCCATTTTCGCGCCGGTCATCGCCCCGCACGATCCACTGGAGACCTTCATCCCGGCCACCCCGCCCGGCGCCGAGCACTTCTTCGGCACCGACCGCCTGGGCCGCGACATCTTCTCGCGCCTCCTCTTCGGCGCACAGTCCTCGCTGATGATCGGCCTCGGGGCGGTTGCGTTGGCCATCCTTGCCGGAGCGCTCCTTGGTTCCTTCGCCGCGACCTCCAGCAAATCCGTCAACGAGATCATCATGCGGCTCATGGACATCCTCATGGCGTTCCCGGGTATCGCTCTCGCAGCTGTGTTGCTGGCCGCGTTCGGCAACTCGGTCCCCACCATCATCATTGCCATCGCCATCATCTACACACCGCAGCTTGCCCGCGTAGTCCGCGCCAACGTGCTGGCACAGTACGGCGAAGACTACGTCCGTGCTGAACGCGTGATCGGCGCCGGACGTTTCTACATCCTGGTCAAGCACATCGTCCGCAACACCGCGGCTCCAGTGCTGGTGTTCGCAACGGTCATGGTGGCTGACGCCATCATCCTGGAAGCCTCGCTTTCCTTCCTGGGGGCCGGCGTCCAGGATCCCGCGCCGTCCTGGGGAAATGTGATTTCCTATGGCCGCAACCTGGTCCTCTCCGGCGGTTGGTGGGCTACCACCTTCGCGGGTCTGACCATCCTGCTGACCGTGTTGTCCCTGAACATCCTGGCTGAGGGCCTCACCGACGCCATGGTGAACCCGAAGCTTCGGCGCGCGCCGGTGGTGAAGGACGACGACGGTGCTTCAGCCGCCGTTGCTGTCGACGCTGAGGTAGCAACCTCGGTGGCCCAGCCGTCCGTGGTTGAGCAACACGAGCTCGACGGCGTTCGTGCGGCTTCCAGCGACACCGTCACCTCCGGTGTCGAGACTGCGGCCGTCCTCACCGACGTGAGGCTGGCCGCCGCCAACCCGCACCTCCTCCTGGACCGCGAACTGGAGCTCCTGGCAGCCATCGAGGCGAAGCGCACCGACCGGCTCCCGCAGGTCTCCCCAGGAGCCCGCAATGTCCTCGAAGTGAAGAACCTGTCCATCCGTTTCCCAAACCGCTTCGGCGACATTGCAATCGTGGACAACGTCTCTTTCACGGTCCGCGAAGGTGAGACCATGGGCTTGGTAGGCGAATCCGGTTGTGGCAAGTCCATCACCTCACTTGCTGTGATGGGGCTCCTGCCCAAGACCGCCCAAGTCACCGGGTCCATCACCTTCGATGGCAAGGAACTCCTGGACTCCACCACCGAACACAGCAACCCCAAGGCGTACGAAGGCCTTCGCGGCGAGCAGATCGCCATGGTCTACCAGGACGCGCTGAGCTCGCTGAACCCGTCCATGAAGATCAAGGACCAGCTGGAACAGCTCACCAAGCGCGGCGGCCGCAAGACTCCCACCGAGCTCTTGGAGATGGTGAAACTGGATCCCGTCCGGACCCTCGCCAGCTACCCGCACGAGCTCTCCGGCGGCCAGCGCCAACGCGTGCTGATCGCCATGGCGTTGTCGCGTTCACCGAAGATCGTTGTAGCCGACGAGCCCACCACCGCCCTTGACGTCACTGTCCAGAAACAGGTGGTGGACCTCCTCAACGAGCTCCGCGAACAGCTCGGCTTCGCGATGGTGTTCGTCAGCCATGACCTCGCCTTGGTTGCTTCCCTGGCGCACCGCATCACGGTGATGTACGCGGGCCAGGTGGTGGAGTCCGCACAGGCCTCCGAGCTCCTGCAGAACCCCAAGCATGAGTACACCCGTGGCCTGCTGGGTGCTGTCCTCTCCATTGAGGCCGACGCCGTCCGTCTCCACCAGATTCCGGGCACGGTGCCGTCACCTCGGGACTTTGCCACGGGAGACCGCTTCGCGGCCCGCTCACTGAGGCCCGACGCCGATCCCCACCAGAAGCTGGTCCTCACCACGGTTTCTTCGGTTGACTCCGTCAACGGCGGTGACGCCGACCACTACTGGGCGAGCCATTTGAAGGAGGACGCGAAATGAGCCAATCAATTCACCAAGAATCAAAGCCGGTCATTGAGCTCAGGGACGTCAAGGTCTATCACCACGCACGGACTGGTGGCCTGTTCCGTCCGAACATCGTCAAAGCGGTGGACGGCGTGGACTTCACCATCAGCCGCGGCGAAACCGTGGGCATCGTTGGTGAGTCCGGCTGCGGCAAGTCCACACTCGCGTCAGTGCTTGTGGGACTTCAACCGCCGACGTCGGGCAAGGTCCTTTTCCACGGAAAACCGGCCATCAAACGGAACGCGGCCATGCGCAAGGAATTCGGCCGTTCGGTCTCCGTGGTCTTCCAGGACCCGGCAACGGCACTGAACCCGCGCATGACCATCCTGGACATCCTGACGGATCCCCTGCAGATCCATGGCATCGGCAACGCGTCATCCCGTGCTGCCAAGGTCAAGGAACTGTTGGCGCTGGTGGGCTTGCCGCAATCGGCAGCCGAAGTGACGCCGTCGCAAGTTTCCGGAGGTCAACGCCAGCGCGTGGCGATTGCCCGGGCGCTGGCCTTGGACCCGGACATCATCGTGGCGGACGAGCCGACGTCGGCCCTGGACGTTTCCGTCCGGGCGCAGGTCCTGAACCTGCTGTCCGACCTGAAGAAGCAGCTCAACCTCGGCATGGTGTTCATCTCGCACGACATCCAGACCGTCCGCTACGTCTCGGACCGGATCTGCGTCATGTACTTCGGCAAAATCGTCGAGCAAGGCACAGCCAGCCAGGTCTTCGACAACCCGAGCAACGACTACACCAAGAAGCTGCTGGGTGCCGCGCCGAGCCTGCTCCACATCTAGTTTTTCCTTTCACAAGCTACAAACAACGGAGAATTCTGTGTCCACTCAGTTCCAGGGCGTCATCCCCCCGGTCATCACCCCCCGCCACGCAGACGGCAGCATCGACACCGCGTCGCTGAAGAACGTCACCAAGCACCTGATCGACGGCGGTGTGTCCGGCCTTTTCGTCCTGGGCTCCTCCGGCGAAGTCCCCTATCTGACCAACGACGAGCGTGAACTGGTGGTCTCCACCATCGCCGACGCCAATGCCGGGGCGGTCCCGCTGATCGTGGGTGCCAACGAGCAGACCACCACCCGCGTCATCGAGGAAGCCCGCAAGGTGGTTGACCTCGGCGCTGACGCGATCGTGGTCACCTCCATGTACTACGCAATCGGCAACGCCGCGGAGACCGAAACGCACTTCCGCAGCATCCACGCGGCCATCGAAAAGCCGATCTTCGCCTACGACGTTCCTGTCCGCACGCACTTCAAGCTGCCCACCGACCTGCTGGTCCGGCTCGGCCGCGATGGCGTCATTGCCGGCGTCAAAGACTCTTCCGGTGACGACGTCTCCTTCCGCCAACTCCTCCTCGCGGCCAAGGACATCCCCAACTTCGACATCTTCACGGGTCACGAAGTTGTGGTGGACGGCGCTCTCCTCGGCGGCGCGCAGGGTGTTGTTCCGGGCCTCGGCAACGTTGATCCGGCCGGCTACCGCCGCCTGTTCGACGCCGCCCAGGCCGGTGACTGGGCTCTCGCGGCAAGGGAGCAGGACCGCCTGGCCGACGTCTTCGAGATCGTCTACGCCCCCAACGGCCGCGTTTCCGGTGGTGCTGCGGGCCTGGGCGCCTTCAAGACCGCACTGCAGGTAATGGGCGTCATCGAATCCAACACCATGAGCTCGCCGATGCTTTCCTTGGATGACTCCGAGACTGCTCTCATTCGTTCAATCCTGGAGCGGAACGGGCTGGTCTAAGCTTCGATGACCCCTTCCATGAACCACGTGATCGGCGTTGACCTCGGCGGCACCAAAACCGCCGCCGGAGTTGTCACGCCTTCCGGCGACGTGTTGATGTCGGAGACCATTCCTACGTTGAACCGGGCCGGTGGCGAAGCAATTTTGGACGCCACCGCTGCGCTGATCGCGGGCTTGGTGGAGCGCGCTGCCGACGCCGGCATGTCGGTTTCCGGCGTCGGCATCGGCTCCGCCGGTGTGATAGACGCGTCTTCAGGGGTGGTGGTCTCCGCGACCGATGCGATTCATGGTTGGGCCGGGACTGCGCTTGTTTCGGGGCTTGCCGCGCGTCTTTCGCTTCCTGCCCCGGCCGTCCGCGCCGTCAACGACGTCCACGCACACGCGCTCGGAGAAGCTTGGCTTGGCGCCGCCGCCGGGTCATCGAGTTCACTCATGGTGGCGTTCGGAACAGGAGTTGGCGGGAGTTTTGTCCTGAACGGCGTTCCTGTAGTGGGTCACCGTTTTGTGGGTGGGCATGTGGGGCATTTCGCTTCTCCCTATGCCTACTCCGACGGTGTTCCACTGCCGTGCGTGTGCGGTGGTTCCGGGCACGTTGAGGCTGTGGCTTCCGGGCCCGCTCTTTTTGAGGCGTTTCTTCGCTGTGGCGGTTCTGCACGGGAGGCATTGGACGCGCGGGGCGTGTTTGCGCTGGCCGCTGCTGAAGCCCACGACGGCGGTGCTGCCGCAGGCTCTGCGGACAGCCGCGCCGCGGCTTTGCGTGCTGTCGACATTGGCGCAGCCGCTGCTGGACAGGCAGTGGGCGGCCTTATCAACATCCTTGATCCTGAAACCGTGGTGATCTCCGGCGGCCTTGCCGATGCCGGTGAACTGTGGTGGAAGCCCATGGAAACGGCACTCCGGGAAGAACTCCTGGCTCCCTTGGCTGCCATCCCTGTCCTCCGGGCAACACTTGGCAACACGGCGGCGATTGTTGGCGCCGCGAAACTCGTCCTACCAGGCCCTAAGTAAAGGGAGATCCCATGATTCTCACCACCGAAGGCCTCGAGGCCCTCCGCTCACAACTGATCGTCTCGTGCCAGGCCTACCCCGGCGAGCCCATGCGCGATCCCCGGACCACCGCCCAGGTGGCGGCCTCGGCTGTCAGCGGAGGCGCTGCGGCGATCCGCGTCCAAGGGTTGGCGGACGTGCAGTTCACGCGCGCCGCCGTCGAGGTTCCTGTCATTGGCCTGTGGAAAGACGGCCACGATGGCGTCTTCATCACACCCACGCTGCGCCACGCCTTGGCGGTAGCGAATGCCGGTGCGCACGTTGTGGCGATTGACGGAACGCGGAGGGCCCGCCCGGATGGGCTTTCCCTGGGCGAAACGGTGGCTGGTCTCCACGCGGAATCACACGCACTGGTCATGGCTGATTGCGGTTCCTTCGACGACGCTGTTGCCGCCGTCGAGGCGGGTGCTGACCTGATCGGCACTACATTGTCCGGCTACACCGGCGAGCGCCCCAAGACTGACGGCCCGGACCTGGAGCTCCTGGAGCAGATCGCGTCCGCCCAACTGGGCAAGCCACTCATCGCAGAGGGCCGCATCCATACCCCTGCGCACGCACGGCAAGCCCTTGACGCCGGGGCGTTCGCCGCGGTGGTGGGCACCGCCATCACGCACCCGGCCACCATCACGGGCTGGTTCAAAGGCGCAATGCACGCGTGATTCGCAGCGTTGCGAGGCCCGCTCCGCACCTCAAAATCCGCGCCGGGCCCGCAAAGCAGGCCTCACAACCCCGGTGACAGCGTCGCCTCTGGCATCTCCTGCGCACGGGAGTACTGGGACCACCCGCCGACGAACAGCCTCCCATGGCCCATACCCACATGCTCCATGGCCAGCAGGTTATGGCAGGCCGTTACTCCAGAGCCGCAGTAGGAGACGACGCCCTCTGCGGACAGAACGCCGGCAAGCTCGAAGTTCGCGCGAACCTGCAGTTCCGGGATCAAGTGTCCCGTGGAGTCGAGGTTCCCGCGGCACGGAACATTCACGGCACCGGGGATGTGTCCGGGACGGGGATCCACGGGATCCCGGAGTCCATCGAAGCGGTCACGGTTCCTCGCATCCACTCTCAGGTACGTGGCAGACGAGGCCTCGGAGATATCCGCCAGTAGATGCGCTGGCCAGGCCTGGGCCGAAAAGTCCCCCATCCGTGGTGAAGGTGCCTGCGTGGTGAGTTCGCCTTGGTAAGCGGCCATGCCGCCGTTCAGTATCGCTGCGTTGTGTCCTGTCGACCGGAGCATCCACACGAGTCTGGCCGCGATGACTCCGCCGGCGTCGTCGTAGGCGATCACCGTGTCCGAGTCGTTGATCCCTGCACGCCGCATGCCTTCGGCAAACACGTTGGGGTCGGGCAACGGGTTCCTCCCGGCTTCAGGAGACGCCGGCCCGGACAACCATTGGTCAAGGTCCATGAAAACAGCACCAGGAAGATGGCCGCGGTCATAGGCGTCCTTCCCGGAGGATCCGTCCAGATACCAGCGGGAATCGGCAAGAACGACTTTTCCAGCGTTCTCCTTGCACCAGTCCCAATCGACGAAAGGCCTCAAATCTTCTCCCATGCGAAGCAGCCTAGCCACCAATCCCACAATATGAGATGTGCATCTCGAAATATGGACAGTGTGGCCGCCTGGCTGGGCCCTTTTGCGCCCCAAAATCCGGCGCTGGCGCGCAGAGCGGGCCCCACAACGTACAGGTGCCGGTTGTAGGCTTCTCCCATGACTGCCGAGACCTCCCGGGAATTCGATGTAATCGTGATCGGCGCGGGCGCCGTAGGGGAAAACGTGGCGGACCGGGTGGTCCGCGGCGGCCTTACGGCGGTGATTATCGAGAGCGAGTTGGTGGGCGGCGAGTGCTCCTATTGGGCCTGCATCCCTTCCAAGGCACTTCTTCGTCCCGGGAACGTGCTCCACGCTGCCCAGGTGGTGCCCGGCGCGAGCGAGGCTGTTACTGGAGTGGTTGACGCCCAAGCTGCGCTGAAGAACAGGGATTGGTTCACCAACAACTGGCAGGACGGCAGCCAGGTGGAGTGGCTGGACAGCGCGGGCATCGAGCTCATCCGTGGCCGCGGCCGCATCACGGGCCCGCGCGAGGTCCAGGTGGATGGCCTCGACGGTAACAGTTACGCGCTCAAGGCACACCATGCCGTGGTGGTCGCGACCGGCTCCACCCCCACCATCCCGGACATTGACGGCTTGAAAGATGTCCCGTTCTGGACCACCCGCGGAGCCACGGCAGCGAAGGAAATTCCCAGGCGCTTTACCGTGCTCGGCGGCGGCGTAGCGGGCGTGGAGATGGCGCAGGCATTCGCCCGGCTCGGCTCGGACGTGACCCTGATTGCCCGGGGTCGTTTGTTGAGCAGCTATCCGGAAGAGGCGGCCACCCTGGTGATGGCCGGACTCCGCGCCGACGGCGTCACCGTTCACGTCCACACCGATGTGGAGAGAACACAGAAGAACGACGACGGCACAGTGACAGTCGCGTTCGACGGCAAAACTGTCACCGCTGACAAACTGTTGGTGGCCTCAGGCAGGCACCCCGCACTGGCCAATCTGGGCTTGGAGAATGTTGGCGTCGAGCCCCGGAACGGCAAGCCGCTCCGCGTCACGACCGATGCCAGCGGCCTGGTTGAGGGCCCGGCCAGCGATGGCACCAGCGGACTCTGGCTGTATGCCGCGGGGGATGCCGCCGGCAAGGTCCTTTTGACCCACCAGGGCAAGTACGAGGCCCGCGCTACCGGTGACGCGATCGTGGCAAGGGCCAACGGCAAGCTCCAGGGCACACCGAAACCGTGGAGCCCGTGGGCCCATACTGCCAACGATCATGCCGTGCCGAGCGTGGTGTTCACCGACCCCGAGGTTGCCTCCGTGGGGCCCAGCCTGGAGCAGGCCCTCTTGCAGGGAAGGAACGTCACTGGCGTGGAACTCCCCATCAACGTGTCCGGTTCCCAACTGCACTCCCCCGACTACAAGGGCTGGGCCCAGATCGTGGTGGATGAGGATCGGCAGGTGATCATCGGCGCCACCTTCGTGGGCCCCGGCGTTGCAGAACTCCTGCACTCAGCCACCATCGCGATCGTGGGCGAGGTGAAGTTGGACCGCCTCTGGCACGCCGTTCCTTCATATCCGACCATCAGCGAAGTATGGCTGCGGCTACTGGAAAAGTACGGACTCTAAATCTCTATTTGAACTGACCAGTCAGTTTAGTTAGACTTTCAGCAGACACCATTTCTGCGAAAGGCTTCATTGTGCTGTCCGTACAGCAACTCCAGATCAACGGCCGCCGGGACGATCTCCTGCCGGCAACGTCACTTCAGGTCCGCCGCGGCGAACTTCTGCTCGTTGCCGGAGAGGGCCAGGACCAGCGGACCGCTTTGGCGTTGGCCCTGAGCGGCCGCATGAAGCCCAGCAACGGCGTCCTCAGCTGGGACACCACCACTAAAACCAAGAAGATCCGGCTCGCCAGCGCCCTGGTGGATTCCCCCGGCGTCAACGAACCCGAGCAGCACCTCAGCGTCCGTGACCTCGTCACCGAAGACCTCTCCCTCATCCCCCGCCGCTACCGCGGCGCGTTGCTGAGCAAACCGTGGCTGAAGGTCAACAGCTTCGAGGACATCGCGGGACTCTGGATCGAACAAATTCCCGCCACCCGCCGGCTCGAACTCCTGACCGCACTCGCCCTCGCGGATCCGGCCACGGACCTCCTCGTGGTGGACTCCCCCGACCGCCACAGCGCAGATCCCGCAGCGTGGTTGCCCAGGCTTCAGGCTTTGGCGTCCGACGCCGGGCGGCCGCTTGCCGTGGTCGCCGTCGTCGGTGCCCTCCCGGAGAACTGGACCGGAGCCGCCGCGGTGATCGGCAACTCCGTGATGCATCCACCCGAACCGGAGGCGGAGGGCCCGCACTCCGAAACCAAGCCAGCGGCCGCCGTCGAGCCTAAAGCCAAACATGCTGCCGAGCCGGTGACTGAAGAGCCGGAAACACTCGAAACTCCAGCGGCGCCCCAGGCGGCCGTCGACCCCGAATCCGAAAACCTCCAAAGGACTGCAAAGTGACTGTTCTGCGGCTCGCCCGCTCCGAACTCAAGCGCATGACCGGCGGGCTCCTGCCCAAGCTGACCATCCTCGCCCTGACGATGGTCCCGTTGCTGTACGGCGCCGTGTACCTCTATGCGAACTGGGATCCGTACGGCAACCTGAACCAGATCGACGCCGCGCTGGTAGTGGAGGACACGGGAGCAACGTCGTCGGACGGCACCGAACTGCAGGCCGGCCGGAAAGTGGCCGACAGCTTGGTGGAGGGACACGTCTTTAACTGGAAGCCGGTCTCCAGCGCCGAGGATGCAGACGCCGGTGTCCGTACGGGTGAGTACGCCTTCGCGCTGCGCATCCCCAAGGACTTCTCCGCCAACCTGGTCTCGCCCGGCAGCTTCGACGCCGCCAACCAGGCCATGCTGCACGTCACCACCAACGACGCCAACAACTACCTTTTGAGCACCATCGTGGACAAGCTCACCACGGCGGTTCACTCCACAGTGGCCAAGGAGGTGGGTGAGGAAACGGCAAACCAGCTCCTCACAGGCTTCGGAACCATCCATGCCTCCATCGTCAAAGCCGCGGACGGAGCCTCGGAACTGGCCACGGGCGTGACGAAGCTGAGCGACGGCGCCACAACCCTCCATGGCGGCACCACCGAACTGGTGGCCGGCGCCGACCAACTCGTGGCCGGTCAAACCAAACTGCGGGACGGTGCTGTCCAGCTCAACACCGGGGCCAGCCAGCTGAGCTCAGGCCTCACGGAGCTGAAGAACAAGACGGCGACGCTGCCTGCGGACTCCAGGAAACTCGCCGACGGCGCCGCCCAAGTAGCCGCCGGAAACGCCGAGCTGAACGCCAAAGTCCAGGACGTCGTCGGGCAGCTCGAAGCGGCAGACAAAGGCCTCCGTAACCGGGTGGTCGAGTCCAACGCGCGGCTGGTCGCGGCCGGTGTGCTGACGCAGGAGCAGGCCGCCAAGGTCCTGGCGGACTTCGACGCCGCCGCGGCATCGAGCCCCGTGACGGACGCGAAGGCCAAGATTTCCGGCGACGCCGCCAAGATCCAGCAACTCTCGGACGGCTCTGCTGCCGTGAGCGCCGGAGCTGCCAAACTCGCCGGCGCCACGCCAACACTCACCGACGCGATTTCGAAAGCCGCCGCAGGTGCCGGACAGCTGAACACCGGCGCAGCCACACTGGCCGCCGGACAGCAGACCGCTTTGGACGGCGCGGCCAAGCTCGACGACGGTGCCCGCCAACTGGACGACGGTGCAAGCCAGCTAGCCAGCGGCGCAGTGACCGCAGCCGATGGTTCACACACCCTTGCCACCGAGCTCGCCAAGGGGGCGGGAGACATCCCCAACCCGAACGATGAACAGAAGAGCAGCGTGTCCAAGGTGATTGCTGATCCCGTGGCGGTGGACAACGTCTCGCAGGCGAAGGCAGGCTCTTACGGCGCCGGACTGGCACCCTTCTTCCTGACCCTGGCACTGTGGATCGGCGTGTTTATGTTGGTCCAGGCCATGCGGCCCATCACCCAGCGGGCCCTGGCGTCGAACGCCCCTGCCTGGAAAATCGCCGTCGGAGGCTGGCTGCCGTTCTTCGTGGTCTCGGTGCTGCAGGCCACCATCCTCACTCTCGTGGTGAACCTTGGCCTGGGCTTGAACCCCGCACACCCCATCGGCATGTGGCTGTTCATGCTGGCCGCAGTGATGGCCTTCAGCGCGATCATCCAGGGCATCGTGGCGCTGATGGGGACACCCGGCAAGTTCGTGGTGCTGATCCTGTTGGTCCTGCAGCTGGTGTCCTCGGGAGGAACGTTCCCGTGGCAAACCACCCCCATGCCGCTGCACGTGGTGCACGAGGTCCTGCCCATGGGCTACGTGGTGACCGGCATGCGGCACTTGATCTACGGAGGTGAGCTCAGCATGATCTGGCCCACTGTCCTGGGCCTGCTTGGATACACTTTGCTGGGAATGGCGTTGTCCACGCTCGCCGTCCGCAAGCACAAGGTGTGGACCCTCAAGACGCTGAAGCCGGAGATCGCAGTATGAGCACCACCGAGCCCGTCCCCACCGGTCCTGCAGAGAAGAAACTCCGCCCCGGCCGCACCAACGCCACCAAGCAGCGCCTGTTCGAGGCCTCCATGGAATTGATCGGCGAGCGCGGCGCCGCGGGGGTCACAGTGGACGAGATCGCGGCGGCGGCTGGTGTCTCCAAGGGGACCGTCTATTACAACTTCGGCAGTAAGTCGGACCTGATTGCCCAGCTGCTTCGGCACGGTGTGGACATCATGCTGGTCCGGCTCCAGGACGTTCGCGGACAGGCCAGCGACCCCTTGGAATCCATGAACAACATGGTGGGCCAAGCCATGGAATTCATGGACGACTACCCCTCCTTCGCCCGCCTGTGGGTCAGTGAAAACTGGCGCACGCCCGGCGAGTGGAGCGCCGTATTCGCCGAACTCCGGGCTGAGCTCCTGGCCGTGATTGGTTCGGCCGTGGAAAGCGTTGCGTCCGGGTACAAGGTCAACGAGTCCATTGCCCGGGGTTCACTGGAGGCAGCGATCTTCGGAGCGATCTTCGTGGTGGGACTGGACCGTCAGACGTACAACCCGGAACGGACCCGCGAGCAGAGCGTCGACGCCGTGATGACCATCATGCACGGATACGTCATCAAGTAGCGCAGTCCGAGCGGGCCTCGGAACGGTATTCAACTGCAATGTACGACGGCGTGGCGTGGCCACTTGGTCGGCGATGATTAACCTCATGCGTCACATGGGGAACAGTGGAAAGCTTGCGGTAGTGGCAGCCTTTGTGTCGCTCGGGCTCTTGGTACTGGCGGCCGTGGTCTTGGAAGAGCTGGTGCTGTACCTGTTCCTGGGCGCCGTGCTGGTCTGCTATTTGGCGTCCCTCGTCCAGGTTTTCAACCGCCGCCGCTACTTCGTGGTCCTCCTTGGCGCGGCGGGCACCAGCCTGTTCATTGGTTGCGGCATCGCGTTCCTGAGGATGTGGGGTATCGCCTTCAACCAGGATGCCAACGCCTTGGGCAGTGCCGGGAGCACCCAGGACTCCGACATCTACTTCTACCTGGCTGCCGCGGCCGGGGTCGGGACACTGGCTGTGCTGTTCCTCGGCGCGGTGGTGCCGTCGTTTGGTTCGCGTGCCGCTGCCTCTGCCGAAAGGCCTTCGACGGCGGCAAAGCGCACCCCCGCGCCGCGCAAACCTGCGACGCGCGCAGGGACACCGGCCAAGCGACCGGTTCAATCAGCACCGCGTACTTCCGGCGCCACGAAAACCCCGGCCGTGAAGCGTCCCGCACCCCGGACGCCAACGACGCCTGCCAAGCGACCGGCGTCGAGCGCGTCCGCCCAGCGCAAGCCGGCCCCCAAGCGCTAACGTCCCCAAGTAGGTAACAGCACATGTCGCAATGGGCACTCATTACGACATGTGCTGTTACTTAGTTGGGAGGGTCAGGAGTCGAAACCCAGCCCGACGGCGTCGAGCGCTTTGAGGATGAGGTTCCGTTTTCCTTGATTGTGGTCGGCCCTGTCCATGGACCAGCGGGTCAGGTTGATGCCCAGGGAGGCCAGCGGCTCGGGAGGGAAGGGAAGCGGCCGTTTCCTAACCATCTCCACCCGGGTGCGCTCGGTGTCGAGGCCGGCCAGCAGGTCCAGGAGGACGTCCGCCGCGAAGGCTGTGGCCCCCACTCCCAGCCCCGTGAAACCAGCCGCGTACGCAACGCGCCCTTTCCGCGCTGTACCGAAGAACGCGCAGAACTGCGTGCTCGAGTCGATGGGACCGGCCCACTTGTGCGTGAACTTCAGTCCCTCCAACTGCGGGAACGTCGTGAAGAAGTGGGAGGCGATCCTCTCCCAGGTCTCCGGCTGGTATTCGTGCCGCTGGTCCACGCGACGGCCCCAGAAGTAGAGAGCATCGTACCCGCCAAAAAGAATCCTGTGGTCCTTGGTGATGCGGTAGTAGTGGAACTGGTTGGCAACATCGCCAATTCCCTGGCGTTTGCTCCACCCGATGGACTCCAGCTGTTCTGCCGTCAGGGGTTCGGTCATGAGCGCATAGTCGTACACCGGAACAGTCATGAGCTGGTTCCGCTTGAGCAGGGACGGAAACACGTTGGTGCCAAGGACCACGTACCCGGCCTCTACGTTGCCTCTTTCCGTGACCACGGTGACGCCGGAATCATGGTCCTTGAGTTCACGCACACGCGTTCCTTCGTGGATCACCACGCCCAACTCCGCTGCCACCCTCGCCAGTTCAAGGCCGAGTTTGTACGGGTGGACCATCGCCACGGAGTCCTTGTGCCAACGTCCCGCCAAGTACGTAGGGGAATTGACCTCTGCCCGGATGGCCTCCTGGTCCAGGAAGACGCTGCCGGGGCTGTCGTCCCCCTGGAGCCACGCCACCTGATGGGGTTCGACGGCAACGTTGAGCTCACCGGTCCGCTCCCAGTCGCAGTCCATGCCGTATTTCTCCACGGCTTCCTGCATGCGGTCCAGGTTCTCCATGCCCAGACGGTCCAGGATCTCCAACTCGCCGGGCCAACGGTTCTTGCCGTTCTCGTGGCCGTGGGTCAGGCTCGCCTCGCAGAAGCCGCCATTACGGCCGGACGCCGCCCAGGCAACTTGTTCTGCTTCCAGCAGGATCACCGTCCGGCCAGGGTCACGTTCCTTGGCGCGAAGTGCTGTCCACAGGCCGGTGTATCCGCCGCCGATGATCACGAGGTCGGCGGCAGCATCGCCGTCGAGCTGTGGGTAATGAGTAGCTGAGTCCTTCAGGTCGTCGATCCAGAAGGGCCGATGGGCGGCACCTTCCAGCGCGTGGGATACGACGGCGGTCTGCGGGACATTCCGTTCGAAAACGGTGGTCTTCACGGGAGGTTCTCCTGTTTCAATGGTGATGTTCTTATCCGGTCAGGCAATGACCGGTTGGACGTCCCACAAGGGCCGGGGACGGGAGGCGATGAGGTTCCGCGTGTACTCATCTCCAGGGTCCTCAAGGATTCGTGCCGTGAGCCCCTGCTCCACGATCCGTCCCTGATGCATCACGATGAGCTCAGAACAGAGGCGTGACACCACGGCCAGGTCGTGGGTGACGAACAGGATGGTCAGTCCAAGCTGGTCACGCAGTTCCTCCACGAGTTCGAGCACCTGGGCCTGGACGGAGACGTCCAACGCACTGGTGGCCTCGTCCAGTACCAACAGGCGGGGTCGTGCGGCAAGGGCCTTGGCCAAGGCGACACGTTGACGCTGTCCGCCAGAGAGGGCCCGGGGCTTGGCGTCGAACCGTTCGGACCCGATCCCCACCCTTGCCAGGAGGTCGCGTGCACTGTCCTTGGCTTCCTTGCGTCCCTGCTTTTGGTGCAGCCGGAAAACATCGGCAACAGCATTGCCAACAGCGATCCGGGGATCCAAGGACAGGTACGGATCCTGGAAAACAATCTGTACTTCCTTGGCCAACACTTTCCTTTCGGATGCCTTCAGCGGCCGGTGTGGCCTGGTGACTCCGCGAAGGGTGAGTTCGCCTGCTGTGGCGGTTTCAAGCCCCAGCACCAGCCTGGCGAGCGTGGACTTCCCGGAACCGGACTCGCCCACGATGCCCAAGGACCCGCCCTCAGGCAAGCTGAAATGGGCGTTCTCCAAGGCGCTGATGACTTCTCCGCCGGGCAGGTGGTAGCTCTTGGACAACCAGGAGACCTCCAGCAAAGGAGACCCTGCCGGCTCATGCCCGGGAGCCGCAGCCAAGGCGGAGCCAGACCCCACCTCTATGACAGGAGTCGCCTCCACCAACTGCCGTGTGTAGTCCTGCTGGGGCGTCAGGAAAACAGCCTGGGTTGGTCCGTGTTCCACCACTTCCCCGCGACGGAGAACATAGACGCGCTCACACAGGCCCGCAGCCAGGTTGAGATCATGCGTGATGAACAGCATGCCCATCCCGCGGGACTGTTGTTCTTCGCGCAGGAGCCGCACAATCCCGGCCTGGGTGGTGACATCCAGGGCGGTGGTGGGCTCGTCGCACAGCAACAGGTCCGGCGAGTTCAGGAGGGCCGCAGCAATCATGACGCGCTGGAGCATGCCGCCGGAAAGTTGGTGCGGGTGCTGGTCCATGAGTTCCTTGGCCCGCCGAAGCCCCACTTGCTCCAGTTGTTTCACTGCGCGTTCTGTGGCCTCGGCGCGGCTCAGGCCGTCAAACCGCACGAGTGTTTCAGTGAGGAAGTCCCCCACGGTCCGGACCGGGTTGATGCCTGCCCGGGGGTCCTGGAAGATCATCGAGGCATGTCCGCGGCGCAGCTCCATGAGCCGCTGCTTGCTGGCCGTCAGGGTGTCGAGGCCCTTCACGGACACGACGCCGGAGGACTGTGCACCACCGGGAAACAACCCCAGCGCGGCACGGGTGGTCAGGGACTTGCCTGAGCCGGACTCCCCCACCAAGGCGACTGCTTCGCCGTCGTTCACGTGCAGGGAAACGCTGTCCAGCAGCGGCGGCCTGCCCGGAAACCCAAGCGTAAAGTTTTCAATCTGCAAGAGGTGGCTCATGAAATTTTTCCTCCAATGCGGTCTGAGATTTCCTCGCCGATGACGTTGACGGCCACCACCACCAGGACCACCACCACAGCGGGCCAGAAGGCAGGCAGGAGATAGCCGCCCAGCAGGGCGCCGCGGGATTCCTCGATCATGGCGCCCCAGTCGCTGGTGGGCGGTTGGACCCCAAGCCCGATAAAGGAGAGCGCCGCGAGGTCTGCCAGCACATAGCCGAAATTCAGGGTCGATTGGGCCCCAACAGTGGGAATGAGGTTGGGGAGAACCCGTCCCAGCACCACCCAGGGTGTTCGGAAACCGAGCACCCTGTAAGCCTGGACGTACGGCCTGCTGCGTTCGGCCACCACCAATGACTGCGCGAGCCGGGCCACGTACGGAACGTACGCAATGGTCATGGCCAGGATGGGCGCCAAGAGCCCCTTACCGAACAGGGCGATGGCAAGCATGGCCATGAGCAGCGCGGGAAAAGCAAAGAGGAGATCAAAAAGGCGGCCCAAAACCTTGCCCAGCCAGCCCTCCGACCAGCCAGCCACCAAGCCAAGCAGCAATCCGAGGACAGTGGATCCGATCACCACGATGGTGGGCCCCAGCAGCGACGTCCGACCACCGTGCATGAGCCGGCTGAGGAGATCGCGGCCCAAGGCATCCGTACCCAGCAGATGCTGCCCGCTGGGACCGGCCAAAACGTTGTTGAGGTCTACATAGTCCGGGTCGTACGGCGCCAGGACCGGGGCGAACAGGGAAAGAAGTACGACGGCGGCGGCAACGGCAAGCGCGCCCCACGCCATGGGTGACAGGAGGCTGCCGTAACGGCGAAGCCCCGCCTGTGGCAGCTGGATGGCTAACGTCATCGGGACTCCGTTCCGGCCGCGATCCGCGGATCAATGAGGGGTTGGACGAGATCCACCACGGTGTTGACCAGGACGAACGCTGCAACCACCACCATGACGATCGCTTGGACAACACCGAAGTCGAGCCTGTCGATGGACTGCACCAGGAGTTGCCCGATGCCGGAGAGGCCGAAGGTCCGCTCGATGATGGCGCTGGAGACCAGGAGTCCGGCCACGAGCACGCCGCTCACGGTCAGGATGGGCCCCAAGGCGTTGCGCAGCACATGGCGTGCCATCACGGACCCACGGGTGAGTCCACGGCTGGTGGCCACCTCCACGTGTTCGCGGAGCAATTGCTCGTTCATGGAGGACCGCGTCACCCTGGCAACCATGGCGATGTAGGTGATGCCCAACGCGAGCGCCGGGAGGGTGAGATGCCAGATCCGGTCCCATCCGCCGTCGCCGCTTCCAAAGGAGGGGAACCAGCCCAGCCCCACGGAGAAGAGCGCTACCAGGGCAATGGCCGCAACGAACGGAGGAACAGCCCCGGCCGCAGTGAGCGTGATGAGGATGAAGCGGTCGCTGAAACCCTTGTTAAGGCTGGCGACGATCCCGGCAAACAAGCCGAGGACAGTAATGAACACCGCGGCCAAGGCGACGAGTTGCAGGGTGGTGGGCAGCCGGCCGAGCAAGACGTCGGAGACGTCCTGGCGGTAGGTCAGTGAGCGGCCCCAGTCCCCGTGCAGGATGCCGCCGAGCCAGTTCAGGTACTGTTCCCAGGCCGGCTTATCCAAGCCGAACTGCCGGGTGATCTCTTCCAGTGCCTCGGGTTTGGGGCTGCGTCCCCTGAGCAGGAAGCGGGCAGGGTCTCCGGGGACCAGGAAACGGGAGAAGAACACGGCCACGGAGGCAACGAACAACGTCAGCACCAGGGCAAGCAGCTTCTTCACGATGTAGACCGCCGGGCGGACCGCCCTGCGTTTGTCCCGCTTGTGGCTGGGAGCGCCCGGCGTGTTGGCAGCCTGGACTTGTTCTGTAGCGGTCATATCAGCGACCTCCTATCTGGGCTGCCCACGGGTAGTACATGTAATTGATGGACGGGTCCGCACCGGTGATGCGTTTGCCGAGCCACATGGAGGTGACGGTTTCGTAGAGCGGTCCCCAGACCACTTCCTCGCTGGCCAGCTTGGCGGCCTGGCCGGTGAGTTTGCCGCGGGCCTCCGGGTCCTGCACGCTGTAGGCGGAGTTCACCAGGTCATCGAATTCCGCGTTGCTCCAGCCGCCGTAATTGCTGAAGTCGCCGGTCCGCAGCACGCTGTACATTTCCAAGGGCTCGGTGCTGGAGAGGTACCAGGACGTCACCAGCAGGTCCACATTCTTGCGGGCCTCCGGGTCCGAGAACAAGGTGGTGTATTTGTCGTTGGACATGGTCTGGATTTCCGGTTCCAAGCCGATCTCCTTGGCTGCGGACGCGATGGCCCGTGCAGTGATGTCGAACGCGGCATTCAGGGAGGCGGTGGCAAAGACGAACTTGCTGTCTTCGGCCCCGGCTTCCTTCACCAGCTTCTTTGCCTCTTCCAGGTCATAGGGCGTGGAGAGGAGCCCATCAAAGGCCTCATCAGCTGTGGCAGCCGGGACGTCCTTCCACACGCTCCTGGTGGTCAGTGCATCCGTGTTCTTGGCGTAGCCCTGCTCCGCGGCCTTGATCAGTGCGTCCCGGTTGATGGCCATCATGAGTGCCTTGCGCACCCGGACGTCCTGGAAGGTCCCGGCCAGGTTGGTGAAGACCATGCTCTGTACGGAGGTGTCATTGCCGAAGTACAGGGACCCGGCGTCCTTGTTGGCTTTGAGGATGTCGATCGCATTGGACGGGATCGCGAAGCCGCCGTCGATTTCGCCCGTTTGGAAGGCGTTGATGCGGGAGGTGGCGTCCGGGAGCATGGTGAACGTGACCTGCTTCGATTTGGCTTTCAGGTCCGGATCCCAGTAGTCGTCGAAGCGTTTGAGGGTGATGCTCTCCCCTGCTTCCCACTGATCGAACTGGAACGGTCCCGTGCAGTTCACGCCCGTTTTTGAGTTGCCGTAGTCCTTGCCCGCTTCCTCAAGGGTTGCTGCGGACTCCACCACACCCGGGGCGCCCACCAGGGAAGAGTTGAACACGTAGTCCGGACGGGTGGTGGTGACCGTGACTTCGTAGTCGCCGGTCTTCTCGATGGACTCCACGTTTTGGTAGGACGATGCCCAGAACGAGCCCACCTCCGGGTCGAGGTGGCGGCTCAGGGAAGCGACGACGTCATCCGCCGTCATCTCGGTGCCGTCGTGGAACTTCACCCCTTGGCGGATGGTGTAAATCCACGTCAGGGGATCAGGATTCTCCACTCCCGTGGCCAGGCCGGGCGAGGTCGAGAGGTCAGCGTTCCATCGGAAGAGCGATTCGCACACGTTGGAAAGGACGGTATTGTCCGGGTAGTCGAAGGCGTAGGCGTAGTCCAGGGAGAACGGCTCCGCGTACATGGCCCAACTGAAGTTGTCGATCTCCTTGGTGGGTGCATCTGTGGAGTCGGCCAGGGTGTACTTGGCACCGCCCGCGGAGCCGGTCACGCTGGCGGGCCGCGCGCCGCAGCCGCCCAGGACCAGGCCGAGCACGACGCCGGCCACCATCACCGCGGTGATGCGCGACGGCGTCGTCCGCTGTTTGCGGCGCATGGTGCCACCCGCTGTTGGCGGCCTCACTGCATCACCGCCGGCTGCTGGCCGCGGGCTGTTTCCGCGACCGGGCTTTGGGCTGCCGCCCGGTCATAGACGCACTCGCCCCCAATCCACGTCTGCGTCACCACTCCCCGGTGCAGTTCCTCCACAGGAAGCTCGAAAAGATTGACATCCAGGACCGCGAGGTCGGCGAGTTTCCCCGGTTCCACAGTCCCCGTTGCGGCGTCCAGGTGGTTGATCCAAGCAGTGCCGTGGGTGTAGGCGTCCACGATCTGTTTGAGGCTGAGCTTTTGTGATGCCGGGCCGAGCGGGGGGAGGTTTTCTCCCGGGGCTGTGCGGTTCACTGCCACATGGATGGCCGCAATGGGGTCGGCAGTGGAGACCGGCCAATCGCTGCCCGCCACCAATCGGGCACCCGCAGAAGCCAGCTCACCGAAGGGATAGTGTCTGTCCTCGGCGCCCGGTTCAAGGAACGGGAGCGTCAGGGTGTCCATCTGTTCCTCGTGGCAGGCCCACAGTGCCTGTACGTTGGCGGCCGCATTGAGCTCAGGGAAACGGGGAATGTCCTGGCCGCGGACCACCTGCAAGTGGGCGAGGTGGTGCCGGTGATCGTTGGCGCCGTTGCTGTTCCGGGCTGCCTCCAGCGCGTCCAGGGCATCCGTGACAGCGCGGTCGCCAAGGGCATGGAAGTGAACCTGCATACCCTCGGCATCTATGGCGGTGACAAACTCCTTCAACTGCTCTGGCTCGAAGAACTCGATCCCGCGGTTGTCCGTGTGGTGGCCGTGGTGGTCCAGGTAGACGTGGTGCATGGCGGCCGTGTAGTTCTCGGCCACGCCGTCCACCATGACTTTGACCGTGTTGGCGTTGAGCTGCAGGGGGTCGAATGCTGCGGCCACCGTGTTCCGGCGTTCCACGATTGCTTCCAGCTGGGACATACCGGCGGTCCTGTCCCACCACTGGCATGCCGTGACCCTGACTTTGAGGTCCGCTGCCTTCGCTGCGTCCTGGTAGACCTCCAGGTGATCGGCATGTCCGCCCTCCGGGATGGGGACCCAGGCGTCCTGCCAGGCAGTGATGCCTTGGGCGAGCAGCAATTTCTGGGATGCGAGCAACCCTTGGTACGCCAACTCGTAAGGCACTGCCGGCTTTACCGCGTTGAAGAGGTCCATGGCACCTTCGTGGACGGTGCCTGCCGGTGTGCCGTCCTCTTCGCGTTCCAGCCGACCACCGTCCGGATCAGGTGTGTCCTTGGTGATCCCGGCGGCTTTGAACGCCGCAGTGTTGGCCCAAGCTCCGTGGTGGTCCCTGTTGACGAGGTACACGGGCCGGTCCGGGACCACGGCATCAAGCAACTCCCGGCCAGGGGTGCCCCCGTGGAACAGGTCCATGGACCATCCTGCGCCCACGATCCACGGTTGGTCCGGGTTGTCCGCGGCGTAGCGGGCCACTGTTTCTACAGCTTCTTCTGCGCTGCCCACCTCCGTCAGGTCGCACTGGAGCAGCTCTATCCCTGCGAAGATGGGGTGGATGTGGGCGTCCTGGAATCCGGGAAGCACCAGTTGCCCTTCCAGGTCCACACGGCGGGTGTCCGGCGTCGCCGTTGCCTCGAAGTCTTCAGCGCCGCCGACGGCGATCACCCTGCCCTCGCCTATTGCCACGCTGGCCTGGACGGGTCCGGCGTCATTGCCGGTGTAAACCCATCCGTTCTCCAACAAAATCTCTGCGTGCACGATCGAGTCCTTTCGTGGGAAATTCAACTCTGCGAGACAGACTATGAGCCGGATCACATTAATGTCAACGGTGTTGACATCAGTGCTGACAAAGACTTTGACTTGTCCTCGAAAGGAGGTGGCCATGGATCATGTAGGTTGATAATCAACCGGGGATCGCATGGAAGGCGGACAACAGATGGTGCAGCCAGCACAGTCAACGGACCGCCGCACGCGCTTGGACCCAGCTACCATCATTGACGCCGTCCTCCGGATTTCCAGCCAGGAACCCAGTGAGCGGCTGACCGTCCGACGACTGGGGCAGGAACTTGAAGTAGACGCCACCGCCGTCTACCGCCACTTCCGGAACCGGGACGCAATCGTCAGGGCAGCGCTGGACAAGTTGTTCATGATGTCCGTGGATCGAACGCTGGCCTCGGCACGCGACCAGGACTGGCGCACCCGGCTGGAGACGTACCTCGATGAACTCCTCCGGGTCTTCATGCAGCACCCCTCCCTTGGCAGCGAGTCCTTCGCCACGGACACTTACGGCCCCGGTGAATTGACGGCAATCGAGTTCGTCCTCCAATGCCTCACCGACGCCGGGCTCGAAGAGGACCGCGTGGTGCACTACTACGCCGCCTTGGAAAGCTACACCCTTGCGCTCGGCGCCGGCATTGCGGTGGAAATCCAGCGGCTCCCGGACTCCGAGGGCCACGATCCCTGGCTCAACCCCAGGGTCTTCACCCGAATTACCGGGCACCCGCTCCTTGAAAAGCACCACGCTGCACTGCAAACCCTCGACTCACTGAAAGCTTTCCAAGCCGGTCTCGCAGCCATCCTGGACAGCGCCGAACGCGAAAGCGCGCAGGCGCCGCAGGCCTGACAGCCTGCCACGCACCCAACCCACCTTCACCGCACGCACGCCGCCACCCGGCGTCGTTCCTTCATCACTGCCCGGACACCGACGCCCGGCAGGGAAAGCACGGCACCCCATGCATCAGTTCATTAACGGAAAACTCCTGCCCGGCACCTCGGGAAACACCCTGGACGTCATCAACCCGGCGACTTCGGACGTGGTGGAAACCGTCAGCCTCGCCTCGGTGGCGGACCTCGAGGCCGCGGTGGCTGCAGCCCGTTCAGCCTTCCCGGCGTGGTCCCGGACTACCGCAGGAGAACGAGCCGGGATTTTGCAAAAGTTCGCCCGGATTATGGAGGAACGGGCCGCGGAGTTCTCCCGGGTGGAAAGTTCACAGACGGGCAAACCGTTGCGGTTGACCCGCGAATTCGACGTCCCCGGCACCATCGACAACATCGACTTCTTCGCAGGAGCCTCACGCCATCTCGAAGGCAAAGCCACAGCTGAGTACTCGCCACAGCACACCTCCTCCATCCGCCGCGAGGCGATTGGCGTGGTGGGGTCCATTGCGCCGTGGAACTACCCTCTGCAGATGGCGGCGTGGAAGATACTGCCCGCGATCGCCGCCGGCAACACCATTGTCCTCAAGCCTGCCGAGATCACACCACTGACATCCCTCATGTTCGCGCAGGCGCTCACGGATGCCGGACTGCCCGACGGCGTGGTGAACGTGGTGGTGGGTGACGGAGCCTCTGTAGGGGCCGCCCTCATGCAGCACCCGGACGTGGACATGGTGTCCTTTACAGGCTCCACCGCCATTGGCCGCACGGTCCTGGAAGCTGCTGCCGTCAACGCCAAGCGCGTGCACCTTGAACTGGGCGGAAAAGCACCTTTTGTGGTGTTCGACGACGCCACCTTGGACGCCGCAGTGCATGGCGCCGTGGCCGGCTCCCTCATCAACACGGGTCAGGACTGCACCGCAGCAACCCGAGCCATTGTGCACCGCAGTGTTTATGACGAGTTCGTGGCAAAGGTCGCCGAGCACTTCGAGGGGATCGTTCTTGGTGCACCCGGGGATCCCGACGCGGACCTTGGCCCGCTGGTCTCCTTCAAGCAACGGGACCACGTGGCGGGGATGGTGGAGCGGGCCCGGGGCTACAGCAAAGTGGTGGCCGGGGGCTACGCTCCCACGGGCAAGGGCCTTGCCGACGGCGCCTTTTACCGCCCCACGTTGGTGGTGGATGCGGCGCCTGACTCGGAGATTGTCAAGGACGAGGTCTTCGGCCCGGTCCTGGTGGTTCTTCCCTTCGACACCGATGACGAAGCGATCCATCTCGCCAACGACACCGTCTACGGACTCGCAGCGTCAGCCTGGACCAACAACCTCCAACGAGCCATGCGCGCCACCCGCGAGATCAAGGCAGGCTGCGTCTGGGTCAACGACCACATCCCGATCATTTCCGAGATGCCCCATGGCGGTTTCAAGCAGTCCGGATTCGGAAAGGACATGTCTGCGTACTCCTTCGAGGAATACACCCAGGTGAAGCACGTGATGGTGGAGCTGGACGGCGTCATCAAGAAGGACTGGCACCGGACGATCTTCACGCTGCGCTGATTCCGCCGTTGCGAGGCCCGCTCTGCATGACTCCGCGGGATTTATAGCCGCAGAGCGGGCCCCGCAATGGTCACTTCGGGCCGGATTTTTCGTCCAGTCCCGAGCACTGCCGTGGCCACGCCCAGCAGCAGGATCAGCCCACCCATGATTTCGGTAAGGGTGGGAATTTCATTCAAGACCAGCCACGCCGCCGTCATCCCCACCACCGGGACCAACAGCGTAAAGGGCACGACGTCGGAACTCGGGTACAGCGACAACAACCGGTTCCAGATGCCATACCCGATCAGGGAAGCAAACACCGCCGTGTAAATCGCACTGAGGATGGTGGCCGGTTGCAGGTCCGTGAGCGTTGCCCACACGGTGCCAGGCCCGTCGACTACCAACGACAACCCCGCCAACGGAACAGGGACCACTGCGCCGGACCACACCACCAGTCCCAACCCGGAAGCGGCTTTGGAGTGCCGGGCCACCACGTTGCCAACAGCCCAGGACAACGCCGCGGCCAAAACGATCACGAGGGGAAGGACCGGCGCCACAGCGCTGCGCCCCAGTGCCACCACGCCCAGGCCTGCGATGCCCAGCACCACTCCGGCCATCTGACGCCGGCTGGGCTTCTCCCCCAGGAACCTCGATGCCAGCAGGATGGTCAACAGGACCTGCGCTTGGAGGACCAGCGAGGCCAAGCCCGCCGGCATCCCGAGTGCCATGCCCAGGTACAAGAGGCCGAATTGACCGGCACTCATGAAGAGTCCGACGCCGACTATCGCCTTCCAGCCCACGTCCGGCTTTCGGATGAACAGGATGAACGGAAAAACGACGAGAAGGAAGCGCATTGCCACGAAGAGCAGCGGAGGGACTTCCCTGCCGTTCGTGTGCAGGCCGAGGTCAATGGCGACGAAGTTGATACCCCATAAGACGGCGACCAAGACGGCAAGGGCAGCGTGGCGAAGGTTCACAAGTACACTCTGCCTCCCTTTAGCGTGAAGCACCAGCGTTGAATTCTGTACCTAACCGCGTAGATTTGCTTCATGATCGATATCTCAGCCCTGAGGGCGCTTGTAGCCGTGGAACAGCATGGCTCGGTAGTGGCAGCATCCGACGTCATGGGGTTCAGCCCCTCCGCGGTGTCACAGCAGATCAAAAAACTGGAAAAACAGACCGGTGTTGTGGTCCTGGAGCGCAATGGCCGCGGCGTGCTCCTCACCGAGCGTGGGCTGGCATTGGCCGGCTATGGCCGCCGGATCATGGGTGAACTCGAGGAGCTTCAGGCAACGCTGCTCGCTGATCCCGCCAAGCCGTCGGGCCTGCTGAGATTGGTGGCCTTCTCCACCGCATGCCGGGGGTTGGTGGGACCCATGCTCGGGCGCATGGCGGCCACCCACCCCGCCGTGAAGATTACGGTGCTGGCTGAAGACCCGCGCGAAGCCGTGCAGCGGGTGGCATCCGGCGAGGCGGAACTGGCAGTGGTCCACAACTGGAACTCCGTACCCCTGGTGATCCCGGAGAACCTGGTCCACGAGGATCTCTGCGTTGACCAAGCCGATGTCCTTGTTAACAGCACCCACCCTCTCGCGTCCCGCACCGCCGTCGAGCGTGAAGACTTGCTAAACGAGACCTGGATCAGCACCCCGGCGGGGGCTATCTGCAACGAGGCCCTGCTGCAGATCTTCGCCGGGCTGGGGCGGGTTCCCGACATCCGCGTTTACGATCCGGACTTTTCCACGCACATCGCCATGGTGGAGCAAGGGGTAGCCGTGGCGCTGGTACCACGCCTGGGAAGGCCGCTGCTCCCACCGGGAGTCGTTGCCATCCCCGTCATGAATCCCGTCCAGCAACGTTCAGTTGGGGTTGTGTACAGGAAAACGATGACCGCCAGCCCCACCATTCGCCAGGCCGTTCGCGTACTGCGCGAGGTTTCGGACGGGTTGCCCCTGCCCTAAGGCTAACCGGGTGCGATCAACGTCACACAGGAGAACATTCGACGCTCGGCTCACTGTTAGCTTAGGCTAACCTTACCTAGCCTTCCGCGCCGTCCGGAGCGCGATAGTCGAAACTTTTGAAGGGGCCCAACTGTGGAAGCAATCCTCTTTCCAACGGACATGAACCACCATCACACCTATGGCCTGGTGAGTTACATCATGATCGACGACGGACTGTATCCGAGTGCCCACAACCGGCGCGATCCCTACGCACTGCCGGCGTTCGATATCCGCGGGCAATGGGTGTACCCCAGCCGTTACAACGAATACATGGCACCGCAATTGCCGGTATATATGTTCGACGGCGAGTATCTGATCGCAACAGGGCACGGAGACGAAGCGGCGGGCCTGCCCGTTTTCGAGATTCGTTGCATGTGCATGCCGCAGTTAGCCCACGGAGACCCAAGTAACTCGCAATAGCAGATTATGCGCGGGGCACGCTGAAGTGCGTCAGCCGCGCGTCCTGCCCGTCCAGCTCAGCCCAGGACTTCTCCGTCTCCAGTACCGTCAACGCACTCGTTGGGTATCGGGTAGCGGCATCCATGTACGCGTCGTGGTCCGAATCACGCGAAGCCAAGTGCATGGCCAGATCCTGGACGCCGGGCATGTGTGAGATGACCATCAGCGTGGTCACCGTGTCAGGAACATGATTGATGACCGTCAACATGCGGTTCGCGGAGGCGGCGTACAGGCCGTCCTCGAGTTTAGGGGTCGGCGCTTTGTCACCCAGCTCATCGCAGACCCAGGTGCAGGTCTGGCGGGTCCTCAGCGCGGACGAGCACAGGATGAAATCCGGCACCACGCCCTGCTTGAGCAACCATTTGCCCGCGAGCGGCGCTTCCCGATGCCCACGCTCTTCGAGGGGACGCTCATGATCAGGCACACCCATGGGCCAATCAGCCTTGGCATGCCGCATGATCACGAGGCGCTTGATGTGGTGGTCGCTCATGAACCAACCCTATCCGCTGCAGACTCCCTCCCCCGGGCCTTCCTGACCTTCTTTGGGAGATCAACAGCCCGTGGTCAACCTGGTGCGGTTGCTCAAGGGCTGTTGGCAGATCAAAGTGGGTCAGGACCCCACGCACGCCGGTCCGTGGGCTTGCGAGGTGAGGGCGGCCGTGGGGAGGAACGAGCGCCGGCGCAGAGGGATGTTGCCGCCTTTCGGCTGCGGTGCTACTTAGATCGAGTATTCCGGAGCGGCCCAGACAATAACTTCGGGGTGCTCGTAGAAGCGGTAGCCCTGGCCGCGGACCGTGCGGACGGTGTTGGCGAGGCGGCCGAGCTTGGAGCGGAGGCGGCGGATGTGGACGTCGATGGTGCGCTCGTTGGGCACCTCTTCGGCGTTGCGCCACAGACCCTCAAGGAGTTCGTCGCGACCCACGGTGCGAGTGCCGTTCTCGACGAGGTAGTTGAGGAGCTCGAATTCCTTGAATGTCAGGTTCAGTGACTCGCCGTCGAGGTGCACTTCGCGGCGGGCGAGGTCGATCAGCACGCCGGAGGGGCGCGATTCCTGCTGGGGCGTCGGACGGGCAGCTTCGGTGCGCTGGCGTGCGGCGACGGTGGGGTCCCCGAACGTGGAACGCACGACGTCGAGTGCGGACCCGGGTGCCCCGGCTGGAGCGACTGCGACGGCAGCGTAGCTCTCAGCGCCGGTCACGAGTGACTGCGCATAGGCCCGGATTTCCTGGGCCAGCTTGGCAATGGAGGTGCCGGCTGCCGCTGCTGTTTCCTCGTCAATGCCCATGTAGAGCACAAAGCCGCGGGCCACATTGTCGTTGGCAACGGGGCGGAGCCTGTCGGACTGGGCAATCACCGGAGTGGGCGCAGTCATGGGTGCCGGCTCGGCGGTAGGTACGGCGCGCAACTGGCCATAGGAGTTGGGGTTGTAACCCTGCGGAACGTAACCGGGAGCCTGCTGGCCTGCGCCCTGCTGGGCGGGGGCGTAGCCGGGGCGGTTGCCAAAGCCGGGGCGGAGCCCCGCGTTCGACGCGGCCTTGTTGGCGTTACGGACGGAGATGTGGACGTATCCAGATGCAACTGACATGGAGTGCTTACCTCAAAAGTGAATAGCCGTCATCGCGGCTTCGAATGCTGGTTGTCCCCGCAATGAGTTTGGGGAGGGGCGCCCAACGCTGGGCTAGGGGGCGAATGCCTGAAACTTCTTGGGGTGGAAAGTTAGGCTTGCATTCGACAACAGCGGTCATCATGGCCAGCGGGTGTGCTGGACCAGGTTGCTGCGGCTGCAGGTGCTGTTGAGTTCTTGTTCACATTGGAAGTGTGCAACGTAACAATGGCAACACGCAAGTAACAAAGCGCCGAACCGTCCACATTTTGAGACGCAAAGGTCTATTGTGTCGCAAATCACAATTCAGTTCTGACCTAAAATGAACGTCTCTCAATTCTGCCGCGACCGCCTTTTTTGGTGCCCTGCCGAATTTCCTTCGCTTCAGGGGGCATTTGGCGCATCTGCCTCCACGCGAACCCTGCCTCCGCGGAATCTCACGATCTGAAACAACTGTTGTCCAATCGCGGAAACGAAAATCCCCGCATTTTCGACCCCGTGTCCCCGCAAATCGCCTCACTCTCGGACGTGAGAGAGCGTCGGCCGGAAACCAACGCGACGTGAGAGAGCGTCGGCCGGAAACCAACGGGACGTGAGAGAGCGTCGGCCGGGGCCGGACACGTGTCACCGCACTTCCACGTCGCTAGTGTTGACTTCACAGCGTTCTCACAGGACCGGCAAAGCGCGGGCTAACCAGCAGATCGGAGAGTTGTCCCATGGCCTCCTCGCACTCCATGACCAACAACCTTCCCCAACTCTCCCACCCGGACGGCTCCCCTATCCGTGCCCTGGTGGTGGATGACGAGCCCAGCCTCGCTGAGCTCATGAGCATGGGGCTTCGAATGGCCGGGTGGTCAGTTGCTGTTGCCGGCGACGGCCCTGGGGCCGTGAAGCTTTCCAAAGAATTCCGGCCCGATGTCCTCGTACTGGACGTCATGCTTCCCGGATTCGACGGTGTGGAAGTCCTCAACCGCATCCGTGCGTTTGCCCCGGAAGTTCCCGCGCTTTTCCTCACAGCCAAGGACGCCGTGCAGGACCGCATCGTCGGGCTGGCTGCCGGCGGCGACGACTATGTCACCAAACCCTTCAGCATGGAGGAAGTCCTCCTGCGACTGCACCGCCTGGTCCAGCGTTCCGGCGTGGCCGCCATGGACACTGCCGAACTGGTGGTGGGTGACCTTACCCTGAACGTGGACACCCGTGAAGTCACCCGGGCCGGCGAGGACATTCCGCTTACCGCCACCCAGTTTGAGCTTTTGCGCTACCTCATGGAGAACCCTAAACGAGTGGTCAGCAAAGCACAGATCCTGGACCGTGTGTGGGACTACGACTTCGGTGGACAAGCCAACATCGTGGAGCTCTACATTTCCTACCTGCGCAAGAAGATCGAAGCAAACCACCCTCCAATGATCCACACCATCCGCGGCGCCGGCTATGTCATCAAGCCTGCGGACTAGGCGTTGAGCACCCCTTCAGGAGTGGCCAAAAAGTCACACCGCAGTTGGCTCAGCCCCTCCGCGTGGCACCTGCGTACCCGACTGGTCCTGGTCGCCATGGCCTTGCTGGTCGCCATTTGCGCTGCCGTGGGAGTGGTCAGCTACGCCTCCATGGACATGGTGTTCAACAAGCAGCTCGACCGGCAGTTGGAGCAGGCGTCAAGCCGCGCGACCAGCTTCGGCAGGCCGCCGTCGAACTTTCCGTCCTCCCCCTCCGGAAGGCCGGACCCGCTGGAAGCGCGCGGCCAGGCCGCTGGAACGCTGAACGCACGGATCGATGGAACAACCGTGATCAATCCAGGCGTTATTGAGGCCTCCGGCAAGCGGGCCGAACTCACGGCGGACGACAAACAGATTCTGCTGTCGTTGCCCCGGGACAACCGGCCTGTGGACCGATCGCTCTCCTATGGGGATTACCGGCTCGTGGCCGTCGAAACTGCCGGCGACGTGATCGTGACGGGACTGCCTCTCGCGGACAAGCAAAGCGCCGAGGCCTCGCTGGTGTGGACCATGGTTCTGGTGTCGCTCGGCGGACTGGCTGTGATCGGCCTCGCGGGAACGGTAATCATCCGGCGGACCATGCGTCCATTGGAGCAGCTCTCCGAGGTAGCCACCAAAGTTTCCCGCCTCCCTCTCGACGCCGGTGAGGTGGCACTTGCGGTGCGGGTCCCGCCGTCGGCCGCCCATCCCGGAACCGAAGTCGGCAGCGTTGGCCATGCCCTCAACCAGATGCTGAACAACGTCTCCAGTGCTTTGGAAGCCCGCCAGGAAAGCGAAACCAAGGTGCGCCAGTTCGTCGCGGACGCGTCGCACGAACTTCGAACGCCGCTTACGGCCATCCGCGGTTACACCGAACTGTTGAGCATGACCGAGAACTTCACCGATGACGGCCGAAAGTCGCTGGCACGCGTCCGGAGCCAGTCCGAACGGATGACCACCCTGGTGGAGGATCTGCTGCTGCTTGCCAGGCTGGACGAAGGCCAGGCGCTCAAGATCACGGACGTGGACCTCACCCAGTTGGTGATTGAAACTGTCAGCGACGAGAAAATCATGGCACCGGACCAGATTTGGCAACTCCAACTCCCGGATGAACCCGTCACGGTCCGCGGCGACGTTACGCAACTGCACCAGGTCCTGGCCAATCTTCTCTCCAACGCCCGTAAACACACCGATGCCGGCACCACGGTGGTCACGAGCGTGATGCTCTCCGCCGACGGCAGCCCAGTGGTGACCGTAACGGACAACGGGCCCGGCATTCCAGAGGATTTCCAGGGCCGGATCTTCTCCCGTTTTGCCCGCGCCGACGCTGCGAGATCGGGGTCCGAGGGCACGTCGGGGCTGGGTCTGTCGATCGTTGAATCCATCGTGGAAGCTCACGGCGGCAGCGTGCACGTGGCGTCCCGTCCAGGGCGCACGGAATTCACCCTTCGATTCCCCGCGGTCGCCACCGAACAGAAGTTACGAACCCAGCAAGGCGACTCACCGTCGTCGTGATCTCTGTTACCTAAATGTGACTTCTACGAATTCCTCCTGTACCGTCGAAAGGGTGGGTCGCCCCAACTGGCCCACATCCGGGATGCGCCGAGCTCTGCCACTTCCCGGAGTCCGTACTTACTCCGAGGCAGAGACGGGGGACCCAGAGTCTCCGGGACCAGGCATTTATGCCGGACCCTTGGGGTGAAGCCGCAGCGTGATGCGCGGCCGGATGACCTCATCCGAACCCGACAGCTAACTCCGCAGGCGCTGAGAGGTAATCACACATGTCTGAATTTAATGATCAGACGCGCCCTTCCGCGCGTCACCGCGATGAGCACAACGCACCGTTGACCAAGTCGCAGGCTGTCCTCAAGAACGCTGCCCGCCAGGGCAAGTCCGGCCACCGCATGTCGGTTGTTGCCGGTGTTGTAGCTGCTGCGCTGGGCGTTGCATCGCTCGGTACTGCTGCCAACGCCGCCCTGACCCTTCCCGAGGTAAGCCGCGTTGCAGAGACCCAGGCGAATGCCCAGGTCAGCAACAACAAGACAGCTGAAATCTCCGCTTCCTTGGATGCAGCCGCTGCAAAGGGCGCCGCTGACAGGGCAGCCGTGGACAAAGCCGCAGCCGAGAAGGCCGCGGCGGACCAGGCCGCCGCTGAAAAGGCCGCCGCCGAGAAGGCCGCTGCCGACCAGGCCGCCGCTGAAAAGGCCGCCGCTGATGCTGCAGCCAAGCAGGCCGCCGACGCCGCTGCTGCCGCCGCCGCTGCCGAAGCTGCAGCTGCTGCTGCCGCCCCCAAGGCCGTGGACGATCCCGCCGCTGCCAAAGCCTACGCTGCCAGCATCCTTGGCAACTACGGCTGGAGCGCCAGCGAAATGACTGCGCTGAACACCCTGTGGGAGAAGGAATCCAACTGGAGGACGACCGCCACCAACGCTTCCAGCGGTGCTTACGGCATTGTCCAGTCGCTGCCGGCTAGCAAGATGGCAACCGCGGGCGCTGATTGGCAGACCAACTACCAGACCCAAATCAAGTGGGGCTTGAACTACATCAAGGAACGCTACGGATCCCCGTCGGCCGCCCTGGGCTTCCACTTGGCCAACAACTGGTACTAAGCCAGACTGCTTGATTACCGCGCCGGTTGCCGCCGCCCGCACCAGTACAGACTGGAGCGGATGGCGGGAACCGGCGCGGTTTTCGCGTTACACAGACTCCGGTTCGGCTTCCAACGCGCTGCGCACCGCCGCGATGGACGCAGCAACATCCCCTGCATCCGTGGTCCAGTTACTCACCGAAATCCTGAGGATTTCACGGCCACGCCAGGAGGACCCGGACATCCACACCGCGCCCTCGGCCATCAGCCGTTGCGTGACACGGTGTGTGCGGTCATCACTGCCGAAGCTCACCGATACCTGCGTGAAGACGACGTCGTTGAGCACCTCGACTCCCGGAATCGCGGCGAGCCCCTCAGCCAACGCGCGGGCGTTTGCAGCGAGCCGCTCCACCATGGAGATCACCCCGTTACGGCCCAGTTGCCTCAGCGCCGCCCACACAGGGATGCCCCGGGCACGGCGGGACATCTCAGGCACTTTCTCGAAAGGATCTCCCGGGCCGGCATCCGTAGCAATGAGGTAACTTGTGTGAACACTGAAAGCACGCCTCAAGGCTTCCGGCCTCGCAACGATGGCCAAGCCGCAGTCGTAAGGAACATTCAGCGTCTTGTGGGCATCCGTGGCCCAGGAATCTGCTTCCTCTACTCCCGCCAGCCGGGCCCGCAGCGTCGGGCTAACGGCGGCCCATAAACCAAAAGCACCATCCACGTGCACCCATGCGCCGCGATCGTGGGCCACCGCAATGGCTTCCTCCATGGGATCAAAGGCGCCGGAATGCAGGTTGCCCGCTTGCAGACAGACCAGTGACAGTCCTGGTTGCTGGTCCATGGCCTCGGCAAGTGCGTCGGGGAGAATCCGTCCTTCCTCGTCGGCATCTACGGGCACGCAGGCACCCAATCCGAGATACCGCAAAGCCAGGTCCACTGCGGCGTGCCGCTCCCTGCCCGCAAAGGTGGTGATGCGTGGGGCGCCTGTCAGCCCCAGCGCCTCAAGGTCCCAACCCGCCTCGTCCATCAGATATTGGCGGCCCGCTGCCAACCCCACGAAGTTGGCGGTGGTGGCGCCGGTGGTGAATCCGACGTCGGCACTCGAAGGAAGGTGGAGAAGGTCCAGCAACCACGCGGCGGCAGATTCCTCGATGGCAGCAGCCGCCGGCGTAGCGAACCGAAGCCCCGTGTTCTGGTCCCACGCCGAAACGAGCCAATCCGCAGCCATGGCAGCGGGAAGGGTTCCGCCCATGACCCACCCAAAGAACCGTCCGGACTGGATCGCCATCAAGCCGGGCTCAGCCAGAGCGGCGAGCTCATCAACTACCTCCGCAGCATCGGTGGCCTCGTCCGGCAGCCGCGACGTCATGCTGTTGGCTACCTGATCGGCATCGGAGGACGGGCGGACAGGACGTGTTGGGACCGACGCAAGCCAGTCACCGGCATGGACCATGGCCCGCTCCAGTGCAGCACCGTACGCCTCCGGCATCGCAGACATGCCCACAGCCTACGCCCGGTTTATCGCTTGGAACAGTCCTAACCCGGCGGTACTAAAGGGTCAGCGTGAGGAGGTGCCCGCCGTCGTCGTCCTTTACCGAAATGACCGTCACGTCCGAGTAGTCCGGGATGCGCCACATGCCATCTTCAAGATGACCGGCGTCGCCTACTACCACGGTCCGCATCCCGGCTGCGCGCGCCGCAGCGATACCGGCTGGCGCATCTTCGAAGACCACGACGTCGGCCGGGTCGACTCCCAGCAGGGTGGCCGCCTTGAGGTAGCCCTCCGGGTGCGGCTTGCCGAGGGTTACGGCCTCCGAGGTAACGGTGGTGGTTGGCATGGAAAGCCCGGCAGCCTTCATGCGGATGCCCGCGAGGATATGGTCGGCTGACGTGACCAGGGCGATCGCTTCATCCGGCAAGGCACTCAACAGCGCTTCGGCGCCCGGCAGTGCAATCACGCCGTCTGTCCGCGTGCGCTCCATGGCGTCCAACTCAGCAGTCAGAGCCACGACGTCGGCACCCGCCGGAGCATAACGGCGCACCGTATCGCCGGAACGGACACCGTGGGAGGTCCGGAGAATCTCCTCGATGTCCAAGCCGTAGCGGCCAGCGAACTCAGACCACACCTGCTCCACGATGGCCGTGGAATCGACGAGTGTGCCGTCCATGTCGAAGAGGACGGCGCGGACGGTCAGCACGGGTGCGGCAGGATGGCTCATGGTTCCATCCTGCCGCACGCTCATGGGGTGGTGCTGAAGTGTGACTTAACCGTTCGGCCGCTGCGGAAGGTATTGCACCGCCCACTGGTTGCCGTCAGGGTCAGCGAAGTAAACGAAGTGACCCCAGTCCTGGACGTCGACGTCGCTGACCTCCACGCCGTTGGCCTTGAGGTGTTCGTGGGCCTTGTTGATGTCCGCCACCACCACTTGCAGGTTGGGCGCAGAACCCGGAGGGGCGTCGGTGAGACCTTCACCGATGGCGATGGAACACGCCGAACCCGGAGGTGTCAGTTGCACGAAGCGGATGCCGTCCATGGGACGCTCATCGAAATCGGCGTTGAAACCAACCTTGTTGACGTAGAAGTCCTTCGCGCGATCGACGTCGGAGACAGGGACAAATACCAGTTCAAGTTTCCAGTCCATGCGCCACAGGCTAACGGGGCACGGCGGAAACCGGTAGGGGTCTACCTTTAGCCGGCCACGCCGTAGAGGCGGTCGCCGGCGTCACCCAAACCGGGCACGATGTACGACTTCTCGTTGAGCTTCTCGTCAATCGATGCGAGGACAACCTTCACATTGGCGTCCGCGAGTTCCTCTTCCAGCTTCGCCAGGCCTTCAGGGGCAGCCAGGAGGCAGATGCACGTGACGTCAGAGGCGCCGCGCTTGAAGAGGAACTTGATGGCTTCGCGCAGGGTGCCGCCGGTAGCAAGCATGGGGTCCAGGACAAAGATCTGGCGGCCGGTGAGGTCCTCGGGGAGGCGCTCGGCGTAGGTGATGATGTCCAGGGTTTCTTCGTCGCGGGCCATGCCCAGGAAGCCAACCTCAGCGGTGGGGACCAGTTTGGTCATGCCCTCGAGCATGCCAAGGCCTGCACGCAGGATGGGAACCACCAGCGGCGTGGGCTTGGTGAAAGCCGTGCCGATGGTCTTGGTGACAGGGGTCTCGATCTCGACTGGCTGCGTCTTGACCTCGCGGGTGGCCTCATAGGCCAGGAGGGTGACGAGTTCTTCAGTGAGCTGCCGGAAGACCGGTGAAGGGGTGTTCTTATCCCGCAGAACGGTGAGCTTGTGAGCGACCAGCGGGTGGTCCACGACGAGTGTGCGCATCCCCCAAAACTATCATTGAGACATGAGCGCCACCGAGCCGTATCACGCAGACCATATGGCCTGGATGGGTCTTGCCCTGGACGAGGCCCGGTTGGCGCTGAAAACGGACGACGTACCGATCGGCGCCGTGGTGTTGGGGCCCGACGGCGGCGTGCTGGGTTCCGGACGCAACGAACGGGAAGCGCACGGGGACCCGACGGCCCACGCGGAGGTGGTTGCGATCCGCCAAGCGGCTGCTTCGCTGCGCCAGCGCGCGGCGGAGGCGAGCTCGGACGGTGACGGTTGGCGGCTTGAGGACTGCACGCTGGTGGTCACGTTGGAGCCATGTGCCATGTGCGCCGGGGCTATTGTCCTGGCCCGGATTCCGCGCGTCGTGTTTGGCGCGTGGGACGAGAAGGCGGGAGCGGTGGGATCCGTGTTCGATATTCTCCGCGAGCGTCGTCTCAATCATTGGGTGGAGGTCTACGCCGGTGTGCGGGAGGAAGAATGCGCGGCCCTGCTGAAGGAGTTCTTCGCCTCTCATCGCGTGCCCGGCGGGAGTAACTACCCGGCCTGATCCTCTTCTTTGCAGGAGTAGAAATGCCAGTCTCTTTCAACCACACCATCGTCTACGCAACGGATAAGCACGCCTCAGCCGACTTTCTGGCGCGCATCTTCGGCCTTCCGAAGCCGCAACCCATGTGGTCCTTCGTCACGGTGTTGTTGGACAATGGCGTCACGTTGGACTTCCTGGAGGCGTCCGGGGAGATAGCGCCCCAGCACTACGCCTTCCTGGTCAGCGAAGAGGAGTTTGACCAAATCTTCCTCCGGATCACTGCCGAACACATTCCTTATTGGGCCGACCCTTCCCGTGCTCGTGCACAACAGATCAACCACAACGACGGCGGCCGCGGCATCTACTTTTCCGATCCGGACGGGCACTTCCTTGAGGCGATTACCCGCCCGTACGGATCGGGCTGAGCTGGCCGTTTTGCCCGCGCGGCCGACAGGTGATCTTAGACTGACACATGCTCGAAAAGTCGTGGGGAGCTTTTTGTCTTGCTGCTGTGGTGGTCGCAGGAACTATGACGGCATGCGGACAACAGGCATGCGATTCGATGCTTCGGCGCACTGACGTGAGTATCGATTTTCCCGGCTTGGCGCGCCGTGGGAAACCTTGGAGTACACCGTCAACTGTCCGGGGCAGGAATCGTGCGTCTACACACCGGGCAGCAACACCAAGCGCTACGCCGCTGTGGCCGACAACCCGCTCTGGATCGTCGGCGGGACCAAGACCTTGGAAGTGACGGTGTACCTCACGGGTTCCTCCACACCACTGGCAAAGTCGACGGCCGACCTGAAGTGGGATCCCCCGTTCGATCCCTCCGCCTGCTCGACTAGTGCTACAGCAAACTTTGTGGTTTAGTCCCCAGCGCGCTGAGGACAGTGGCTGCCGTGGTGTCCCAGCCTTGTAGATGCTGGCGGGCTTGGAGGGCGTTGTTGCGCCAGCGCTGCTGCAGGGTGGGGTTGGTGAGCCAGACGCGGAGTGTCATTGTCAGGTTGTTGGGGTCGCTGAGGTCCAGCGCTGCGCCCGCTCCTGTGCCACCGAGCGCTTCGACTGCCCCGGTCCCCTGCCGGACAATCACCGGGACGCCATGGGCCAACGATTCCGTGACCACCATGCCGAAGGATTCTGATCGGGAAAGAAGGACGCTGAGGTCAGCTTTGTGCCACTCCTCATCGAAGGCGTTGCCGGTCAGCTCGCCGGTAACGCTGATGCGGTTGTGGAGCCCGTAATGCTCGACGGCGGCCCTCACCTCAGCTGCGTACATCGGGTCTGCGTCCTCCGAGCCTATGAGGGCGACCGTCCACGGCAGATCCGTTATCTGGCTGAGGGCCTCTACCAAGAGTGTTTGGCTCTTGTTGGGCAGCAGTGCGGCCACGGCTACGATGTGCCGTGGCTGCGACCCCTTGGCGGGGTCTGCTTTGTCGGCCCCGGGCGTGGCGATGACTATATCCTGCGTCCCGTGCTTCGTCTCAAGCTCATCAGCGGCGTGGGCACTCGGGCAGATGATCCCCGTCGCGGCAGCCAGCGCCTTGGCCTCAAGGTCATGGTGATCCGCCAACGCCATATGGGACAGGATCCACACACTGGTTCCTTTACCCACGGCGCCTGCGATCTCGTCCGGCGACCCACTCGCTACCAGCCCATCGGCAATCACCGTTGCGCCGCCGTCGAGCATGTCACCGAACCGCTGCCGGTCCGCCGGGCTCCCAACCGGCCAATCGCCGTCGACGATTACAGTCTCGACGTCCGCGCCCAAGGCGGTCAGATGCTCGGCGAGCTTGGCGTTGTACTTGTTCCCGCCGGAGCCGTGCCGGACGTTCCCCGGGACCATGAAGCGGATGTGCACTTACTTGACCGGAAGCTCCAGCGAGTAGCCGGCCCAGGCGTCAGGGTTTTCGCGGAGGACGACGTCGATGCCACTGAGCGCCGGTCCGTCGGCGGTGTCCTGGATCCGGGTGGCCATAGCGTCGGCAATGTGCTTGGCGAGAGCCTCAGTGGTGGAGAGCTTTCCCTTGAACGCCGGGTGCTCATCCAGGTTCTTGTAGTTCAAGTCTTCCAGGATTTCCTCCAGGATGCCGCCCGCGGCGCCAATGTCCAGGACGATCGCGTCGTCGTTGAGATCCGGACGGCGGAAACTGACCTCGGCCACAAACGTTGCACCATGGAGGCCCTGGGCCGGGCCGAACGCTTCGCGGGGAAGGCTGTGGGCGATCATGAAGTGGCGTCGGACGGTCAGGCTGAACATGTACTAATCCTCCGGGGTGGGATAGGCGACCACGTGGCAGAAACCGCCGGGCCGTTCGAACAATTTAACGAGTGTGGTGGGCAGGTTCTGGAACTGGCATTCGCTGCTCAGGAACGTGTCGAACAGCGGGTCTTTGAGCTGGTTTACCGCTTCCTGCAGGCGCTGGGCGTTGGTTCGCCGGTGCCTTCGTGGAAGGGCAACGGCGCCGACTTGGCTGGAACGGATGTTCAGCCTGCGGGCGTGGAAGTCCTCGCCGAGCGGGAGTGTGACTTCCTTGTCCGCGAACCAGGAGAGCTCGATGACGTCCGAGTCGTCGCCGGCCAATTGCAGGCTCAGCTTAAGGCCCTCGTTGGACGCGGAGCAGTGGAAGACGATGTCGTTATCGGCTTGTGCGTTCTCGGGGAGGGCGAAATCGATGCCGAGTGTTTGCGCGAGTTTTTGCTTCTCCGGGTCCGCATCCACCAACTGCAGGCGACCCAATGGATATTTCCGCAGGAGTGTGGCCAAGACCCCACCCACCAGGCCACCCCCGACGACGACGACTCGGTCACCCAGCCGCGGCCCGGCTTCCCAGAGGGCGTTGATGGCGACTTCGACGATGCCGGTTAGAACGGCGCGTTTGGCCGGGACGTCCTCGGGGATTGCCGTGAGCTGACTGGTGGGGATCACGTAAAAGTCCTGATGGGGATGCAGGCTGAAGACAGTTCTTCCTACCCACTCTTCCGGCCCTTGCTCGACCGTCCCCACACTCAGGTAGCCGTACTTCACAGGGCCCGGGAAGTCGCCCTCCTGGTGCGGGGCCTGCATGAGGTCAGCCACGCGCTCCGGGACGCGGCCTTCGTGGACCAGGCGCTCCGTGCCCCGGCTGACGCCTGAGTACAAGGTCCTGACGAGGGCTTCACCTTCCTGCCTTGCCGGCAGGGCTTCCTGCCGCAGCTCACCATCGCCCGTCTCAGTGACCCAGTAGGCGTGGGCTTCGTGCCCTTGTTTCCGTTCGTGTTCCTGCGAAATCGTCATGATGCTTACGAATCTATCGGTGCGGAGCGGCGGACGGAAGTTGGCGTGGATTGAAGGGTGTGCCACCTGCCTTTTGAGGTGGGTCCAGAGGGGCTCGTTTTGGGGAACGGGGCCAATCTCGGGTAGCCTATTTCAGTTGGTGACGTGTCCGAGCGGCCGAAGGTGCAACACTCGAAATGTTGTTTGGTGTAAAAGCCAACGTGGGTTCAAATCCCACCGTCACCGCCAATGAGAAAGGCCCTGCTTCCCTTTGTTTATGAGGGAGGCGGGGCCTTTCTTCATGTCCGGACTAGGCGGCTGCCCAAATTTTGCCCACACGCGACTGTGAAACTGCGTGATCTAGAGCGTCTGAAACTGAGTCTAGGTTGAAGGGATATGCCATGAGCAGGGAAGACGAAATTGTGTATTTGCGCCTCAAGATCGGCCAGTACACGTACGAGGTCACCAACCAAGATCGCAACCTTAATGAGTGGATGATCCGCAGAGTCTGGGATGAGGGTTCGGAAGAGATCGGCGTACTTGTAAAGGATGATGGACCGGATCCGAGTTACTTCACGAAGCCGCTTAATCGACCGGTCGATGGAACTATCATGTGGCACACCATGGAGGATGCAGTCAGGTTTGCTGCGAGGGGCTTCCGGTAGGACGCGCTTGTCCCCTTGAGTTGGCCTGACTTGAGCATGGAACGGATCTGCACCTCACTGGTTGCGAGTTCCTCCGCGACCTGCTCAATCGTCAGGAATTGGCGCTTATTCATTTCATCGGGCATTCATCCATTCTAAAGTCCTGCAGCTGTGGAGTCCTTTGGCCGGCTACATGGGTTATGCTAATCGTTGGATTTATTGTTCGCTTTATGGGGGACGGGCATGAGTTTTAACTTTGGTGACGGCGCGGACGTCGGGATTGTCTTTAATGATGGCGCTGCCGACGCTGTGATCAGTGCTGCTGATTCAGCGGATCAGGTTCTGCGTGGCGAGGGTGGGTTCCTGGACGGGACCATGGATCATGCTGTGGAGGACTTCAAAGGCGGATACGCGCAGCTATTCACCCAGGCTTGTGCCATCAGGGCTGATGACCGCGCCAGGCTTGCCGGGGTTCTCGCAGCGTTGGCGGAGGACGTCCGGCAAGCAAAGCTCAAAGCGCAGGAGGAGAAGTCTCGGCTAAAGAAACTCACCGCCTGGCGGCAACGCGCCGATATCCGTGAACAACACTTTCAGACTTTCCAGAGCGTGGCGAGCGATCCGATGCCCATGGAATGGCCGGTCGCTGCACCGACGATTTCAGCGGTGTTCTCGGCGAGGGACCGGGCCCGGTTCGCCGGCGGAGCGGGGGGCGCAACCAGCTCGGCTGATCCTGGAAAGCTGCGGGAATTTGTAGCCCAGTCCCGCGCCTCCTCGAACATCCTGGACGCGGAGCTGGGGAGAGTCCGGAGCGCGTGGAGCGGATTCACCGCATCGTGTTCCTGGGTGAACATGGGCATTGTCACAGTTGTGTCCGGTTTCGAGCAGCTTCTGATGCAGAACGCCGCTGACGCGGCTTGGCTTGAGCAGATCGCCGCGGCATTCGAAACAGCCGGCAGCGGTTCCATGGTTGACACCATGCTCAACAGCGCCCTCATACAGTACGCGCCAGCCGGGCAAGTCGGTTTGAATGACGTCGGGGCCCTGAACGCCGATCAATTGAAAGCCTGGCTCGCCGCCCCTGCGAACAAGGACCGGCTTCAGGGGCTCCTCAGCCAACCGGGGCTTGACCCCGTGGTGATAGCCAAGTGGTGGGCCGGTCTTGGCCAGACCGTCGCCGGCAGAACAATTAAACCCGGTGCTAGTCAGAAGCTCCTGATCGAAGCCCTCCCCGGGGTTATCGGGAACCTGAACGGAGTCACCGCCACTGCCCGGAATGAAGCCAACCGGATACGTCTCTTTACCGAGCAGGAGCGCATCAACGCCGAACTCGCCAGGACGCCGGAGTCCTTGTTCACCAGCACAGGGCGGTCCATTCAAAACCCGCACTGGATACAGCTGCAAACGCAGCAGAAAGCCCTTGACGGTATCGGTCAAGCCCTCGTCAACGCGGGAGCCTCAGGCGAAGCTGCCCTGCTCGGTTTCGACCTCACCCACGGCCCACCGAAGGCACAGGTCTCTGCGGGCAACCCCGATACGGCCGACAACGTTACCTACGCAGTGTCCGGCATGCTCATCACACCGCAAAGCGGCTTCAACGACTGGGCAACAAACGCCGCGAACCTCCAGAAGCGACAAAGCCGAAACGACCCGGGCAAGTCCTTTGCGGTGGTGGCATGGATCAACTACGAGCCTCCCACTGTTCCGACCGTGAACAGCGGCGATGCCGCCCGGGCCGGTGCCGACCGGTTCGTCGCAGACCTTCAGGGGTTCAACGCCGTCAGAGAGGGTTTGGGCAACAGGACCCCGGAAACCCTGAACGTACTGGCCCATTCCTACGGCACCACCGTGACGTCCAACGCTCTTGCTGCTGCGGATTTGCGCGTCGCCTCCTTCACGATGCTCGGCTCCGCCGGCATAGAAAAAGAGATCCGAAACACCGGAGACCTCCACGTCCCAGCCGGCCAGGTCTACGCCACCCACGCCGCAGGCGATGGACTGGCCCAAATGGGCCGCTTCCTGCGCCAGGATCCGCGCCTGGAATCCTTCGGCGCGAAAGTGTTCTCCTCAGAAGAGGCCACGATCGACGGGACCCAATATCACGGCACCACAGAACACAACACACTGGTACATGAAAATGGCGGCAACGGCTACGGGTATCTAAACAAGGACACCACCGCTCTGTACGAGGCGGCCCTGACAACAACCGGCAACGGAGACCGTATCCTGCCAGGCGCACGACCAGTATCGCCACCGGCCGGATTTGCGGGCCGGTGAACAACTCAGGAAGAGTGAACCGCATGCCCCATGAACCCAAGAACCGTCTAAAGGCGCGCCGCATAATTGTCGCGTTGTTTTGCGCGAGCATTGCACTGAGTGCCTGCACGCCCCCTACCCCGGAGAACACCATGACCGGCTCAAGCAATCCCAGCGACCCCGCAACCGTCAAAGCCCAGGTCGAAGAACTTAAACAGGCCCTCGCGGACCTCCACGCCTTCAAAACGGAAACCCAAAAAGCTATCGGACCCCAGAAGTGGAAGGACGAAGGTCTCCGAAACATGAGCTGCAGCACCAGCGACGGCAAAGACGGCGTGAACTACAGCGTCCTGAGCCAAACTATGGAGCCCCTCGATTTGGAAGCGTCTGTGGAGCTGGTCAAGGCGTTCTGGGAATCCAAGGGTTTCACTACGCAAACCGAACCACGGGATCCAGGGCTCATCGACCTCAACGCTGCCGGGAACGACGGACACCGAATCTCCTTCACCGCAAATGTAAAAGGCTCCAGTCTGGAGATGGACAGCGTCTGCGTTGCCGGGGACCAAACCGCAATCTACAAAGAGCTGTATCCCGAAAATTTCGGCCTCCCTGCCAACCCCAGCACCTCGTCGACCGCAAAGTAGAGCTGTTACAGCACGTTTCTCTCTGATCAGAGCCGATTCCGCGGTGCAGGTTCTCCGTTCCAAAAAGGCCGGTTTTCCGGGTGATGCCGTGAAGTATGCCGGTACGGAGGCGAGAACTTCGTCAAAACAACTGTAGTCTTAGCCCGAGAAATTCGTCTTGGGACTCACTACCGGTAAATATGAGATAAGCCTCGGCGGAAATACTCGGTGTGTTCCCGACCCGGAAAGAAATTCCGCTGGAAGATCGGCTGCACGGAAAGCTGACGGTCTGGCCAGGTGGGCCTCCTGGGTGTAATACCTTCGGAGTTGCCCGTCGCTTCGGGCCGCTATCGATTAGCGCGTGTACGGCTTCCAAGCGTCAAGAACGGTGATGAGCGGCCTGATTTCCCCGTTGGCCTGGGTAATTGCGGCATCGCAGGCTTCGCTTCGTTTGTCTTCGCAGGCGATCGGTGCAGGATTCTTGGCCCAGGACATCCAAGCTGGTAAGCGTCCGGGCGACCAGGCTTTGCAACTCAGCAGGCGGGGTAGGAAGCCTT